>JAKISY010000001.1 GCA_021648365.1 Verrucomicrobiales bacterium
CAAGGAGAAGCTGTGGATTGGCAAGCGTGGGTCAAGGATGGAGCAGAGCCTACTATCAAAAAAATAGTGCTTACTTTCAAAGAGGAACAGGGGCGCCCACAGTTCATTGCTTTGTTCAGGGATTGGGATACGGCCACGGTGTTGCCAGCTTATGTGTTTTCGCTGGATTCGTCTAATGGTCTGCTTAAGATCGAAGTCTTGCCAAATGAAAAGGAAACTAAAAAAGAAGCTGCGTCTGCAAAATAAGCTGAGAACCATAACTCTAACCAAGATAGATCATGAATCAAAAATCTCATAACTTGTTTTCTTTAGTCACCGTGGCTGTGCTAGGTTTTTCACTTATCGTCGCCGATGCGCGTCCTCACGGGCGTAGTGTCAGTCGCAGTCGTAGTGTCAGTCGTGGTGGGGGGCATAGGAGTGTCAGTCGTAGCACAACGGTTAACCGCAGCACACACGTCAATCGTAATGTGCATGTGAATAGGTCGCGTCATGTGGATGTGGATGTCAATCGGCATCATGGTTATCACGGTCGACCGGTGCATCATGGAGCTCGTGTGGCTGCCGGAGTGGCGGTAGGCGTGGCAGCTGGTGTTGTGGTTGGCGCAGCGATTGCTACTCCGCCGAGAGGCTATTCGACCGTTTATGTCAGTGGTGCTCCGTATGCGTATTATGGAGGAACTTACTACCAGCCAGTGGATGAGGGGTATGTGATCGCTGAGCCTCCGGTGGGTGCGATTGTGCCTACTTTGCCTCCTGGGGCGACTGCAACCACGGTGAATGGAGCTGTTTATTACCTCTTTAACGGCTTGTATTATCAGCCTGTATTGGTGAACGGGGTGACTTCATATAAAACGGTGAGGTTCTGAGATGGCTGAAGCAGGTGTGGCGGGGCATGTTCAGTGCTCTCTGTTGCCTCTTGTTCAAAAAGTCTTTTGCGGCTGGATCCATGAAGGTGCTCGATGGGGGAGTTTGAACAGATAGAGGGATTTCATGCGATGTGAGTTATAGGATTGCAAAAAGTCGGGTCGTGCTGCTTAATGGTCAAGAGTTTGTATGAGAAAATAGTATGAAGTTGAATTTTTTGATCATTATTGGATTAGGTTTTTTAGTGGGCTTGCCATCTTTGCTGGCTGTGGATGAAAAGCTGGATGCCAGAGCTGATATTGCTTTGGATAATGCTCGGGTGAAAATGCGTGGTGATTTTCAACGGTTTCGACAACGGGCAGAATCTGGCGAGCTTACTCGTGTGGTTACCTTGGGCGGTTCGATTACAGAGGCGAAACATGGGCACTCTGCTCAAGTGCCGAAGTGGTTGAGACAAAAGTTTCCCAAGGCGAATTTTGAATTTGTCAATGCGGGCATCGCTTCGACTTGCTCGACCACTGGGGCCTTTCGTTTTGCTAAGGATGTTTTGGTAGATGGCAGGGTGGATTTGTTGATGGTCGAATTTGCCGTCAATGATGATCAGGATGCCTTCCATACGCGTAAAGAATGTATTCAAGGCATGGAAGGTATCGTTAGGCATTTGCGAAAAGCGCAAGCGCAGGCGGATATCCTGATGGTGCAATACGTGAATCCGGAAATGTTGGAGACTTTGCTCAAGGGCGAGGTGCCGTTGACGATCGCTGCCCATGAGGCGGTGGCGGAGCATTATGGGATCACGTCTGTCAATGTGGCTGCGGAGGTGGCGGACGCGGTGAAGGCGGGACGTTATGAGTGGAAGGATTATGGCGGCACTCATCCTAAGCCTTTTGGTTATCAGGTGGCGAGCAATATGATCACCTCTGCTTTGCAGCGTGGGATGAAGGGGGAGTTTGCCCAAGGTGATCAGGGGATCAAGGCGCATGTCTTGCCGCTACCAATGGAGAGAGGCAATTATGCTGGAGGTAAATTTGTGGATGTGCAGGATGCTTATTGGTTGGGAGGATGGAAATACGGCAAGGTTGGGAAAGAACTACTGCCTATGGGGGGGATTCGTTCTCGTTATGAAGCTTACCAAGTGCTTCGAGCGGATGAACCTGGAAGCACTTTGTATCTGAATTTTCTGGGCAGAGCGATTGGGGCTTTTGTGTTAGCTGGTCCGGACGCGGGGAAGGTTGAGGTGTGTGTGGATGGCTCTGAGTGGAAGTTGGTGGATCTGTATCACCAACACAGCGGCGGTTTGAACTACCCGCGTAGTGTGATTTTTGCCGATGATTTATCTGCAGGTAGGCATCAGTTGGTTCTGAGGTTGAGCGATCAAAAAGGAAAAAAAAGCAAAGGCACCTCGGCTTCTATTTTGTATTTTGAGGTGAATGAATAGGAGTAGGAAGGGAACCGCAGATGACGCAACCGGAGCGAAGCGGAGATAGCCGGAGGAAATGACCCGAAGGCAAATGAACGCAGATAAGATAAAACAAGCTTAGTAATGGAGGGAATCAAGTCACGGAGTCAGGAAGAGCATGCGCAGTTGATGTTTGCGATGCGCATTTCTTTGGCATTGGGGGTGGTGATGCTGGTATTCAAAGGGGCGGGTGCTTGGTATAGCGAATCGGTGGCGGTGATGAGTGATGCTGCGGAGTCGGTGGTACATATCGTGGCGGTGGGTTTTGCTTATTTCAGCTTAAAATTATCTTTCAAACCTGCGGATGAAACTCATCCTTACGGACACGCCAAGATTGCTTTTTTCTCGTCGGGCGTGGAAGGGGCTTTGATCACGGCTGCAGCTTTATTTGTGTCATTTGAAGCGGTGAAAGATCTGATTCGTGAACCGAGAATAAGTCGTCCTGATGTGGGGCTCTGGTTTACGGGTGTGGTGGTGGTGTTGACTGGGGTAGTGGGTTTGTATTTGCTCAAGACGGGAAAAAAACAGCGCTCTATTGTTTTAGAAGCTAACGGGCAACATGTATTGGCAGATTGTTATACGAGTTTGGGGGTGATCATTGGTTTGGTGCTGACTTGGGTCACAGGATGGAAATACTGGGATCCGATCTGTGCCGGTGCAGTAGGTTTGAACATGGCTTGGGTGGGGCTACATTTGATGTCTCGTTCGGTGCATGGTCTGATGGATCGTGTGGAGCCGAAAGTGAAGCTGGAATTGGAGCAGATATTGGATAAAGAAACTCGTTTGCATGAAATGGAGTTTCACAAGTTGCGTGTTCGCGATCTAGGGGATTCGTTGTGGGCGGAGGTGCACTTGCTTTTTCCGGAAGGCATGTTGTTGCGAGATGCTCATGCGCTTGCTACAGAGATAGAGCAGGCGGTGGCTGAGGCCTGTCTGGGGGACGTGCATCTGACGACTCATTTGGAATCGATCGAGGATCATGATGCGGTGCATAGCAGTCATCATGTGGAGGGGTGAGTGCGTGCTATTTTTGCAAATGCTAGACTTTGACCTTGCACAGAGTGTCATGCGAGGTGAAAAATAGCTATGAGTGAATTTCAAGATCGAACCGTAGTGGTGACTGGAGCTGGACGCGGCATTGGTAAAGCAATAGCCGCGAGTTTTGTGGCGCGAGGAGCCAAGGTGGCGGTGTTGAGCCGCACCGAAGCTAATTCGCAGAGCGCTGCGGATGAGATGAATGCAAGTGGGCCGGGCAGCGCTAAAGCGTATGCCGTGGATATTGCTGATTTCACCGCTGTGGCTGAGGTGGGTAAGCAGATTATCGAAGATTTGGGACCTGTGAGTATTTTGGTGAACAATGCGGGGGTCACTCGTGACGGCTTGGCGCTGCGGATGAAGGAGGAGGATTGGGATGTGGTGATGGACACCAATCTCAAAGGAGCGTTTAATACGGTGAAGGCTTTTCAACGCAAGTTGTTGAAAGAACAAGGAGCTCGGATCATCAATATCAGTTCGGTGATAGGATTGATGGGTGCTGCTGGTCAGGCGAATTACGCTGCTAGTAAAGCGGGGCTGATCGGCTTGACCAAAGCTCTCGCCAAAGAGTTTTCAGGGCGAGCGGTGACGGTCAATGCGATAGCGCCTGGTTTCATTGAGACGGACATGACCAATGAATTGAGTGAAGATCAGCAGCAGGAGATATTGCAACAGATACCGCTCAAGAGTTTCGGGCAGGTCGAGGACATTGCGGCGAGTGTGTTGTTTTTGGCGAGTGCGGACGCGCGATATATCACTGGGCAGGTTTTGACGGTGGATGGTGGCATGGTGATGTGAAGAAGAAGTTAGAAGTTAGAATTCAGGAGTTAGAATAAAGAAAATTATGGCGGAAGTGATCGAGACCGAGAATTTTGTGAGTGATGCGTGTGAGTGCATTGCGGCGAAGATTTTAAAAAAACAAAAACAAGGCGAAGTTTTCAGCCTGAGTTTGTGTGGAGGCAGCACTCCAGCACCTATCTATCGAGCTTTAGCTGAGCGTAAGGATATCGATTGGGATCGAGTGTTGATCACATTTGGAGACGAGCGCTGTGTGGGGTCCGAGGATATGCAGAGCAATTACCGGATGGTGCGTGAGGCACTGTTAGATGTCGCTGATGTTCCTTCTGGAAATGTTATTCGCATAGAAGGCGAACTGGATGCCGCTGAGGCAGCGTCGAAGTGTGAACAGCGATTGCGAGATTTGGCTGAGCAGAGTGGACAGGTCATTTTTAAGCATGATTTGGTATTGCTCGGCATGGGGGAAGACGGGCATACTGCGTCGTTGTTTCCTGGTTCGAAGGCTTTGAATGAATCCTCTCGTTGGGTGATTGAGAATTTTGCTCCGAGTCAAGACAGTTGGCGTCTAACGATGACTTACCCTTTGATCAATGCTGCTGAAGAAGTCTTGTTTTTGATCAATGGGGATAAAAAACGTAAGATCATGCAGGAAATTTTCGCTGGAGGTAGCACGTATCCTGCAGCGGCGATTAAACCTGTAAGTGGGCAAGTCACTTGGATCGTTGGAGTTTGACGGTGAGGTCTTGAGGAGGAAAAACATTAACGAGTCAGTTTTACAATCAGAATATACCATCATGAAATCCCCTAGTTTTTATTACGTCCTTTTCGCCATGAGTTTTTCGTGGCTGGTTTACCATCAATCCGCTGATGCAGAGGATAAGACGGGAGCTGCTGATTGGGGGCAGTGGGGGCATGACAGCAGTAAGAACATGGTTTCTCCTGAGAAAAATATCCCTGTAGATATTTCGGCGGGAGATGAGCTAGATGATGGTAATATCGACGTCAAGACGGCGACCAATGCCAAATGGATCGTTAAGTTGGGGGATCAATCTTATGGAACCCCGACGGTTTCTGGAGGCAGGGTCTTTGTCGGGACGAACAATGCTAATCCGCGCAATGCTAAGATTGAAGGTGATCGCGGCGTGGTGATGTGTTTCGATGAAAAGTCTGGCAAGTTTTTGTGGCAATTGACGGTTCCAAAGTTGCCTTCGGGCAAGGTCAATGACTGGGAGTTTTTGGGGATTTGTTCTTCGCCGACGATTGTGGGCAAATACGGTTACGTGGTGACCAATCGCGCCGAGGTGATCAAGTTTGATACCGCTGGGTTGAGTGATGGCAATGATGGTACATTTCAAGAAGAGGGCAAATACATGGCTGGAGGCTTGAATGGAATCGCTAAAGGTACTGCCAAAGCAGTGGCGGTGGGTGATACGGATGCCGACATTATATGGGGACTTGATATGATGGATGATGCGGGGGCTTTTCCGCATAACATCGCGAGTAGTTCGGTGGTGTTAGGCGATGGCAAAGTTTTTGCCAGCACTTCCAACGGTATGGACTGGTCGCATCTCAATATCCAGCAACCTCTTTCTCCGACTTTGATTTCGCTCGACGTGGAATCTGGAAAGTTAGTGGGCGAGGAAGCTGCAGGTATCAGTGAGCGCACCTTTCACTGCAACTGGTCTTCGCCTGCCTATGGCGAAGTTGCGGGCAAGAAGACGGTGGTTTTTGGCGGTGGAGACGGCTGGTGTTACGGTTTTGGCACGGTGGGGGTAAAAGACAAAGATGGTTTCATGGTTTTGCCGGAACTGTGGAAAGTCGATTGCAACGCTAAAGAGTATCGTTTGGATGAGAAGGGGAAAAAAATCAAATACGCGAGTTACCCTGGACCGAGCGAAATCATCGCCTCTCCGGTGATCTACAAAAATAGAGTTTATGTGACGATTGGGCAAGACCCGGAAAATGGTGAAGGGGTGGGGGCATTGACCTGTATTGATCCGAGTAAGGGTAGTGGGGAAGATGCAGTGGTCTGGCGATTTCAGGATTTGGGGCGTTCGCTCTCTAGTCCTTCGATTGTCGATGGACTGCTGTATATCGCTGACTATGCGGGGCGGGTTTTTTGCCTAGATGCCGATAGCGGGAAGTTGTTATGGGAGCACGATACGCTGAGCCATATCTGGGCTTCTACCTTGGTCGTGGACGGCAAGGTGTTCATCGGCACGGAGGATGGGGAGTTGATCATCCTGAAAGCTGGTAAAGAAAAAGAGGAGTTGGCGACGGTGGATTTCCCTAATCCTATTTATTCGACTCCTGTGGCAGCGAATGGAGCGCTTTATATCATGACGCAATCCCATTTGTATGCGTTTCAGCAGAAGTAGGGAGCTCTAAACTATGGAGTGCTGCGGCTTGACGCAGCTTTTTTTTGACTGTGGTAGCGAGGGAATGTGAGCTTGGGGTGGAGTCGGGAGTCTGGTGGAGTATCGTAAAGCTCGGTCAAGCCCGAGCACTCCAAAGGGGAGTTGAACTACAACTAGCCTCTCCAACAGACTTAGCCAAAAGTAAAACTTCTATTCGATGCCTCGCAGCTTGGCGTGGACTTGGGCGACTTTGCCCATGTAGTGATGCATTTTGTAGTCGGTGGCGGCTAGGCGGATGTGTTTGGCTGATTTTTGTGTTTCGCCGAGGGCTTCGTAATAGAGTCCAAGATAAAGGTGTGCGTAACAGAGTTGATTGCGTAAGGTCGGTGCGTCGGGAGAGCCTGATTGCGCGGCGGCAATCACAGCTTCTGGGCTGCCGCTACCAGCAAAGAGGGCGTGGATCTCTTTCATCGGGATGCGTTGGTCGCTGTCGATGGGGATGAAGGTTTTTCGTGCGTCGTCGATCTTGGCTCCAGGGCAGCGGACGGCGCAGAGGAAGTGCCAGACGGCGTTCTCGACATCCTGTGAATTGACGGTCTGGTGGACTTCGAACTGGGACTTGCCTTGCAGATATTGTTTGGCGTAGTAGTAGGCGATACCTCTTTGCCAGTGATGCGGCTCTCTAGATGGGTTGAGGGCGATGTAGCTGTCAAAGTCAGCGATGGCGTTATTCATTTTGCCATTAAAGAAGGCTTGTTCTCCACGACGCTCGAAGGCGGCTGATCGTGCTTGTTGTGCTAAGCTCGAGGTGGTGTGAGCCTTTTCTGTTAAGCTGATGACTTGGGTATAGTCTGCCGCTTTGAAAGCTTGCTGAATTTTTTCAGCCAAGGAATCGGACGAGGCTGTTTGCTGGGCTTGGGCTCCGGCATTGAAATAGAAAAGGATCAACAGCAGACTTGTGATCGAGAGCAGGCGATGGGGGGGGAGCATGCGTCGGGGAGCGGTTGAGTCTGAGCGATCTCAGTTGGTGGCGAGATCTCTTTTTTTGAAATATTCGCTGGTAGGAACGATCAGATCTTGCCCTGGAATGATTTTGCTGCTGCTGCCCATTTGGTTCAAGCGTTGCAATTCTTTCTCAGTTGTGTAAAAGTCGCGTGCCAATTCGTAGAGGGTGTCTCCTGTTTGCACTGTGTAAATGCCTAAATCGTCTTCAGCAGTAGGTTTGTCTCCAGTTTTTGCGAGAGTCGCTGTATCAGAACTGGAAGCGGGTTTGACTTTGGATAGGCTTTTAGCGGTTTCTTTAGAAGGGATTTCGAGTTTTTGACCGCCGCTGATCTTGTCAGGATTGGTGATGCCATTGAAGCTCATCAGAGCGCCGATGGTGATGCCGTGTTTTTTGGCGATCTTGCCTAGATTGTCACCAAACTTGATGGTGTATTCGGAATAGCCTTTGCTGCTTTCTGTTTTTGCGAGCACTTTTGGTGTGCTTTTTTTGCTGTCAGTTTTTTGCGCTACTTTAGCCACTTCGGGTTTTTCTTTGGGCGTAGAGGCTTTCACTGCTTTTTCAAACTCTACGAGAGTGAGAGGTTTTTCTTCTTTTTGGCTTTGTCTCTTAGGAGCTTTAGTTTTTTCCACCTTAGCCACTTCGATCACTGCGGGTGGAGCTTGTTTTGCAGGTGCCTTTTTGATTTCCTCTTTGGCTGGTTCAGTTTTCTCCTTTTGCGTCCAAGCGATCGTGGTGGATTTGGCGGGTGCTTTTTTAGCAGAAGTCGAGGTAGTGGTGACGGCTAGCTGTGTTGGAGCTGGAGTCGGTGCAGGGCTTTGAGTTTTTTCTTGTTTCTGCTTTTCACCACTGGTGTCAGCTACTACGACTACTTCGCTGCTTGCTGCGACTGGAGTTGCTGGGATGAGCAGTTCGTCGCCGATGTAAATTTGTTGGTTTTCGCCGATGCCGTTCATCTGCATCAGTTGCTCGCGGGAAATATGGTGACGGTTGGCGATCTGGGTGATGGTTTCGCCAGCTTTGATGGTGTATTTGCTAGGCAAGCCTTCAGCACTTAGAGCAGAGGTGTTGCCAATTTTGCCGATCATGGCTTTGAGTGAATCCACCGTTTTGTGTAGAGCGGCTACTTCGGCTTCTAGTTTGCTGACTTTGGCTTTCTCTTGGGAAAGTTGCATCAATAAGCTGGCATTGCTGGCCTTGACCTCTCCGGACGAGGCTTGGGCTGCAATGGTGTTGGTTGTTACAAGGCTAGAGCTGGTGAAGGCGCAAGCCGAGAAAATGAGGGCATAAGTCAGTTTCATAATCGAAACTTAAGAAGTATTAACTATTAAGACAAGTAGAATTTTCATAAAAAGCAGTAATAATTGCAGTTTTCCGATATTTTCTACGTATTAGCAGACATTTCAGAATTATGGTGACGCATTTTCCACACTGTAGAGGTCTCGCTGAAAGGTTTTTTTTGATCTTTGTTCCTTGCTCGCTGATGGGGGTGAGACTACAGGTCTAGTGATCATGTCATCAAAATTGTTATATATATTGCCCCTGCTTTCTTTGGCATTGAACGGCTGCGATTCTGCTAGTCGACCGATAGTCATCACGGAGAAGAGAGAGCTTTCTGAAAAAGAACGTCAGCTGGCACTAGATGCTACTAGCAAAGAACGTTTTTCGATGGTGCGTCAGATGATGGGGATGCCTGGTGAGGAGGATCACAGTGGACATAATCATGCTGAGGGTGAGCACAATCATGATCGTGCGGAGAGCGCGCCGTTGGCTTATCAACTACCTGATGGTTGGAAAAAGGAAGCGACTACTCAGTTTCGTTCATTGAATTTTAGTTTTGGTAAGGAGAGCGAGGGGCAGTGTTATGTGTCGCGTGTGGGAGGTGGCCTGGTGGCTAATCTAAACCGTTGGCGCGGACAGATGGGGCTGAAGCCAATATCGGCGGAAGAGATTGAGAAGTTACCTAAACGTTTGTTGTTTGGTATGGAGTCCACTTATGTTGAGCTGGATGGTTCTTTCAAAGGCATGGGCTCGCCAGAGGCAAAACCCGATTACCGCATGGTGGGCTTGGTGCTTTCGATGCCGGATGTTTCGTTTTTTGTTAAAATGACAGGTCCAAAAGCTTTATTGATTGAGCATGAAAAGAATTTCGCTCAGTTTTGTGAATCACTTAAATTGGTAAAAGGAGGGTCGAATGAGTAAAAAACCTGTGACACCGTGGACACGGCTTTTGAAATTCACTTCTTCGTTTGGGCTTGCCTGCGTGGTTTTGTTTCTGTTCTTTATTCTTACTTTGCTGGGAACGCTTGAGCAGGTTGAGCATGGATTGTATGAAACTCAGAAGCGTTATTTTGATTCGCTGTTTGTCTGGTACGAGGTAGCGGGGATGGACCTGCCTTTGATCCCAGGTGTGCGCTTGTTGATGTGGGTGTTGTTTTTCAACATCCTCTCGGCGGCGATACTGAAAATGCGCAAGGGCTGGAAAGGCGCGGGGCTGTTGATTGCTCATGGGGGGATTTTGTTATTGTTAGTCGGCGGGGCGATTGGGCTGCAGTTCAAACACTACGGAGCGATGATGATTTGGGAGGGGGATAAAGCTTCCGAATTTGAAAGTTACACTGAATGGCAGTTGGATATCATGCCAGTGGATGAGGAGGGCAAGGTGAGTGAAGCTTTGGTGATTCCTGCCAAGCAGATTGATCGTATAGCTTCGGGGCAGACGCGGGTGTTCACCGCCGAAGAGCTGCCTTTTGATTTTGTGGTGCATGGCAGAGAGGTCAACTCAATGCCGATCCCAGCGGGTGCTCCGATGGCGGCATCGGCGGCGGGCAAGGAGATAGATGGTTACAAGCTGATGTCGATGAAACCTGCCAAGCAGGCTGAGCAAAATCTACCTGGCATGTATGTGTCTTTTCCCGAATCGGGCAAGGACGCCGGTGAGGTGGAAGCGATTTTGTGGGGCGGCGATGTGGCTCCTTATACTTTGAAGCGTGATGGCAAACGCTGGGCGGTGAAGTTGGTGAAAGAAAAATGGAAGGTTCCTTTTGAGATCAAATTGCGCGACTTTCACTTTGAGTATTTTCCCGGCACTCAGCGGGCGAGGGTGTATCGTTCGGATGTCACTAAATTGGAAAACGGCACTGAGCGTGATGTGCGGATTTCGATGAATCAGCCTCTGCGTCATAAAGGTTATACGTTTTTCCAGTCGAGTTTTGGACCTGCGGGCTCGGATGATAAGGGTGACCAGCGCATGTACACGGTGTTTGCGGTGATGCAAAACCCAGCGGATCACTGGCCTTTGGCTTCGTTGATTGTCAGTGGAGTGGGACTATTGATCCACTTCTTGATTCAGTTGGGGACTTACTTAAAAAGGCAGCGAAAAACTCAAGCAAAGCAGCGTTCATGAAAAGAGTATTTGGAATTTTAGTAGTCCTGACCATGGGGCTTGTAGGGCTTCAAGCGGCGGTTGAGGTGGAGGCTTCTCCAGACTTTTCGACTTACACCCCTTGGGATAAGGAGACGGTGGATCTGTTTGCATCGCTGCCTGTCCAGGATGGTGGGCGGATCAAGCCGATGGATTCGATTGCACGCTTTGCGATGTTTCGTATGCATCAGGTGCGTGGCATGAGCTTTGTGCTCACGGATAAGGAGAAGGGGACTTCGCAGAAGATCAAACTGACTCCTACGCAGTGGTTGATGGATGTGTTTTTCCGCACCGAGCAAGCCAAACATTACCCGACTTTTCGGATCAACGATTCCGATGTGGCGATCGCCTTAGGGATCACGCCGAAAAAGAAACGAGATAAATACTCGTATAACGAATTGGTGGTCGCGCGAGCTAAGCTCAGTGAGTTGGGGGGCAAATACCGTGAAATGCAGGCTAAGGATCGCGACAGTCTGGATAGGATTCAGACCTTGGTTTTGCAACTCAACGGCAGTGTCAATGAGTTTGAGTATTTGATGGCTTATTTTGAATTTGGCAAAAAAGGTTATTTCTTTAATGCCGATATGTTTGACGAAGAAGCGAGGGAACTGGCGAAAGGCATCGTCATTTCTGAACTGATCAAACACATGCCAGAAGTGAAGTTTGAAACTTTGATGCAGGAGATGCAACGAGGTTTGCAGAGTTCGGATGCGGAGCAACGTATTCTCGGCAATACCTATCGCCTGCTATTGGCATCGGCGACCTTTTCCTCTGCGATTGCGATCATTCCACCAGAGGGCGAGGATCCTGATGACAAGTGGCTGTCACTTGGGGACGTGATCCGACAGGCTACGGAAGAGAAAGTCAAACGTGAAGCTTTGATCCCTTGGATCGCGAGTGCGGAGGCGATGGTGACAGCGGCATCTGAGCCTGAAAAATTCAAGACGGCAC
Source organism: Verrucomicrobiales bacterium (assembly GCA_021648365.1). Lineage (GTDB taxonomy): Bacteria > Verrucomicrobiota > Verrucomicrobiia > Verrucomicrobiales > DEV007 > JAADHD01. Next base: position 11,892 of record JAKISY010000001.1, read on the forward strand.
TGACAAGTTTCCGAGATAAGGTGAACGCGGCGGCGACGCGGCGCGATCAAGGTGGCACGGTGGCATTGGAATTGAAATACTACCGTTGGGATTTGTTTTTCTATTCGATGATCATCTTTGTTTTGAGCTTTGTTCTGTTAACGATTTCGTGGTTGAGACCAGATGGCAATACAGCGAAGTTGCTCAGCAAAGTCACAACAGGAGGTGCTGTGGTGGCGACCTTATTGATTGTGTGGGGCATGATCGTTCGTGGAATGATCCGTGATCGCCCTGCTCCGATGACCAACCTTTACGATACGGTGCTATTTATCACGGCTTTTTCCGTGGTGCTTTGCCTGATCATCGAGTGGATGACTAAGAAACGCATTGGGTTGGCGCTGGCAGTTATCCTGGGTGCTGGTGGGATGTTGTTGTCCTTGAAATATGAGATGAAGGATGCTGCGGATAACATGGATCCTGTGCAGGCAGTGTTGGATTCAAACTTCTGGCTGTTGACTCACGTGGTGGCGATCAATATCGGCTATGGTGCGGGACTGGTGGCAGCTGCTTTCTCGCATATTTACTTGCTTGGCAGATTGTTTCGTTTCAAAAAGGATGACCGAGATTATTATCGCGATATCTCTCGCATGGCATATGGAACGATCTGTTTTGCTTTGTTCTTCTCTTTAGTCGGCACGGTGCTAGGTGGTATCTGGGCGAACTATTCTTGGGGTCGTTTCTGGGGCTGGGACCCTAAGGAGAACGGAGCTTTGTTGATCGTCTTGTGGTGTCTGGTTGTCATTCACGCACGTGCGGGCGGCTACGTTCGCGAGATCGGAGTGAATGTGCTTTCGGTTTTCTTAGCGATGGTGATTGTCTTTTCTTGGTGGGGGGTGAACAACCTCGGAGTGGGTTTGCATAGTTACGGTTTCACCGACGGCTTGTGGCTGATCCTAGGAATCTACTGGGGCGGGGAGACTTTGGTGATGGCAGCAGGATTGATTCTGTCTGCTAGAGACGGAGCCGAGAAACGCTTGAAGAAGGAATTGCGCAAGCAGGCGAAGTCTGAGCAGGCTAGCGAGCCTGCTTGAAGCGGCTGTGGTGGATGAATATAAAAACAAAAAAGGCGGACTTTTCAGTCCGCCTTTTTGTTGCGTGCGCGCTACACGACGTTTTTTAAGATTGAAACAAACCACTGATTGCACTGATTAGCACTGATAGAAGAGAAGGAATAAGTCGCTGTAGCGATATCAGTGTTCTTGTTCTACACTGACGTCTTTGCCAAGGATTCCTTTTTGATCACTGACGTGGCCAGAGGTCATCAGCAGATTGCCGGTTTGGATGCAGAGGTTGAGGTAGCCGAGTTCTTGAGAATTGAAGGTGATTCCGAGGTCTTGGGCTTTTTTAGTATAACTCATATCTTTGTTGGTTAGATGATGGTAATTTAATAGAGGTTTTATTTCCTCTGTTGTTTGCCCCAAGAATCACGCAAGGGAACGGTGCGGTTGAAGACCAGTTGGTCGGTATTTTTGTTGTCACGACAAAAGTAGCCGAGGCGTTCGAATTGAAAGCGATCACCTGGTGCGGCGGTTGTCAGCGATGGCTCCAGTTTACACTTTGTGAGGATTTTGAGTGAGTCGGGGTTCAAATAATTGGTGAAGTCACCTTCTTCGCTATCGGGATTCTCTACAGTGAAAAGCCGATCGTAGATGCGCACTTCGGCATCGATAGCGTGGCGGGCACTGACCCAGTGGATGGTGCCTTTGACTTTGCGTCCGTCTGGTGGGTTGTTGCCGCCTCGGGTCTCAGGATCGTAGGTGCAGCGCAGCTCGATGACTTCTCCATGTTCGTCTTTGACCACTTCTTCGCATTTGATGAAATAGGCTGCGCGGAAGCGAACTTCACGTCCGACGGACATGCGGAAAAATTTGCGCGGGGCGTCTTCCATGAAGTCGTCGCGTTCGATGTAGAGCTCACGACAGAAGGGAACCTTGCGAGTGCCAAAACTTTCGTCACCAGGGTGATTGGCGGCTTCCATTTCTTCGACCTGATCTTCGGGGTAATTGGTGATGACCACTTTGATCGGGTCGAGCACCGCCATGACGCGTGGCGAGTTTAGGTTGAGGTCTTCGCGCAGACTGTGTTCTAGTAAAGCAACGTCGGTGGTGGCGTTGAATTTGGTGATGCCGATGCGGCCACAAAAATGGCGAATAGACTCTGGAGTGTAACCACGACGACGCATGCCTGAGAGGGTCGGCATGCGCGGATCGTCCCAGCCGCTGACCTGTTGGTCTTCGACTAGTTGCAGCAGTTTGCGTTTACTGATCACCGTATAGGTGAGGTTGAGGCGAGCGAACTCGATTTGTCGGGGCTGACTCGGCACGGGCAGGTTGTCGATGAACCACTCGTAAAGTGGGCGATGGTTTTCGAACTCTAAGGTGCAGAGCGAGTGAGTGATGTGCTCGAGCGCATCGGACTCGCCGTGGGTAAAGTCGTAGTTGGGGTAGATGCACCATGTATTGCCTGTGCGGTGATGGTGCTTTTTGAGAATGCGGTAGAGCACGGGGTCGCGCATGTTGAGATTGGGATGTGCCATGTCGATTTTGGCACGCAGGACTTTGGCTCCTTCGTCAAAATCACCGTTTTTCATGGCGGCAAAAAGGTTTAAGTTTTCTTCGACGCTGCGGGTGCGGAAAGGGCTATCTTTGCCAGCTTCGGTGAGTGACCCACGATAAGCTCGCATGTCTTCGACATTGAGATCATCGACGTAGGCTTTGCCCTCACGGATGAGATGCACTGCCCAGTCGTAGAGTTGATCGAAATAATCGGATGAAAAGTGGAGGTTTTCTTTCCAATCAAAACCGAGCCAGCGAACGTCTTCTTTGATCGAATCGACGTATTCTTGATCTTCTTTAGCGGGGTTGGTATCGTCGAAGCGTAGGTGACAGCGTCCTTTGTATTCCTCTGCGATGCCAAAGTTTAAGCAGATCGATTTGGCGTGGCCGATATGCAGGTAGCCGTTGGGTTCGGGGGGGAAACGGGTGACAATGGCACTGTGTTTGCCTGATTCGAGATCTTGGTCAATGATTTCTCGAATGAAATCTTTGTTGTTTGGCTCGGTGGTGGATGTGGTTTCCTGATTCATGGATAGTTGTGCGCCTTGATCTAGGGCGAGGCGAATCATTCACCAAACAAGGGGTTTATAAAGTAGAAAATGTGGAATCCTGCGTTTCAGGGCAGATTTTTTAAGACGAAATACCAATTGGCGAGAACCAAGACGGTGATGATGATCCAGAAAGTTTTCTTGGGATACCAGCGTTCTGCGATAGGGCGTTGGCGATTGTTGAACCAAGCGTAGAGAATGGCGGGGGATAAAAGTAGCAGCAGTGTGGTCAGGGGGTTGAAGAGAAATGCCTGCGCGATGTCGCCTTTACTGAGGGCGAGCACGGCGCGGGTACCGCCACAGCCTGGGCAGGGAATATCGGTGAGGGTTTTGAGCGGGCAGATGGTGTAGCTGGTTCCCTGATAGAGATTCAGCCAAGTGAATGCCGCCACGCTTATAAACCAAAGAACCGTGGCGATGAGCCACGGTTTGGTGACGCCGCTCGTAGCAGAGGGGCTGTTCATTTTGTGATTAAAGCTCAGCAGTAAGTGCTTATTGCGTTTGTAATCCGCCTTGCATCAATCCTGCTCCGAGGCCGAGAACCATCATCAGTCCGAACAATACGATGCCGACGACAATTAAGACCACAGCAATAATGCCGCAGATCTTCCCTGTTTTGGTGAGTGACTCACCTTCGGGATCCATTTGACCAGCTGCCATTTTTTTGAGATCACCATTTGCCATGATCCATGCGGCAATGCCGAAAGGTTGACAAACGACCAGTCCTAAGATGCCGAGTATGAGAATAAGTGTTCCGCGATGTGGTTCCATGATGTTTTGATTGCTTGATCTTGAGTAAAAAAGGAAAATACGTAGATTCTGCGCAACCGTCAACACAAAACGGTGTTAGATTTTTGTGACAACGGTAGCGTGATTGCGTAAGTCGTTTTGCTTGAATGATTTTCAGCTGATGTGATATTATACTGTTGTTATAAATTCCTGTTCAATTTGAGCCGAGTGATCCATATTTCAAACAAAGCCCCTGATTTAATTTCACCCCTATGCCTGTTATGACCGTTCCATTTTATAAAAACCCCATCTGCGGTGCAGTTTTGGGCTTTCTGGTTTTATTCGAGGGGCTGCCACTAGCGAAGCTCGAAGCGACAGAGGTCATCGTCGCTTCTGATGCTAGTAAAAAAATCGACAGCTTGATCGAGAAAAACTATCAGCAACATAAGGTCACTGCCAATGCGGAGATCAGAGATGAGATCTTTTTGCGAAGAATCTATTTGGACGTGATCGGGCGCATTCCTTCTTTGGCAGAGGCTCAGGCTTTCAATGAATCTCAATCAACGGACAAGCGCTCGGGTTTGATTAGGCGTTTGCTTAATTCTGAAGGTTTTGTCAGTCATAACTATAACTACTGGGCTGATATATTGCGCATCAACGCTCGCTTGGGAGGTGCCGCTACCGAAGCGGAGGCGGCTTATCGCTTGTGGGTAAAGAGTGCTTTGCGGGAGAACAAACCTTACGACCAGTTTGTGAAGGAGTTGGTGTCGGCTCGAGGACATTTGTGGGAGAATGGGGCGATTGGTTATTATCAGCGTGATCGTGGCATGCCTTTGGATAATATGTCGAATACGGTGCGTATTTTTCTAGGCACTCGATTGGAGTGCGCTCAGTGTCACGATCACCCCTTTGATAAGTGGTCGCAGATGGATTATTTTAAAATGGCAGCCTTCACTTTTAACGTAGATGCCAACCGTTATACGACGGAAAATCGCAAAGCTTTCAATAAACGAATACAGAAGATAGCGCGTGAGCAGACGAAAAAACTGATCAAAGAGAAGTATTCTGATTTGGATAAAAAAGAGGCACAGAAACTTGCGCGTAAGGATCTGCGGGGGATGCGAGACACCGAATACACTTTGCTGCGTCGGGCATCGCAGGATCTCTACCGTCCGATACGCTACACCAGCGTCAGCGAGAACAAGCGCAAGCTTTTGTTGCCGCATGATTACCAGTATGATGATGCTAAGCCGAAGTCGAAAGTGAGTGAGGCAACGATGTTTGGAGGTGCCATCGATATCGATGGTGCAGAGGACAAGGTGGAAGCCTATGCAGATTGGATGACTTCGTCAGATAACCCTACTTTTACCAAGGTGATTGCCAACCGATTGTGGAAGCGGGTATTTGGGGTGGGGATACTGGGGGCGTTGGATGAGCTGACAGATCAGACGGTGAATTCTAACCCTGCCTTGATGAGCTATCTCGAAGACTTGATGCGTGATTTGAATTACGACACACGCGAGTATTTGCAGATTTTGTATAATAGCAAAACGTATCAGCGCACGGCTTTCACAGAGGAAATCGTGGCAGGGGTGCCATATTACTTTCCAGGTCCAGCTTTGCGTCGGATGACAGCTGAGCAGGTGTGGGATAGTTTGATGGTGATGCTGATCGACGACACGGATCATTATCAACCGCGTTTGGAAAGTGATTTAAATGCTATCGAGCGGCAGAAGCAGATTTACGAAAGCCTCGAAGATAAGGATCCAGATGAGTATCTGAAAATGATCGAAGAGGTGGTGGAGGTCACGAAGTCGATCAATGTGAAAGAAGCAAAAATGCGTAAAGCCTATCAAGAGGCTCGCTCTGAAGAAGATGTGAAAAAGAGTCGCTCTTTAGGGAAAGCTTTGGGCAAGTTACGTCGAGAAGCCTATCAAGCGATTGCGGATGTCGCTTATGATAAAGTATCTAAAGGCGAGGAGACTCAAGAGATGATGGCGAATTTGGGCATGAGTTCATCGATGATGAATTCGGTGAAGAGTCAGTTGCCGAAGACTAAGCGTATAGGGAAAAAGGCTTACAAAAAGGCGATGAAGAATGCTTCCTTGAGTCAGCAGGAGAAAAAGGCATTTGCTGTGAAAGCAAAAAAAATGCAGACGGATGCGAGAAATTGGTCGCGTGCGACTAAAGAGATGGCGCGAGCTTCGGAACTGCAATCGCCAGCTAAACGAGGACATTTTCTCAGGGAATTTGGTCAGTCTGACCGGGAGACGATTGAGAATGCTAACTACGCAGCTTCTGTGCCTCAAGCGCTGAATTTGCTGAATGGACCGACGGCAGAGATGCTTCGCAATGTGAATTCTGTATTTGGTCAGGAGATAGAAAAAGCAGTAACGGCGGAAGCAAAAATCAATACCATCTACATGACGATGCTGACGCGCAAGCCTACGGATTCTGAAATGAAAAAATTACTATTGGAAATCGAAAGTAATGGCGAAAAAGGCTACGACAATATCGTATGGGCTTTGCTGAATACCCAGCAGTTCATTTTTGTTCTTTGAAACCATAGATTTCCTATACCTATTTTATACTCAAGCTGCTGATAAACCCGAACTATTTTTGATAATGAGAAATCCTCTATTGAATGCTGACGAACCTAACCGTAGACGTTTCATGGCGACCGCTGCCAAGACTCTGTTGGGAGTCGGTGCTGCGCGTGCTTTCATGCCTAATGCCGGTGCGGCTCTAGGCCCCAATCTTGGTTTGCCGGGACGTGCCAACTCTGCTAAATCGGTTATTTATTTATATATGAGCGGAGGCATGACCCACATGGACACTTTCGACCCTAAAGTGGGACATGAAAACCAGGGGCCGACCAAAGCGATTCCGACGAACGTGGATGGCATACAAATCAGCGAGTATTTGCCACAGTTAGCCAATCATGCCGATAAGATGGCAATTGTGCGCTCGATGTCTTCGACCGCAGGGGCGCATCAGCAGGCGAATTATTTGATGCATACCAGTTATGACATGCGTGCTACGATTCGCCATCCTGGTGTGGGTGCCTGGTTGCAGAAATTTCATGGACGGCTCAATCCGAACTTGCCGGGTAGCGTTTTTATCGGAGGCTCTAGTCGCATCAATGGGGGCAGTGGTTTTTTTGAATCTTCGTATGAGCCGCTGACGATCAATGATCCCAATGCGGGCTTGAAAAACAGCAAGCGGCGTGGTGTGTCGCAAGAGGTTTTTAATCATCGATTGAGTCTAGCTGAGAGTCTGGATGCTGATTTTCATGATCAGTATGATCTCAAAAAAGTGAGAGCTTATACCTCGATGTATGATGACGCGGTGCGCATCATGACCAGTGAAGATCTGGAGGTCTTTGATCTCAAAAAAGAAGATGACCTGGTGCGTGAGACTTATGGAGAGAATCCTTTCGGACAAGGCTGCTTGTTAGCTCGACGCTTGGTGGAGCATGATATGCGTTCTGTAGAGGTTGATCTTGGTGGTTGGGATATGCACAACAATACCTTTATTGCGGCTCCAGAGAAGTGCGCGATTTTGGACCAAGCTCTGTCGGCGTTGTTAGCCGACTTGAATAAGCGAGGCATGTTGGAAGATACCTTAGTGGTGCTAGCTACTGAGTTTGGGCGCACCCCGAGGATTAATCAGAACGAGGGGCGTGATCATTTCCCCGCAGCGTTCTCTTGTGTGTTAGCAGGTGGCGGGATCAAAGGTGGACTTGCCTATGGTAAAACGAGTGATGATGGCGAGAAAGTGGAGGACAAGCTGGTGAAGGTGGAGGACTTCAATGCGACGATCGCGTATGCCTTGGGTATTCCATTGGACAGCGTTTTGTATTCTCCCTCAAAGCGGCCGTTCACCGTGTCTCACAAAGGTAAGCCGGTGCTGGAGCTGTTTGCTTAGTTTGGTCTTAGAGTGCGTGCGGCTCGATGCCGCTTTTTTGCGCTGTTGATGGTGGAAGGGATTACATTCGCTCAAATTCACACTCTTCGGGCATATTGAGCGATGTCTATCGCGTTTTGGTGTGACAAGATACACGTGGACAGACGGGAGGTTTGTTCTACGCTTACACCATGAAATCCCAACTTTTACTTATAGTCGTGCTTTGGTGCGGTGTGTGTGCGTCACCTTTGCGATCAGCTGATTGGCCGATGTGGCGTCACGATGCGGGGCGCACGGCGGAGTCGAAGGAGCGTTTTGATGTGGATAAACTGGAGTTATTGTGGCTGCGCCGACTGCCGGTGATCAAGCCAGCTTACCGAGATGCTCGTTTGCAATTTGATAAAGGTTATGAACCCGTGGCCGCAGACAACCGGCTATTCATCGGTTCCAACCTCGATGATAGTGTGACGGCTTTTGATGCCACGTCGGGCAAGCAATTGTGGAAATTTTTTACTGAAGGGCCAGTGCGTTTTGCACCAGTGGTGTGGGAAGGTAAGCTGTTGTTTGGCTCGGATGACGGGTATCTCTATTGTCTGTCGGCAGAGAAAGGTGAGTTGCTGTGGAAGTTTCGTGCGGTGCCCTCTGCACGGAAGCTGACTGGCAACAAACGATTGATTTCGGTGTGGCCGGTACGCGGTGGACCGGTGGTGCATGAGGATAAGGTTTATTTTGCGGCGGGCGTTTTGCCTTTCGAGGGGGTATTTGTTTATTCTCTAGATGCGGCGACGGGCAAGGTGCAGTGGTTGAATGATAGCACGGGTTATATTTACGGACAGCAACCGCACGGCACTGAGGCTTTGGGCGGGTTGGCTCCGCAGGGTTATTTGTTGATTGATGAGCAGGATCTGGTGGTGCCGAGCAGCAATGCTTATCCTGCGAGGTTTGATTTGAAAACAGGCAAGTTGAAGGAGTTCAAATTGCCGAGTGCGGGGAGATTGCCGGGCGGGTGGTTTGCTTCTACTCCGGCGGCTAAAGCGCAGCAGAAGTTGAAACGACGTGGGGTGATTTTTGATAATGCTGTGAACCGCGTACGCCATGAGGATAAACCCGAGACTAAAGGCTTGCCAGATATTCGCACGACGATCACGACATCAGATCACGAATGGAATTTTGCCGACGGCTTGCCCAATGTGAAAGGTGAGATTCATACCATGCTGGCGGCTGACGGGAAGTTATTTGTAGTGACTTTAGAAGGGGGGCTCTACGCTTTTGCAGAGAAAAAGGAGGGCGAGCCAAAGGCTAAGGGCGTGGTTAAGTTTATAACTAAAGTCAAGCGGCGCAGCATCGAACCCACGAGTAGAGCTTCGCTGTTGTTGAATAAGGTGAGGAATAAACATGGTTTGGTAGTGGTGATGGGAGGGGCGGACGAGGCTTTGTTGGAAGGTTTGATTGAGAATAACAATTTTAGCCTGTTGGTTCTGGAAGGTGATGCCAAGCGTGCGGATAAGCTTAGGCGTTATTTGAATGACCGAGGTCTATATGGTCGTTGGGTGGTCGTGAAAAATATAAAACCTAAGGAGCTGGAATTACCACCTTATGTGGCAGACTTGATCATAGTGGGAGAAAAGCTATCGGTGGAGCCGGAGCAGCTGACGCAGTGGTATGACTACTTGCGTCCTTACGGTGGAGTGATGTTGGGGGCTGAAGCATTGATCGATGTGGCGGAAGCTTCGTCTTTGCCGCGAGCGCAGTTCGAGGGAGCAGAGGGCTTGACTGTGATCACTCGCCAAGGACCCTTGGAGGGGGCGACGAACTACACTGGTAATTGGGAGAAGAGCGCTGATATGCGAGTGAAAGCGCCCTTAGGAACCTTATGGTTTGATGATGGGTTGGGACTCTTTAAGCGTTCGCCGCAGCCCAAAATTGTCGATGGGGTGATGATTTCGATTGATAAAAACTGGCATGACGTTTCGGCTCGCACAGGTAGCCAAGACTATCGCTTACTGCCACCGAAGTTTTCCAATGTTTACACTGGGCGGGTGCTTGAGATCGATGAGGCGTTATCACAACGGCAGTCTTTTTCTGCAGTGGACTTCAAGCAGGTTCAGCCGCTGCAGTATCGGCCGCCTTCTCCAAAGAAAGAAAATGAATATAAGCCAGAGCGGGTTCGCCAGGTAGGTGAACGCTTGAATTTACTGACGGGTGAAAAGGAAGCTAGATCTTTCACCAAGCAATACGGTTGTGACGGAGGTTTTGACTATGGTAATCTTTACACCATGCGTTCGGCTACTCCCGCTTTTTATGATAAAACTATAGAGAGTGGACCGATCAATCTTAGTGGACCGAGATCGGGTTGCACGAACAGTGTGATCCCTGCAGCAGGCGTTCTGAATGTGCCCTATTTTTATGAGGGTTGCAGTTGTGCTTATCCTTTGCCGATAGGTTTGTCCTTAGTAAGCCAGCCGCAGACTTACGAGCAGTGGACGGCATGGGGAGCGGTGGCGAAGGAAAAAACAGCGGGTAAGATTCAGCGTTTGGGAATCAATTTAGGAGCGCCAGGAGATCGAGTGACGCATGATGGCACCTTGTGGGTGGATTTCCCTTCCGTTGGTGGTCCTTCGCCAGAAGTGGAGGTGGAGACCCAACCGGCTGGTGCGAAGGCTTTTTATCATCACTCTTTGTGGATTGAGGGAGGCAAGGGCTGGCCGTGGGTGGCGGCGTCGGGCATGCAGGGTTTGCAGTCGTTTAGTGTCAAGGGAATCAAACCGGGAGAGTATGCTGTGCGGTTGGTATTTTTGGAACCTGATGATAAAAAAGTAGGCGAAAGAGTATTTGCTGTATTTTTGCAAGGGAAACCCTGGTTGAAAGATTTGGATGTGGTTCAACAGGCGGGCGGTCGGATGCGGGCGCTGACTCAAGTTTCAAATAAGGTGGTGGTAGCTGAGGATGGGCGTCTGTTAGTAGAACTGAAAGCTGATAAGGGGGCAACCATACTCAGCGGTGTCGAATTGATTCGGATAGGTTTGAAGGCTGATGAACCCTTGTTATTGCAGGATAAAGCGACTCAAGTTTTATGGTCTGCAAAAGATAAATAATAGGAGTTCACCCTTTATGCTAAGCGTTGTGTTGGAGCATTTGATCTCATCAATGAGGAGGGTGTTTTGTGAAAAATGGAAAAAGATCGACCATTTTCTGAAAGGTTTAGCGGAGGTTGACGTCACAAAAAAGATATGAATATTACTGAAAGACCACCTCGTAGTCCTAGAACACGCATTGGCGGATAGGTCTTACTTGCTCGTATGTTGGACAAATGCCGTGCGGAGCTTGCCGGCACTAATGGCGATTACAATTATAATTGCACTTTGGATCAACGTTTTTTTGTTTTCACCGGCATCAATGCTGATGCGCTCAAGGCTGAGGTGGCCAAGGTGTTCTGACGCCTGCTGAGGTGGCGGCTTGCTGTGAAGCCGGGGTTTTGGGGAGCAGTGCTCGATCACATGCTAGAGCGTCGTATGGCTTGGAAGGCGGCGGGTGTTTTCCCAAACTCTTCTCGGAAGACGGTGGTGAAATATTGAACCGTGCGGAAACCGCAATGTTGGGATATACTTTTGATGGGTAAATTTCCGGCAGTGAGCATTTTTTTTGCCTGACTCAATTGCGTGCGCCTGATCTCGCTGTGAATGCTGCGTCCGGTGTGTTTCTGGAAACGGGTTTCGAGAGCAGTGCGTGAGAGGGGCACGCTATCAATGACATCGCGAACCTGAATGGGTTCGCAGGCTCGTTTGCGGATGATTTGTAGGGCATGAATCACGGCGTCATCATCGAAAGCGAGGGTGTCAGTGGAACCCCGTTCGACGATACCGACAGGTTCGATGGTGCGCTCGAAGGTTTTATGGCCTTTGCCTGCCATGAGCTTGTCGAGGCTAGCGGCGGCTTCATAACCGAGATGCTTGGCTCCTTGTTCGATGCTGCTCAGGGGAGGGCGGGTGAGCTCACAGATGAGTTCGTCGTTGTCCACACCGATGACAGCAACTTGATCAGGAACTCGAAGTCCGACGTTGCGACAGGCTTCTAATACATGGCGGGCGCGAGCGTCACTGCACGCCATGATGCCGATGGGTTTTTTCACTTTTAACAACCAAGCGCCTAGGTGATCTTGCAACTTTCTCCACTGACGGGTGGTGGTGAAACGTCCGTTGTAGATCTGGCAAGGGTAGGAGTGTGAGTTGAGGTATTGGGTGAAGGCTTGCTCGCGTTCTTTTGACCAGCCATTGAGCGGGGTTTTGGGCATGCCACAATAGGCAAAGTTTCGGAAGCCACGGTTGATCAGAAGGGTGGCTGCTAATTGAGCTATTTTTTGGTTGTCGGTGCGCAGGTAGGAAATGTCCATGCCTGGGTGGTATTCGCCATAACCGCCGCCTAGACCGACGACGGGCACGTCGAGATCGCGCACTGCGTGGAAGACGCGTTGATCATCGAAGTTAGCAATCACTCCATCGCCTTGCCACGATCGAAAATCGGGAAGTTTGTCGAGCGGCTCTTCTTCGACGTAGAGGCTCCAGTTGCCAACTTGTTGCACATACTCCGCTAGTCCTGAGATGACTTTACGGTCGTAGGGTTTGGTGGCATCTACGATGACTGCGACGTGACGTTCTTTTGGCATGCCTTTTTATAAAGCCTTTATAGTATTTTGTAAAGGCGAGCTGAAGTGCCCTATTGGGGAAAAAGCAAACCGTTGCTCAATTGATCAGGTCTTTGAGTGCGGCAAGATTTTCTGTTTCATTGAAGAGGGCTGCTACTTTCACTTCAAACCCTTTGATGACCTTACTTTGTAAGTTGCCTGAAGATGATTTCAGCTTGAGTTGGTAATTTCCATTTTTCAGGATGTATTGCTCAATGACGGAGTCTTCTGCATTAACGATCCAGTATTCTCCTACGCCGTTGGCGGCAAAATCTTCAAATTTCACGCCCCGGTCGCGTTCTTCGGTAGAAGATGAGAGCACTTCGACGACTAGATCGGGCACGGGGAACTTCATGGTATCCGCTGTGAGTTTAGCAGTTTTTTCGATGCCGAAAAAAACGACATCGGGTTCGTAATCGTTGCGAGGGAAAACGCAAAGGCACTTTTCGACTTTGACGGTGCCTAGTTTCTGGCTGCTGACATGAGTATCAACAAGTTTGAGGATAAATTTGGTTACGTCCAAATGCTGGTTTCGTGCTGGGGAATGGAGAATAATTTCTCCATCGATGAATTCTATTTTTTGCTCAGGCGTCATCTGCTGATAGAACTTTCTCCGCCGAAGCTTTTCTTTCTCCATCTGCAACTGAAGCAGATTCACCACCTCGGGCAGGCGGGGCGAATGTTTTAAGGGTTCGATGAGTGTTTCCAGAGTGGTCATACCAGTGAAAAGATATCATTACGACCTGATTCTTGCAAGGTGAAGCCGCTATTTCCTGTGTGGTTGAGTATAAATATTGAAAGGCTGATGAAAAAACTGATTTTATGGATAGCGCGCTTTGTCTTTGCCGTGGTTAAGGGGGCTGTGGGAAGTGATTTTGATCGGGGTGGTATCAGTGTTGATTTTCTTGCAGCGCAGAAAAATCGATCGACTGCGGTGAGTAAACAGGTTTTATTTCGTGAAGATTGCAAAAAGATAGATGCCAAAACGGATCTGCCTCTAGGCTGGAGGCGGGGCTTCAATCTTTTTTCTGTTCATCCAGAGGAAAGAAAACGGTTAAAAGAACGCATTGAGCCTTTGACGACTCAGAAGGTTGCTGTTGAAGAGGGGAAATCGTTTTTCACTCTAGCCACCGCGGCGAAAGCTCAAGAGGTTCGTGCTGAATACAGTAAATAGACGTCAAAGTTCAAACCTGATTTTTGCGGAAGTATTCAACGATGGGTGACGTTGCCCGAACCTTATCAAGAGCGGAAATTGAGGATTCGTTTCAGGTATAGAGGAATCATTGCTGAAGGGGTTAAGGGGGAGAATCGTTTGCTGATTCAGAGCATGGTGACGGATCGTATAAAGTCTCCTTCGGGCGGAAAACAGGTGGGTTACAATTTATTTACTACTGTTTATTTTGTTTTTGGTAGTGCCGAGCGAGCTTTACGCAGTGGATAAAGCAGAAAAGAAACCCAATTTTATCATCATCTTCTGTGATAATCTGGGATACGGCGACATCGAACCTTTTGGTTCAACTTTGCATCGAACGCCTAATCTAAATCGTATGGCGAAAGAGGGCCGGAAGTTCACCCATTTTTACGTTACGGCAGGTGTTTGCACGCCTTCTCGTTCCAGTATCATGACCGGTTGTTATTCACAGCGAGTGGGGATGCATACTAATCCTCGTGATGGCTGGGTTTTGTTTCCCGCTTCGCCCTATGGGCTGAATCCGAGTGAGGTCACGATTGCCGAGGTGCTCAAAGAGCAGGGCTATGCAACGGGGATCGTAGGCAAATGGCACTTGGGTGATCAGCCAGAATTTCTGCCGACACGTCAGGGCTTTGATTGGTTTTATGGCCTTCCTTACAGCGATAACATGACGGCAAATAAAAAGCGAGGTTGGCCGCCGCTTCCACTGATGGAAAATGAAAAAGTTATCGAAGCGCCCGTCGATCGAGACCCTTTAACCAAACGGCTGACCGAGCGGGCGATGCAGTGGATAGCCGAGCATAAGGATGAGCCGTTTTTCCTCTATTTTCCACAGGCCATGCCTGGCAGCACGACGACGCCATTCGCGAGTCCAGCCTTTAAGGGGAAAAGCAAAAATGGGCCATGGGGAGATGCGGTTGAAGAATTGGACTGGTCGATGGGGGTGATGATGGATCAACTGATCGAACTGGGCATTGCTGAGAATACCTTTGTGATTTGGACTTCGGACAATGGCGCTCCGATCAATAAGGGAGACTTGCGACGCGGATCGAACTTGCCGCTATACGGTGCGGGTTACACAAGTAGCGAGGGGGCTTTTCGCGTGCCTACGATAGTGTGGCAGCCGGGTAAAGTTCCTGCCGGTACGGTTTGCGACGAACTCGCGACGACGATGGATTTGTTGCCGACTTTTGCGAAACTTGCGGGAGGAAAATTACCTAAAAATCGTAAAATAGACGGTCACGATATTGCTCCGTTATTGTTTGGTGAAGCAGAGGAGAAGACGCCGTATGAAGTTTTCTATTTTTATCATCAGCAACAATTGCAGGCGGTTCGTTCCGGGCCATGGAAATTGTTCCTACCGGTGAGTTCGGAAAGAATGCAGTTGCATTTGAAGAAGAAAGGCAAGACCGAATATTTGTTGTTCAACGTGGTGGAGGATATCACCAGTGAGCACAATGTGGCGGCAGAGCACCCAGAAATAGTGGCGAGACTGAAGCGTTTTGCGGAGGAAGCACGCGAGGATCTTGGTGATACGGGGAAACGAGGAGCAGGTCAGCGACTGCCTGGCAAAGTGGATAATCCTGTGGCGCAGGTTTTAAAAGATTGAGCATTA
This sequence comes from Verrucomicrobiales bacterium, assembly GCA_021648365.1. Taxonomy (GTDB): domain Bacteria; phylum Verrucomicrobiota; class Verrucomicrobiia; order Verrucomicrobiales; family DEV007; genus JAADHD01. The sequence continues at coordinate 27,157 of JAKISY010000001.1, forward strand.
CAAATTCACGGACGTGACGGCATGATGCACTTGGATAGCAGGCAGCCATTTGATTGCGGTTTCTGGGAGGAGTTTAAGGGCTTTTTCACGGGTCTCGCTTGCCGCTTCAACGGGAGCAAAGCCTTCGTGCGGATCATCCGGAAGGATATCACTCGCAATCCTGATTCGAATTTCATGCTGTTCTTTGAGGGGCAGATTACGGCCTTTGCTCGCTTTTTTACAGCTATTGCGAGAAGGCGGCTGCTGTCAAAAATATGCAACCACCCGCGCTCTTCGCCGTTTTCCAGCATTTGCTCCCCCAAAGCTGTAGCAAAAGGCCAATCTTTGTCTCGGTCGGTTCGTTTCATTTCCGCGACGGTATGGCGTCCACTGTAAAATCCTTCGATCTCATTCTGCCACGGCGAGCTGGCGCGCGGCGGGATGCCAAACACGTCGAGATAGGCGCCGTCTTTCCCCGGTGTTGACCAGTAGAAATAACTGGTCCATCCGCCGACCAGCCAGCGTTTGTCCATCGGTGGCGAAAGATTGCCACGGTAAATTGGAGCAACGCCTTTCAGCCGAGTGTTCTCTATCAAGTGCAAAAAAATGTCAGCCTGTTCGGGATCACAAAGTAAATAGCAATCCTTCGTCGTTTGCGCGATGCCGTAATGCACGCAGGCCATTCCATTGGTGATGGCACAAGTGACTCCCTCGTCACGCGCGTGCGACACGAGATCGAGATAAAAGCTTTACAGTTCTGTATAAGTCATCACAAGCATTATAATCTAACCAACTTATCACGGACTGTCACCTGATCTCATTTATTTTAAAAGCAATTTTATAAGAAATTACTTCTGTTGAATTTTATAAAATAATTACGAGATATTGTAATCAAGATCGGTAATAGTATCTTACTATGATTAAAAAATATACCCCAAGTGTCGTGATCCTGTTTTTGTTAGCTGGTGTTTTTTCCACTGCTTCCTTAATGGCGGAAAAAGAGCAAAAGAGTTCAGAGTGGCAGGCTTTGTTCAACGGCAAGGACTTGAAGGACTGGGATATTGTCATTGGTCAACGCGGACCGACTCGAGTGAACGAAGATCCTGACAAACTCTTTCAAGTGAATGACGGCATGGTGCATACTTACAAAGATACGGAGGAGAAAATTTCGGTTCAGTATGGTTACTTTTTGACTAAGAAAAAGTATTCGCACTATCATTTGCGTTTTGAGTTCAAGTGGGGGACGAAAAAGTTTGAGCCGCGGCTTAACGCGCCACGAGATGCGGGTGTGCTCTATCATGTGGTGGGTGGGAAAAAAGTGTGGCCAAGGAGTCTGGAATTACAAATTGAGGAAAAGGGCATGGGGGACTTTCTGACGGTGTATGGGGCGCAAGTGAAGACGACAGTGGATCCGGTATCAATTGATAAAAAAAGGAAGGGAAATGCTCGGTTCAGATTACCCGAGGAAGGTGGGGTTGCTCATGTTACTGGCGGCCCTGGAGTTTACTGGGTCTATCGCTACCCCGAAGCGGCGAAGGAGGGATGGAATACTTTTGAGCTGATCGTGCGTGGGTCGGAAAGTGCGGAGCACAGGGTAAACGGCATCGTGGTAAACCGAGTGACGGATCTGAAACAACTGGATAAGGATGGGGAAAGTTGGATTCCTTTAACAGAGGGAAAGATTCTTTTTCAAGCAGAAGCGGCGGAAGCATTTTACCGTAATATTGAAATCAAAGAGTTGCCTGCTGAAGAGAAGTGAATTTTCGCTATAAAATTTAATAAATTATGAAAAAACCCCTTACAAGAAAATTTATTTTTCTCTTATGTCTAGGCGCAGCTCTACAGGTTTCATCTAAAAGGGTTGATGCCGTTGATTCTGAGTTGCTTGAAGATTCAGGTATTAAATACAAGTCGCGTTCTATCGAATTGCAGGGATTGCACGCTTACCCGAATCGTGAAAGTGTTCCAGCAGGGGAGATAATAGATTTTCACGTCAGTAGTCAGGTTCCCTACCGATTTCGAGTCACTAAATTGGGGCATGAGGTTGATGACCGCGACAGTGATGAAACGATTTTTTTGGCAGCGAAGAAAAAACCTGCCAAAGTTCAGGCCATTCATCCAGGAGCTTATGTTCGGGTGAAAAAAAGTCTACCCGCTGATACCGAACTCAACGCGTTGACTTTGGAATGCTGGGTGCGCCCCTGGAAACTGAATGCATGGCAGGGGATACTGACCCAATACGACTACCCAGCTAATTGCGGCTTTGGATTATTTCTCGATAAAGAAGGACGAGTGGTTTTCTCAATAGGAAATGGCAGCGAATACGAAGCAACTAGCAAGGTGCTCGGTCCGAAACTGACGCAACAGCAATGGCATCATCTAGTGGCTACGTGGGATGGCGAAACGGCGGTGATCTGGATTGACGGCGTGCGTGGTGGCGAATGGAAAGCTCCGAAAGGTTTGTCACCCCGCAAGGCCGGGTCTGCCCAACTACGCATTGGTGCCTACGGGGATAAAGGCGAAGTGAATCATTTTTTCGACGGCGATATTGCTACTCCGGCAATTTACACCCGAGTTCTTAATGATAAAAAAATTGCCGAAAAGTTTGTCGCTCGCGGGCTGAAGGCTCCTGATTTGACCGATAAATCACTTGCTGCCTTTTGGCCTTTGGATGAGGAACGTGGCAATAAAATCGCGGACGCTTCTGGAAATGGACACGACGGAGAGATCATTAATCTAGGCAATTGGATGACTGGCGGACCCTCTTTCGACGGATCTAAAGTGGGACGCTTTGATCAGAGTTACGATCCAGCGGCCGATGCAAAACGCGGACATGCTCTGCGGCTGGCTTCGGATGCCCTCTACGATTGCGGCTGGGATGTTAGTGAAAGCTTTAGTATACCAAAAGACGCCAAATCAGGTCTTTACGCGGCTTGGTTTGAGTTCGATTTTGATGGCAAGCCGCACCGCTACCCGGTGACGTTCATCGTCAATAAAGCAAAAGACGCAGCCAAAGCACCCTTGGCGGTGATGTGTTCTACCAATACTTGGCGAGCTTATGGCGGCGCCTCTTTTGCCAAAAATGTGCCGCGCGAAAATCGCAACTGGTCAACCGGCGGACAAGTGAACGATCCGGCAAACCCGCCCGCCTACTGCTTCTACCGCGATCACGTTGCGGGGCAACCTGCCTATCAGCTCGGACTGCGGATGCCCTGGCCGGTGGCTGGTCCTGAGGTGCGTTACAGTGCTCCGGAGGTTGGCTATTCCCACCTGATGCGCGGCGAGCGATTTACTCATGTCTGGTTGGAAAAACAAGGTTATGATTTTGATGTCATCACCAATCTCGATCTACATCGTGACCCTGATTTGCTGGATGGTTACAAAGCTCTCATTATTAACGGCCATGATGAGTATTGGTCAGCAGAAATGTATAATGGACTCGATCACTATCTAAAAAACGGTGGTTCGACGGCAGTGCTTTCGGGCAATAGTTTGTTCTGGCGTGTCACCATTGATGATGAACTCGGGGTGATAGAATGCCGTAAAATCGATACTTCTCTTGGCGGGCGGAAGCATGCCGCATCTGGTGAGATCTATCATAGCTACGACGCTAAACGTGGCGGGTTGATGCGCCACTCAGGCTACCCGTCATGGGCTGTGATCGGGTTGGATATGAGCTACTGGTGGAGTAGCGCAAAAAGCGGTTCTTATACTGCCAAAGCGGCAGATCATTTTTTGTTTCAAAAACCCGAGCAGATTGACTTTTCCGACCGCATGACCTTTGGCGGCGCACGTTCCGGCTACCGTCAAGCCTGTGGGCACGAAGGCGATATCCGGCTGAGTTCTTTTGCCCCAACGAAACAGGGTGCTCCGGAAGGCGCTGCCTTTCCCGAGGAACCATCGGGCATAAAAACACTCGCCAAATTCGAACTCAAAAACAACACCGTTCTTGACTATTTTGGTCGCCCTCATCAGCCCGAGAAAGCGACTTTTGCGGAGATGATTTATTGGGAGCGCCCCAGTGGAGGAAAAGTTTTTAACGCCGGGACGATCGGTTTTGGTTGGGCTCTCGATGTCGATCCCAAGCAAACGAAACTGATGCGCAATGTCCTCTTTCATCTGGCGGGAGTTAAGGCAAAAACGCCTTACGATCCTGAGTGGTTGGATTCTCCGGGTCCAAAAACTGAAGCGCCCTCCCATGTAGAGCGAGTGCAACCCAAAGGCAACCAGCCTGCACCAGTGAATCCGGCGAAGGACGGGGTCTTCACCCTCATCGGACAGACGGCAGAAATTTTCGGAGAATCGATTTCGCTGATAAAGTCCGCCGACAAAAATCACCCCGAAGCGTCGATTGACGGGTGGATGAAAAAAGGCGAGCGCGCTGAGTGGAAATTGAATGGACTCAAGGCGGGGAGTTATGATGTGTTGGTTGATTGGGCGATGCCCCGGATTCCTGGCGGCTTGCAAAAAGCCGCCATGCTTCTTGATGGCAAGCAAATTTTCACTGCCAGCATCCGCACTACCGAGGGCATCGATAAGTTTGCGAGTTATGTCATAGGCACGGTTGAATTGCCGGCAGGGGAGCACGTCATTTCCTTTGGACCAAATGGTGGAGTCAAAGAGCGTTGGCTGCGCTTGCGCTCTTTGCGACTCGTTCCTGCTGCTTCCGAAGTGGGGTTCACGGTGCCTGTGATGACGGTGCCAAAGGGGTTCACGATTGAACCCGTCGCCATTCCACCATTGGTGTCGCATCCTATGATGGCGTGTTTTGATGATCTGGGCAGGATGTTCGTCGCCGAATCTGCGGGAAGCAACGCTAAGGCACCTGAATTATTGAAAACCCGTCCGCACAAAATCCTTATGCTAGAAGATGAAAATGGTGACGGAGTTTTCGACAAGTCGACCGTCTTCGCTGAAAATCTCGTCTTACCAAATGGAGTGCAGTGGCTCGACGGAGCGCTTTATGTGTGTTCGCCGCCCTACATTTGGCGATTCGAGGATACCACAGGAGATGGTCACGCTGACAAACAGACACCCATCGGCGGCAAGTTTGCTTTCAACGGTATGTCCTCCGGTTTCCATGGACCTGTTCTCGGACCCGATGGGCGACTTTATTATACTGGTGGTCAGCACGGTTGGACTCTTGGGGATACCACGGAGGGTCTCAATTTTGAAGGGCCGTGGATCAGTCGCGCACCCGGTGTTTTTTCTATGTGGCCGGATGGCAGTGATGCTGAAAACCGCGCTCAAGGTGGTTTGGCAAACCCGGTTGAAGTCACGTTTTCCAGCGAGGGAGAAGTGTTTGGATCGGTCGCCGTGTATCAGCACTTGAATGGCCGAACTGATGCTTTGTTACACTGGATTCATGGCAGTGTTTATAATTTGCGCCGTGACCCTGTGCACGCGCGCACCAGTCGCAACTTGCTCCTGCCGGTGAGTCGTCGCGGTTGGGTCGCGCCTTCTGGATTGACGCGTTATCGTAGCGGTGTGTTCGGTGATGACTATCGCAATGACATTTTTCTCAGCGAATTCAACACTCATCGCATTTACCGAATCAAGCCCGGGCGACAGGGAGCGAGTTACACTTCAAGCGATGAGGTATTTCTCGAATCGACCAACCCTTACACGCATTTCACCGATGCCTTCGAGGATGCCGATGGCAGCTTGTTGGCGGTCGATACTGGCGGATGGTTTTTGTATGGTTGTCCTACTTCGGCGATCTCTCGTCCAGGGATCAAAGGTGGGATTTACCGGATTAGGAAGAGCGGGGCAAAAAAAATTGACGATCCACGGGGTTTGAAACTTGATTGGAAAAATCCGAAAATCGAATGGCTCGATGACTCGCGCTTTACCGTGCGTGATCGAGCGATGATGGAACTTGCGAAGCTGGGCGAGCCGATCGTTCCTAGACTTCAGGGGATACTGCTTCATTCGGACAAAGCGTCTTCCGAACGCTACCGTCGTAACGTTGTCTGGACTTTGACACGAATTGATCTCCCGTCTGCCCGCGCTGCAGTCCGCGTGGCATTTGGCGATCCCTCAGCCTCAGTTCGGCTCACTGCTGCGCGTAGTGCCAGCACTCGTCGCGATGCAGCAGCAGGTGAAAAATTAATGGAACTCATCATTGATGACAAAGCCCAGGTTGTTCGTGAAGCCGCTACCGCGCTTGGTCGAATCGGGCATGCTCCAGCAGTGCCCGCATTATTTGATGCAGTCGCCGCGAACGAGGGCGATGACCCTTACCTTGATCATTCGCTCATTTACGCACTGATCGAAATTGATGCATGGAAAGCTACTCATAAAGGGCTCACCCATGCCAGCACTCATGTGCAACGAGCAGCCTTAATCGCCCTTGCAGAAATGAAATCCAGCCAGCTCACCGCTGAACAAACTGCGCCGTTTCTTGCATCCAGTGATGCAGGTCTTCGCGCCGAAGCCTTGCGTCTCGCCACCGCGCGCAGTGACTGGGGAGGTTCGCTGACCAGCTTTCTAAAAACCTCGCTTCACGCCAAAGGCTCATCTTCCGATACCGTCGATGCGCTGCTTGCCTTTACCGGAGCTTCAGAAGTGCAAAGCCTACTTGCTGACGCACTGAATGCTTCCTCCTCCGCTCGTGCCACTTCGCTTGAAGTGATGGCGCGTTCTCAGTTGAAGACCGTTCCAGAAAGCTGGTCGATTGCTCTTCAGAAATTACTCGTAGAGCATCCCGACGATGCAGCAGTCCGGGCTGTAGGCCATTTAAAAATCAGCAGTGTTGATGTGGCACTTGTTAAAATTGCCAACGATACAAAAGCCAGTGCCAAGCTTCGCCTTGCTGCGTTGGATGTCGCTGTTGATCGACTTCCCGAACCTTTGGACGCGATGCATTTTGATTTTCTTACCGCACGAGCCCAGCCGGACAATTCCACCAAACAACGCATCGAAGCGGTTAGGATCCTTGCACGAGCAGCACTCAGCGAAAAACAACGCATCATCTGCGCTGGAAAAACAGTCACCGAAGCTGGATCTCTTCAAATTGGACCTTTGCTCGGTGTTTTTGAGAAAAAAATGACGGGTAAAGTCCGCAGTGCTCTCACCCAATCTCTTGAAAATTCGCTCGGGCTTTTCAGTCTCTCTGCCTCCCGCTTGGAGTCTCTGTTCACGGGGCATGTTGAAATAGCACAGCCGTTGATTGATAAACTTCGTGCTCAGGAAACCCAGCGTGAGCAACGCCTCAATGAGCTGGTGAAAAAAATAGCCAAACATAAAGGGAACCCAGAACGAGGCAAAGTCGCCTATACCAAAGCAACTTGTATAGTTTGTCACACAGCAAAAGGAGAGGGAGGTGTCATCGGACCTGAACTGACGACGATTGGCTCCATTCGATCCGAGCGAGATTTGCTCGAAGCGATAGCCTTCCCGAGTGCGACTTTTGCGCGGGAGTATGAACCCTTTATCATTAAGTTGCATGACGGCACAGTAAGGATGGGTCGAGTCGGTGCTGAAAGTGAAGATTCACTGGACCTCATCGATGCGCAGGGTATCGCAACGCCCATCCCTACGGCTCAAATAGCAAGTCGTGAAATGGCACCTATTTCCATGATGCCGCCTGGGTTGGAGCGAATACTGAGTGATGTTGAATTGGCAGATTTACTTGCCTACCTGCGGAGCTTGAAATAGTTTCAGACTCCGCTATGAGCTGCGGACTTTTGAATTCAGGGACTGAAGTCCCTGTCATTTTTTAGCACGCTTTCGGTTGAGCCTCTCCATTTTGAGTGTATCGAACTCCAGCTTGTGCGACACGGGTGATTACATCAAATGTTTCCTCCATCTTTTCAGACTCAGGCAGGGCATGCACCTCTTTGAGAATGTCGGCAGTAGTCATGATCGTATTTTTTAAGTGCTCTCATGATAAGGAAATTTTGAGGAAATGGCAATCAAACAAGCGGGACGCTCGTTCTACTGTATGAGCTGAATGGGAACATGCTTTCGTAGAACGAGCGTCTCGCTTGTTGATTCGGATTCCGCCGTCTGATTTCCAGCCTTCAGGCTTCACCTTGTTGCCTGCTTTTCTCTTGTATTCACCTTTTTTCATGGGAATACTATTATCATGAAAAAATCCTTTGCGGTTACTGTGTTTATATTTATTGCCACCGTGGCTTTAGGTAAACCGCCATGGGACGGACCGCCTTCTACCTGGTCATGGGTGGTTGATGATGAGATCAAAATCGTAAAACATCACGTGTTAAAGAGTCCTTCGATGGGGTTCGACATTGGTTTTAATGTGCTGCTTCCACCATCTTACCATCAGGATAAAGACAAGCGTTTCCCCGTGGTTTACTATCTACACGGAGCGGGTGGTTCAGAGAAGTCTGCCAATGTATTCGGCTGGGAAGTGCTCAAGGCAATGCGTGAAGAGGCGATTTGCGAAACGATTTATATTTTCCCTAATGGCGGGACTTTCAGCCGCTACCGCGATTGGAAAACAAAAAATGTGAAGGCCGAGACCTTCATCATCGACGAGCTGATTCCACACATCGACAAGACCTACCGGACCATCAATGATCGCAAAGGCCGCGCGCTGTCGGGTTTTTCCATGGGCGGTGGTGGATCGATTTATTTCCTATTTAAATATCCCGAAAAATTCGGTGCAGCAGCGACTATGTCGGCTGCAATTGATTGGACGAATAATGAAAGTAATGGAGAGAAATCATTCGATCTTGCCAAAAAGAATGCCGACAAGCTGCGAGGCAATTTCCGTCTTCTCATGGTCGTCGGAGAGAATGATCAGCTTTTCACGGTGAATCAAAAATTCCACGAACAGTTGAAATCGCTGAACCTCGATTCCAGATTAGTAACGCATCCCGGCATCAAACATAATCTAGGAAAACTAAAAGAGAAATCCGGTCGCGACATCGTGCTGGCTTTGGACAAGTGGTTCCGTCAGGATGAGAAGAAAAATTAGGGACAGGCTCACACAATGTTAGAGTTGGAAAAGTATGTTAAATTCCGGGCACCTATGAGTCAACGCTCCAAGTATCAAGCTCTTTGAGAATCCCCTCCCGCGAACATTTTTCCGTAGCGCAGTCCGGGCACTGAAGGTGTAATCGACGATCACGTCGTAATCGGCGATGATGTTTTGAAAATCCCAGGCGGCGTTGGCGGTTTGCAATTTTTGATTATACCCGCCACTCGAGGGAGAGTGGGCAAAACGTATGTGCCCGTGTTTAGGCGGTTTGAACATCGTCAACCAGTTCATATCATCAGAATTAGAAATATACGCGTTGAGAAATATACTCTCTGTTTGTAAAAATAGTTTTGCTTTGTGGTTAGTTCAATATTATTGGATTAGCAAAGATGAATTAACCGCGCTGCCCAACTAGCTCCATGAAAAGCATTTCCTTCCCCCTTGTTCTTTTGATCACTCTGATTGCGCACTCTCCAGTAAATGGTGCAGACTCTATCGTGTGGGAATCTGTGCCGCTTCGCACTGCCGAGCAAAAGGCTAAGGGAATGAAAGGCGGCGAAATGGGGCAAATGGCTTTTACTTTGACCCTTTGCAAACAGGATCCGAGTTTGATGGCAATGGGTATCGACACTGCTGCTATTTATATCAGCGAAGATGGCGGGAGAAATTGGCAAAGTAGGCGTGCGGGTATTCACTCAAATGGCGTGCAGTCGGTAGCCTTTGATCCTGGAAATAAAAGAGTGCTGTGGGCGGCAGGACTGCGCTCGCACGCAAAAACTGAGCGATCCTTTCCTCCTGACGAGAAATACTACGACAAAAAAGCGGACGGTATCTACCGTAGCGCTGATCTGGGGAAAACTTGGAAATTGCTTCATCGCGCAGCCTTTCTACGCGGGCAAGCACAGAATGAATACTTCGCCTTCGATTTGAAAAATGCCACGGCGGATGGGGCAGTGATCATCTTTGCCCTGACCCATGATCAAGGGCTCCTACGAAGCGAGGACAGTGGAGCGAGCTGGCAGAAAATAGGTCCGAAGGGAATCATCGGCAACGCCATCAAGCGCGATGAAGATAAAGGTTGGTTGTGGCTGGCGGCTGACCAAGGACTGTGGCTCAGTCGTGACAACGCAGTGACGTGGTGTCGAATCGAAACTCCTGCTCTACCCGTCAAAGGCTTGGTGGTGCAGGCAGGCAAGCCAGAAAACATTTATCTGGCACTAGGCAAAGCAGGTATTTGGCAGAGCGAAGATGCTGGCCAAAATTGGCAGGAGCGCAACCGTGGTATTTGGAAACAAAATAAATGGTCGCGATTGGCAATGAGTCCAGTCAATGCTAAAATTCTTTATGCAGATGCTACTGAGACTGGAGGTTCACTTCCTTGTTACAGTCATGACGGGGGATTGAACTGGCACCCCATCGAATCGAGAGAAGCTGGTTTTTATGGTTCGTCGGTCTATTTTGCGGAGGGGCTGGTAGCACACCCGACGAAGGCGATGACCGCTTTTCATCTCTACCCGCCGCGTATCACCCATGATGGTGGTAAAACTTGGCAGCTGTTTGGCAGTGGGGTGAGTGGTTCTCGACTTGGTGGGAAGAGCGCAATTGCCTTTCGCCCCGACGACTCAGAAAAAATGGTTTTTTTCCATACTGACCATGGCGCATCGTTGACTGAAGACGGTGGTGATACTTGGAGTTGCCTTCCAGCAGCTAGGCAGAAAGATATCGGTGCCATGACCATGCCCGGCGGAGCCTATGATCCTACTCCAGGCAGCCAAACTCTGATATCGGCCGTAGGTGGCTGGAGTCGACAGCGTCTTTGCATCACTCACGATGACGGGCGCAACTGGCAAGTGCTTGCTGGCAGGGAGGATATATATCGCTTTTTTGCCTGGCATCCGCAGAATGCCAAGGTGGTTTATGCAGGAACAAAAACTGGAGGTTTGTGCAGTGAAGATGCGGGGAAAACTTGGCGTCAGATAGACGAGCCGCTGCGGCAGATGTTTGCTGGCAACGGTGATATTCTTTATTCTCTGAGAAAAACTGAGCAGCGTAGATCTCAAATATTACGTTCCATGGATCGTGGTAAAACTTGGGAACTATTGGGGCAGGAATTGCCTCACCTCATCAGTAACTTTGCTGTCTGTCCTAAAGACCCTAATCGTATTTACGCCGCTACCGAGCACTCCGGGGTTTTGATTTATGACGGACAGAGCTGGACAAAGCGCGGCGTAGGAGACGGTCTGGAGAAAGACTTTTTTGGGAAAATGATTTTTTCGACTGTGGCTGTCGATCCTCGTCATCCCGAAGTGGTCTATGCTGGACAAAATCACTCTTGGCGAGGCTTGGCACGTGGTATTTTTCGCTCCACCGATTCTGGTAGCAGTTGGAAAAATATCAGCGGAAACCTTGGGCCAGATTTGAATGTGTGGAGTATTGCCGTCAGCCCCCATGATAGCACAGTATGGTTAGGCACCGACTATGGAAACTGGCGTTTGCGCTGATTCCATTTTTTCGGCGCAATCTTGAACGCCTACTAATCACAAAGATTCCAATAAAACATTCTGTTGAAAATACCGACCTATCGGATAACTGTTCCTATGAAATCAAGCAAATTTGATCGCAGAAGCTTCCTCGGCAAGACGGTAGCAGGAACCGCTGTGATCGCAGCATCAGGGCTGGTATCGCGTGTTGATGCTGAGGTCACGCCAGAGCCAATGAAGGGGGAATCTGGCGAAAATATCATTCGCGCTGATGTGCTCGTTGTCGGGGGTGGCTCAGCGGGTCATGTCGCGGCTATTCAAGCGGCACGTGCAGGAGCAAGCACGATCGTAGTTGAGCGTAACAGTCAACTTGGCGGCACAACAACAACGGCAGGAGTTAGTTTTCCCGGACTCTACCATGCCTGGGGGAAACAGATTATTGCCGGCATTGGCTGGGAATTAGTAACGCAAGCGGTAGAACTCAATGGAGGGACATTGCCAGACTTCACCCAAGTTCCTGACAAGCATTGGGAGCATCAGGTGTTTCTCAACGGGCAACTCTACGCGTTGCTGGCAGAAGACGCCTGCCTCGAAGCTGGGGTCTCTCTCGCCTATTATCAATTCGTTCATAAACTACGCAGCACGGATGATGGATGGCTGGTCGATATCATGGGGCAAGGGGTTGAATATACTATTGCATGCAAGCAGATCATCGATTGTACTGGCGGAGCCGAAGTGGTTGCTATGGCGGGTTTTGAGCGTGTGCGCAGTGATATCCGCCAGCCCGGAACTCTGATGTTTAAGATCGGGGGAATTGAGCGTAAAAAACTGGACAAGGCGGTCATCCAAAAAGAATATCAAAAAGCTATCGCTGATGGTCGTCTGATCAAAGGTGACTGCGCGAATGGAAATATGCATTCATTCCTATTGGGGAGCGGTGCGAATAATAATCATATATTCGGAGCAGATTCTGCAACTGCCGGAACCCAAACTCAGGCAAATTTAGCGGGGCGAAAATCACTGATGCGGTTGCTCAAGTTCATTCGTAAGCTGCCGGGTGGAGAGAACGCCAAAATTGAAAAAATGATGACAGAAACAGGAGTTCGCGAGACATCACGGATTGTTGGTGAAACCACACTCACCGTCAACGACTACACCAGCGGGAGGATGTTTGACGATGCCGTTTGTTATTCCTTCTACCCAATCGACGTGCATGACGAACATGGCGTGAAACCCGAGCCTCTTGATCCAGGCACATTTCCCACCATTCCACTGGGAGCACTGATTCCGAAAAAAAGCCGTAATATCATTGTCGCGGGACGTTGTCTAGCGAGTGATAGGTTGGCAAATTCGGCTGCAAGAATACAAGCCTCTTGCATGGCGATGGGACAAGCGGCAGGTGTGACTGCTGCGCTGGCGGTAAAAAAAGGCTGCACTCCTTTGGATGTGCCAATCGCCGATATTCGTAATTTACTTCGCGAGCACAGTGCGATTATTCCAGGTGAGATCTAATGGTATGCGACGCAGTCTAATCTCCCTTCTCCTAGCTCTGACATTTTTAGTTATGGGGGGCACAGGTGTGCTCGCGTTTGCTCGACCGTTTTCCAGCAAGGTAATGGGGCTGCATACTCTGATGGGATTTGTTTTCATCGCTTTGATTATTTCTCATGTAGTAAATAATTTTGCACCACTGAAGAATTACTTTCGTGGAAAAGCCCTTTGGTTTGCTCTCTGCATTATAGCTGGATTGAGCGCTATTTTCATTCTCAAACCAGCTCCGATTGCCGCTCTTTTGAGGCTAAGTCCCAACATCGGACCGTCTCAAGACCAGTTTGAGATGAATGAAAGCGAAATGGTATATCAATACAGTCCGGTCGATCACTATAAGATGGCTCTCACCATCAAAACAGGAAAGGCCTTTGATCTTGAAAACCCTCCGTACATTGCCATCTGGCTGGAAAACCAATCTGCTTATCATATCAAGACGCTACTCGTTTCCGATAAAAAAGGTCAAGATGAAATGTTACCCTATTGGAACTACAAAGTGAGAGCTTACGAACAGGCGAAAAAAGATGCGGAAACAGAAGTTTATGCTGTTTCCGCACCTACCTTAAATAGCTCTTTTGATCCAGCTGATTACATACTCCCCGCTGACAGCAATAACCCCACGCCCTACCAGCTTTTAGTCGAAATAAATCAACCCCAGGATGCCTTCGGAACATTTGATGATCAGCCATCCTTAGTCTATTCGGTCGAAATTGATAACCGGCGCCCCAAGTCATTTCAATTACTCAGGATAGTAGGATCGCCCAAACTTGATGAACGCGATGGAAAGGAAATGTGGAAAGTTTATTATGCTGACGAGGATTTCGGCTCTGCTCTGGATTTGATAAATAGTGCGCTGCTTACTATTGAACGAAGTGCTCAGGATTAGATTGAAATAAGCAGCCGATAGGTGTTTCAAGTGCCGGCTGTAAATTATAATAAATTTACGATATTTTGTAAGCTATCTATGGTTAAGTGTAGTGTGAGCATAATTAGAAGCTAGCAACTCTTGAACTATAGGAACCCCTTTTAATGAAAAATAACATCAGTCATCGAATTTTGCTCTTAGTTTTTTTATTGGCAATCACGCCACCTGCCCTGATTTGGGGCAAGGATAGCAAAACGAATGCCGGCATTCGCAAGGATGTAATGGTCCCGATGCGTGATGGGGTGAAACTGGCGACGGATGTCTATTTGCCGACAAAAGACGGTAAGGTGATAGAAGGGAAGTATCCCGTCATTTTGACCCGATTACCTTACGGTAAAAACGGCTGTGAGAACTATGCTCCATTTTTTGCAAAGAACGGTTATGTGTTTGTCGCTCAAGATACTCGGGGTTGTTACAAATCAGAGGGAGTCTGGCACATGCTCTCCGACGGCGGGTCGGATGGCGTAGATACCGCTGCATGGATTGCTGAGCAACCTTGGTCCAATGGCGAAATCGGAATGATGGGGACTTCCTATTATGGCGGCACCCAACATGCCATGGCGATGGCGAAAGCGCCTCAGCTAAAAACCGTCATCCCCGTCGATGCGATGTGCAATCTCGGTCATGCGAGTATGCGCTACGGCGGCGCTTTCGAGCTGCGTTTCTGGAATTGGACCATCGCCCAAGCCGGGCGAGCCAGTCGTCAGTCAAAAGACCCTGGTACTGCCGCAGAGCTTAAAGAAATGGCTAATATACGCAGGGCCTATCTCGCTCAACTCCCACTGAGACGCGGCACAACACCGCTGAAGCTGGCTCCCGATCATGAAGAATGGTTGGTCGAGGGAATGAAAAACGGGGCTAACGATGAGTTCTGGAGACAGAACAATATCATTGATCACCCTCAGGATTACAAAGATATTCCCGTCTATCTGGTTGGCGGATGGTATGATTCCTGGGCAAGCAATACGACCGCGAACTATATGGCTTTGACACCAGCGATCAAAGGTCCTGTCTATCTGATCATGGGGCCGTGGATTCACGGGCGTCAGGGGAGTTACTCTCACGGGCAGGTGGATTTCGGAAAAAAAGCAGCTATCGCAAGTCCCCTTGATTGGCGATTGCAATGGTTCGATCACTGGTTGAAAGGGAAAGAAAATGCAGTGAGCAAGGCGGATCCTTTCAAGAGTAAAGTGCGGATATTTGTCATGGGGCAGGGGGATGGGCACAAGACCAAAGATGGTAAGCTTTTCCACGGCGGCTCATGGAGGGATGAGCAGGAGTGGCCGCTGGCACGCACAAAATACACCGCGTTTCATCTGAATTCGGACGGAGGTCTGACAAAAGAGAAACCTAGTAAGGAAAATGAGCCCATCAGTTTTGAATTTGACCCGAAAAACCCTGTGCCGACGATTGGTGGCAACATTTCATCAGGAGGTGGCATTTTAATCTCGGGAGCTTATGATCAACGGGGAGGTAAGCATATTTGGAATTGGCAGCAGCCGGTGCCGCTATCGGCGAGGAACGATGTATTGGTATTTCAATCACCAATTTTAGCAGAGGATCTAGAAGTCACGGGAGAAATAGAGGTGAAACTTTGGGCTTCATCTTCAGCGGTCGATACCGATTTCACCGCTAAGCTGATCGACGTCTATCCGCCGAGTAAAGATTTTCCAGAAGGATTCGAGCTGAGCATTGGTGATGGTATTATTCGTGCACGCTTCCGCGATTCTCTCAAGCAGGAAAAAATGATGGAGCCGGGCAAAGTTTACCCGATGACGATCAAACTTTATCCCACTTCCAATGTTTTCAAAAAAGGGCACCGGATCCGGGTTGATATTTCCAGTAGTAATTTCCCCCGATTTGATGTGAATCCGAATACGGGTGAACCCTTGAATGATAACCGCCGGGTGCAAACGGCGATCAATACGGTGCACATGGATGAGGAGCATCCCTCACATATCTTATTGCCAGTTATTCCCAGTGTGCAGTGAGTTGGGGATGAACCTTTTTGTTGAGTTGCGACGATTGATACCATGAAAAAGAGAGCCTTATTCCTAATTTTGGTCTTTATATTAGCGATGCCAGCTCTTCACGCCAAGGACAGCTTACTGCAACGTGCTGATATCCGAATGGCGTTGACTCACATTGAGAAGAACTACGAAAGATACTTAGGAAAACAAATCGAGATCGCTGAAATTCCAGCTCCGCCTTTTAAGGAGGAAAAACGTGGTCGTTTTATGGCTTCTGAATTCAAGCGGATAGGTTTGCAGGATGTGCATACAGATAAGATAGGCAATGTTCTAGGTTGGCGTCGCGGGAGCTCTGATCGGACGCTTGTGATCAGTGCTCATATTGATACGGTATTTCCGGAGGGCTCGGACGTGACAGTTAAACGTGAAGGGCATCGCTTGATTGGCAAGGGCTTGGTTGATGATAGCCTCGGCTTGATGGGGCTGTTGGCATTGCCCGAGGTGCTTGACGCTGCGAACATTAAGACTGAACTAAATCTTTTGTTCGTCGCCACTGTGGGAGAAGAGGGCTTGGGAGATCTGCGGGGAGTCAAATACCTGTTTGAAAAGGGACCGCTGAAGAACCGTATTGACGCTTTTATCTCAATCGATTTGGCAGACCCGCAGGAGATCACCAATGGTGCCTTGGGAAGTAAGCGGTATAGAATTACAGTTAAGGGAGTAGGAGGGCACAGTTGGGAGGATTTCGGCAGGGTGAACCCGGCGCATGCTTTGGGTCAGATTATCGCTAATTTTACTTCTAAAACTACGTCCACAGACCCCAAGACATCTTATAATATTGGCAGAATTGGCGGCGGCACTTCGGTGAATTCCATTCCCTTTGAGGCATGGATGGAAGTCGATATGCGTTCAGCGAATCGCGAGGCATTGAAGACGCTGGAGCAGGTGTTTCTCAAATCGGTCAGGGAAGGCATAGCGGTCGAAAATAAATTTCGCAGTTCATCCAAATCAAAGCTGGAAGTTGAAATCGAGGCGATTGGAGATCGACCTAGTGGCACAACCCTTGAAAGTGATGCTCTGGTTAGAGCAGCGGTATGGGCAACAAAGGGGGTGAACCTGAAGCCTAAGTTGATTATGAGAAGCACCGATTCAAATATCCCAATCAGCAAAGGTATCCCCGCGATCACTGTGGGTGGAGGCGGCAAAGCTGGAAATCTGCATTCTCCAAACGAATGGTATAATCCGACTAATGCACACCTTGGTCTTCAGCGTATCCTGCTGCTGGTGATGTATTATGATGAGATGAAAATTCCGTCAACTGCTGGTGTTCGGTAAGGAAAAATCGTCTGCTGTTATATTTTATAAGGAAATTACGAGATATCGAAAGGAAAAGCTGATTAAGTATGTAATCATGGGAAAAAGTATCATACGAAAATTCACGGTTTTATTGAGTTTGGGATTATACGTTTTGCTTGCTGACAGTAAGGCGGCAGAGAGTGAAGTCGCTTTATCTGCAGGCACGGGTATCGTTGACATCACGCCGGATCCGGACGTGCCGTTGAGTGGACCGATAGGGGGTGGGGGGAAATCACTCCCAGTTCATGATCGTCTTTTTGTTCGTGCGATGGCGATCAAGAGTGGAGACAACTCGGTGGTGCTTTGTACCGCTGACCTGACGATGATCGACTCGAAACTGCATGATCGAATACGAGATCTAGTGCATCAGCAAACAGGCTTGCCAAAGAATCACTTATTGGTATCAGCCACTCATACCCATAATGCTCCCCGGGCAACTCCACTCGAGTTAGGTTCTGCTCACGAACAATATCAGGACAGTCTGGTGAAGTGGGTGACAGAAGCTGTGGTGGAAGCGTTGACTAATCTCGAACCCGCCCGGATTGGTTGGGGTTCGGTGGATAAACCCGAATACTGTCGTAACCGGCGTTGGTTGGTGAAACCTGGGACTCAGCAGCCAAATCCTTTTGGAGGAAAAAAAGATTTGGCTAAGATGTATGGTGGACCTGGTAAAAACGGTGTTCGCCCAGTGGGACCAACAGATCCTGAGTTTTTTGTGTTATCTGCTCAACGTCCCGACGGCAGCCAGATTGGTTTATTTGCCAATTTCAGTATTCATTATGGCTCAGGAGTGAAAGGGGAAGGGGTGAGCGCTGATTATTTTGGTTATTTTAGCCGTGAGGCAGAGAGCTTGCTGGGCGGTACAAAAGAGAAGCCAGTGGTTTCGATCATTTCGAATGGAACCAGTGGAGACATAGCCCCAGGAGGAAATCCCGCCAAAGTGGGTAAGGGGCTGGCAGAGGCTGCGGTAGCTGTCATCAAAACCATCAAACACTTGGATCGTTTGCCGATCACCGTTCAGGAAAATGAGCTTTCGCTCAAAGTCCGGCGACCCGATAAAAAACGTCTCGCTTGGGCCCAGGCAGTGAAGGACGGAACGGCGAAAAAACCAGCGCCTCATTGGCAAAATGTCTATGTCAGAAATACGCTATGGCTGAACGATTACCCAGAGAAGGTGCCAGTGAGACTGCAAGCTATCCGCTTGGGGGATCTTGCTATCATGGCTTTGCCTTGTGAGGTTTATGCCGAAACGGGTTTGGCGATTAAAGCGCGCAGTCCGTTTGCTAATACCTTTGTGGTTGAGCTAGCAAATGGCTATCGCGGCTACCTACCCACTCCGAATCAACACCGGCTGGGGGGCTACACTACGTGGCCTGCGGTTAGCAGTCCTTTGGCGGTGGATTCTGAACCTAAAATCAGGGAGGAGGCCTTGCGGTTGTTGAACTCAGTCGCTGACCAGCAGGTTGAACGACCGGTAATGAAGAATGTGCTGTTCATCGCGGTGGATGATCTGCGCCCGGATCTGGGTTGTTATGGTAGCGATTATATTAAGAGCCCCAATATTGATAGTATTGCCAAGAGTGGTGTGCTTTTCAATCGAGCCTACTGTCAGCGAGCGATTTGCATGCCCTCGCGCACCAGTTTGATGACCGGACTGCGACCTGATTCTTTCGATGGCTTGGGAGCACATTTTCGCCGCTTGATTCCCGATGTGACCACTTTGCCCCAGCACTTCAAGAATAACGGATATTTCACTCAGTCATTCGGGAAGGTTTACCACGGTTCCTGGGAAAAGGCCTATGACGGAAACAGTTATCAGGATCCGATTTCATGGTCGGTGCCGCGTTGGACAGGTAGTCCTCAGTATTATTTTTCACCAGAGGGGATTCGCAAAGCGCAGGAAGTCTTCGCCGACCCTAATCACAAACGCCTCGCCAAAATAAAAAAAGATCCTGACAACCCTGATCAGTGGAAGGACTATTTTGTGCAGGGACCTTCTATGGAGGCTCCCGATGTTGCTGATGATATCCTCACTGATGGCAAAATGACGCAGGCTGCCTTGACGAGAATCCGTAAACTCAAAAAAGAAGGTAAGCCGTTTTTTCTTGGTGTGGGTTATATGAAGCCCCACTTGCCTTTCATCGCGCCGAAGCGCTATTGGGATCTTTACGATCCAGCTAAGCTCCCGCCTGTTTTGCATCCGGATCGACCGGAAGGAGCTCCAGGTTTTGCGATGACAGGATGGGGAGAGCTTCGGGTTTATACCGACATTCCAAACAAAGGGCCGGTTTCAGAGGAGCAGACTCGCCAGTTACGTCATGGTTACGCAGCTTGCATCAGTTATGTGGATGCGCAGATCGGATTGCTGTTGGATGAGTTGGATCGTCTCGATTTACGCAAAGATACCATTGTGGTTTTATGGTCTGACCATGGTTATAAGCTCGGCGATTATGGTATGTGGTGCAAACATACCAATTTCGAACTCGATACGCGTGTTCCTTTGATTGTGAGCGCTCCCGGTTTGGCGACTGGTGGCAAAAGCAATGCCTTGGTTGAGTTGGTCGATCTATATCCTACGCTGTCAGATTTGGCAGGTTTGCCCAAGCCCTTTGGCACTGAAGGGGAGAGTTTTGCCGCTATTGTGGGAGATCCGAGCCTTATCGGTGAATCAGTCGCGCTCAGTCAATACCCGCGAGGGCCAACGGTTACTGGTTATAGCATGCGAACGGATCGCTACCGGTTTACGATATGGCGCAATCCTGAGGACCATTCAAAGGTGCATGCGGTGGAATTATATGACCATCGCAGTGATCCGGGTGAAATGATCAATATCGCCACGGATGAAGGCAATAAAGATCTGGTTGAACAGCTCACGCAACGATTGGATGCGGAGTGGGAAAAAAGTTTCGCTGGGCGTTCGCGTTAGGGCTCTGTTGAATGAATACCTTGAGTCTCTCGCTAAGACGTAAAGAAGCTGCCTGCTGAGCAAGAACAAGTGAGCCTTGTGTTTTGTGATTGAGAAAGTCATTCACTTGTCCCGAGTTGTTTAGCATGGCTGGAGCGACATTTTTCGGCTTCAGTGTCTGGCTTCAGTGTCTGGCCACTATTCTCTCAAGTTTGCGAGCATAAAGCCATCGAATAGTAGTGTTTACAACTGGCTGAATTTTTTAGGCACTGCGGTTCTTATGCCAGATGAACTGAGCTATCGGTAAAACTAGCCTATAAGGTGTCTGAAATCAAAAACAGTTAAGCAAACAAGTCCGCAATTGGCTTGCCTCCATCGGTAATCGGAACGGGGCGAGAGCCGGCTGTCAATTCATGGGAGGGATCAATTCCCATTGAGGCATGAATCGTAGCATGAAAATCGGCTAGCGGCACGGGGTCCTTAATAATTTTTTTACTTAGTTCGTCGGTAACTCCATACGCGCCTTGATGCCTCAATCCACCTCCCGCGAGGACCATGCTGAAGCAACTCCCTTGATGTCCGCGTCCGCCGCGTCCGTCGTAACCTGCAGGGCGGCCAAATTCGGTGCCTATTGCGATGAGGGTTTTGTCGAGAATGCCTTTTTTATCCAGATCACGGATAAGAGCCGATACGGCGACATCGAGTTCTTGGATAAGAAGGTGTTGGTTTTTCTGACCTTCGTTATGCGTATCCCAACCTGTACCATTCATGAAATTGAGATTGTGACTGACTTCTATAAACCGAACCCCACTTTCCACCAATCGACGGGCAAGCAAACAACGTTGACCAAATTCACCCCCGTAGTCGTTTCTCAGAGCATCGGATTCATCAGTGAGATCAAAGTGTTGCATGAAATCCGGGCCAGCCAAATGCAAGGCCTCGGCCTGGGCATCACGATAGCGGGCAACGAGGGAATTTTTTGGAGCCCGATTCATCAGTGGATCGAGCAAGGCCTGTCGCCTTGCCGCTCGATCATTCGTTACGTCAGCTGGGCGGGTGAATCCGGCGGGACCGGTTTTGGTGTCAGTAAGATAGACATAATTACCTTTTGCACCAAGAAATCCTGGGCCACGACTTACATTAGGGTAACCCATGAGCATGTAAGCCGGAACATCTGGATTTACTGCACCGAGTTGTGTCGCGATGATGGAACCAATGGAGGGATAGGTGATGCTGCCCGTAGTTTTGCGACCGGTATGAACTAGATTGGTCGCAAAAGCATGTTCGTCAATCGCATCGTGATTCACAGTTCGCACAACGGTAAGTTGCTCTGCCTGTCGACTCAACTTGGGCAAGTGTTCGCAGAACTGAACACCTGGCACGGCTGTGTCAATTCTCTTGTATTCCGAACCGGATTTTTTTGGGTTTGCTTTGGAATCTCCCAGTCGCTTGGGATCAAAGGTGTCGATTTGGGACATACCGCCGCCCAGCCAAATAAAAATACAATGCTCGGCTTTCCCTTTCAGTATGGATTTTGAAGGTGGGGAAGCAAGGAGTCGAGGAGTTGTTGCTCCAGCCGCAAGAAGAGCAGAGTTTTTTAGGAAATTTCGTCGAGTATTCATAATATGCATGGAGTTTAATTATTCAGTTAAATTTTAGGGAGTATAAATCCATTCTGGTGCGTTCAGCATAGCCCACAAAACGTCTTCCAATCTCAATCGCCATTCTTCACTCAAGGCCTTCGTTGGTGGGGCTCCGGCGCGAGCTTCTCCTTCTCGTATTACGGCTAGAGCGTTGGCGGGAGCATCAACGTGATTAGACCAACTAATGTATTGCGATCGTTTGCGTTTACCGACTTTTTCGACTTTCCGATCAGATTCAGGGATCACTCGATGATCATAATCATCGGCCAAAAATTCTACGTAACGATCTTTCTCGTCCTCCGAGGGGCGGCGGGTCAAGAGTCGCAGGAAGAGACGGTCGACGAGTTGTTCGACCGGCTGGTTTTCTAATGCCATACGGGTAATGCCATGATCCTCGCTCAAGCGAGTCAACCATACTCCCATTGTACCATTGGCAAGAATGGCCGGTTGTAGCACATTTTCATCCGTGTCACGAATGCTGACAGGATCCTGCCTAGCACCACGCCAGCCGAATGTCTCCATGATACTGGTTACTGCCGTGATACGTGGAAGCGACAGGCTTGGGCGATCACGTTCATTCGATGTCGAAGCGAGCATCCAGGCGCGGCGGGGTTTGCCGAGTGTGATTGCATTGTTTAGATCCCGCATACTGTCTATATCGAGACTAACTTCTTCAACATTGAAAGGTTTTCCGGTCGCGCTAAAAAGGGAATCAATCACCTGCTCCGCCTGCAAGCGCCGTGGCGACGGCGAAACGTAAAGCGGACTAGGGTCTTGCAAATTGGGATCGGTTGTACGCTGATAGGCGTTGGAGTTGAGGATCAAGCGAGAGATCGCTTTGGTATCGTATTTCGCTGCAACAAGCTCACGTCCAAGCCATTTTAATAGTTCTGGATGCGAGTTGCTTCCTTTTTCCCAGTCATGGATCACATCGACGATCCCTCGCCCCATATAGCGCTGCCAGATGCGGTTCGCCATAACTTGGGCAAAGCGCTCATTTTGTGGAGCAGTGATGAGTGCGGCTAACTGATCCCGTTTGCTATTGGGATTTTGCGTCAGCTTGAGCGCATCTTCTGAATCCACGAACTGATCAAAGGGCCACCTGGGATCAACACTGCTACCAGGTTTCAAGGTCACTTTAATCAGCGATTTTCGGCCGGGTATATTTCGCGCTGCCAATGGAACGCTACTGCTTAATGGAAGTGTAACTGGCTTTTCTTCCAGCATGGCAGCCAATTCAAAAAGATCTTTCTGCATCCATTCATGCCCCGGCGCATCATGGCAGCGCGCGCACTTCATCTCTACCCCCAGAAAGGCTGAACTGATCACGATTCCTTTCGCCGCCATCGGCACATCGTTTTGCGAAGCGGTTCCAAACCCGCGTGGTCCACCAAAACGCTCACTGCCTTCCATGCGGATGAGCTCTGTTACAAAAAGGTCGAGCGGTTTATTATCCAAAAGTGACTCGTAAATCCACCAGCGGAACGGCCCGGTATTATTCAGCGTTGGGTTGAGTATATTCGGATTTTCGGCGAGCACATCCTGCCAGTATCCCATCCAATGATCCGCCCATCTCTCATCGGCGAGGTACCGATCTATCACCGCCGGGCGACGCTTGTCTTTTGGCTCCGCCAGAAATTTGGAAATCTCAGCTTCGGTCGGCGGCACACCTACGATGTCAAGTGCGACACGACGCAAAAAAACGAGGTCGCCTGCGAGCGGTGTCGGCTCAAAACTGACGACGTCAAACTGCGGCCACGAAGCTCCTTCTTGCACCCATTTTTCCAGAAGTGCTATTTCCGCTTTCGTAAGCGGATCGCCCTTCGGGGGCATGATGTCATCTCCTGCATCATGTCTGATGCGCCAGATCAGCGAACTGTCCTCCACTTTGCCAGGAACCACCGATGGCCCGTCCGCTTCACCTCCCTTAAAGGCTGCTTCACGTGTATCCAAGCGCAAATCGCCTTTGATTTTACTGCCCTTATGGCAGTCGTAGCACTTCGTTTCCAGCAACGGTTGGACTTCTTTGAAGTAGTCAATCCCACCATTCTTGCTCGGTTTGGAATTCGTCGCAACTTTCACGATTTGCGCGCCGATAAAGTGATCGATCGCATTGTTAGCGGGCATTCCCTTGGGTAATTCGGGCACAGCAACCGGCTTTGTGCCCGCTAACCATTTCGCAGCAGCCTCACGACGCTTGCTCCAATAACCATCTTGTTCTGCCCGCTTCTCAGTTCTACGTCGTGTATTTTCCGATGCAAGCCATCCAGCCTGTTCCGCTTCATATCCCGCCCAACCTTCATCGGTGTAGGGGGTTTTACGATCATTTGGACTTAGCAGGTTCCACGATTCAGAACCCTCTAGCGAAATCGCCACAACTGTTTCTCCAAATTCCGGGCGGCGCTTACTGGTTCCAGACAAAACGCCTCCCAAAATGGTTTCGATGATGACAAAATGTTCACCGCCTTTGGAGTCAAAGTCCACCCACTTTTCCAGATTTCCAGGCGGAGCAAAACGAAAGTCCGCTCCAAGATCAAGGTAATCATCCTGCACCGAAAGCGGAGTATGGGCGCCGGTTTCCTTGCTCGGAAACGGGTTTTCCAGGATCAGCTTTCCATCAATCTTCAGGCGTGTCGCTCCGCGCCCACGAAGAAGCAGGCGATGCTTTCCTGCGGGAATCGTCACCAATGCCGAAGCGCGAATATGTGTCGGGTTTGCCCGGTCGGCCCGCACACCTGTCGAAATATATTTGTGCGGCAATTCAAAGAATCCAAAGGCGGGTGCTGTGTAATCCTCAGTCACCACTGGCCAATCCGGCCATTCCCACGATTTAATGACGCCTTTTTCACTAATTTGAACGAGAACCTTTCCAGGTTTCAGCATCGCCTTGGTGATCTGCGGCGGAGGCGGGGTGAAAACAAATCGGCTTCTCAAGATTTTATCGGAAAGAGCCTCGCGATATACCCGCACATCGTCGAGCCAACCATTAAAAGGGTGCCCAGGGCCGAGCTTGGAACTTGATCCGATCACCAGATCCGAATCTTCCTTCACGACTGGTGGCAAATTGGTGTTTCCGCCAAGATCCCAGACTCCCTTTGTCGGCTTACCATCAATGTAAGCTCTCAAACTATTCCCTTTCCCAAAAGTATAAACCACTGCAACGTGATGCCAGCCTTCTGCATTGAACGTAGCGTCACTCCACCAGCGGTGAAATTCCCTGCCTGCAGTGTCCGCCAAACTTTCGCTGCAAAATAGAAATCCAAGCTGAATTCCCGAGCCATTATCCTGCAGGCGCATCGCGTAGTTTTGTGTCGCTTCATTCCCGTCACGCCCTCGTCCGATAAGATATTGAATTTTCCCTTTTTTTAGCGCTTTCACCTTCACCCATGCCTCCATAGTGATTGATTGACCCGCACCGATTTTGATCAATTGATTGTAGGAGGTTTTAATTTGAATCGCATCCTTCGCCGAAGTGAACAGTCCTGCCGCATTGTCCGATCTCATACTCGGATACAACGGTGAACGAGGTCCGGCTTCTTTGGAATCCGAAAACGTCAGCGAGACAATCGGTTCTGATTCTGCCGCGAAGACCTTGTAAGACGTTAGCGTAAAAAACAGCACGTATAAAACAAGTCTATAAATTTTCTGAACAGGCTTTGTTCTCTTGGGGAAATGGCTTCTCGAATTCATATTATTTCTGTAATTATTTTTAAGATTAAGGCTACTTGTTAATCAGTCTTCAGGCAGTCCGACAATAACTACAGGATCCACCTGAGCGTCATCATCCATGGCGTCTTGAATAAAAAGCCCCTCTACCGCATCACCATCTTCATAGCCTAGATCGGATAGGTCGATCCCTACGGCGATCACGTAGAATTGAAGCTTTGAAAGAGTGGCAGTAGCGTCTGCCGCTTCCAATTCCGCGAGGGAAAATACCGGATTTTTGCATCGAAAAAGATACCGCTTCGAAGCAGGTAATGCTGCTCGAGAAGTTACCTGCAGATCATACTGGCGAATCGTAGATGAATGGAGTCGGTCCTCCCACTTGAGCGGGCTAACGTGAAAGGCATCGCCCTCCGAAGAATTGGAAGCACTTTGAATTTCAAAAAATACGACATCCGGGCCAGGGCGATTTTTCACCGGATGCCGGAAATGGATCGCAAAACCCGGTGTTTCGGCAGGATTGAATTCGCTTGAGAGAGGCAACTCGCTGCCCCCTGGATTGATGATGCCTGTAAAAAAATTAAAATCTTCCAGCAGGGAGGCCCGTTTCTCAGGTAATTCGGGCCCGCCAACGAGATGACCAATGGGATTCGGTTTTATTCCAACATTAAAAGAAACCAGGTCAACCGGAATCAGTTCATTGACCGAATAACGAAACTCTAATCCACCCCTCTGTACCAATAGACTGGTGAGGCTCTCCGCTCGTCCATCAGAACTCCGTTTTGCCTCATAGGAAATAATTCTATCGGGCAAATTAGAACGATAGGCTTCCGGAGAAAAGGGTAAGGGCATGCGAATCCCATTTCCGAATTTCTGAGCATTTCCGTCTGTAAGGCGGAGCTTCGACTGGTCCTGTTCATCTTCAGGATAGACATCAGCCACACCTTCCACGACCTGGACTTCCGTTTCGCTCGATTCGGAAACATTGACAAAAAAGCGTGTTCCCCGATCCACAACTCGGGTCGTTGGCGTATCGATCTGGAAACCCTCTGCGCCTTCCGGGGCATGCACTGAGCAATGACCCACATCAATCGCAAGCCGTTCATCCGAAATCAGGCGAAAGACAGCAGGCCCTTCAATAATCGTGGTGGCTCCATCAGGAAACGCCAACTCGACGGCACCAGATAACAGTGTGTAGCTGCGATGAAATTCCGGATTCGACGCCACGGCAGGTGTTAACTCACCAAAAAACTGAGCCTGTGCCAAACTGGCGAATTCTGCCCGACTCCTGAGTGGAGAAGTATCTTTTTGAACTGGGCTCCAGATGAAAAATCCTATTAGTAAGATAGCTGCCAGTCCCCACCCCCCGTAGTGGAGCAACAGCCCCCACGAACTGGAGTCGGCCTTATTGCCTAGTTGATCTGTATCGAGACCTACCATGACATTCCCGACAAAGTTACTGCTGTTCTTGGGAAGTCTGCCCATGGTTTCACGAACGAATGCTTCAGAAGTATTCGGGCAGTTGACGACGCCCAGAAGCCGGTGTGTCTGAAAAGTGTCCGCAGCTAATCGGGTCAGGCTTTCGTCTTCATCCATCAATTTTCGTAGTTCGGCAACATTCGCTTCGCGCAGTTCACCTTCAAGGTAGTCGCCCCATAATTCGCAAAATCGTTCTTCTTCAGGATTCATGAAATACCTCCCTTGGCTAGTTCCATTTTAGTTAGAACGCAATCGTGAAGCTTTCTACGTAGTTTCCACAGTTGCTTTTTTACAGCTGCCACAGAACGACCACTCCGTGTGGCCATCTCTTGTAGTGAAATTTCCTCTTCGTATCGCCAGGTAATGAATCGTAGAGCATTGTCACTCAGCGAAGCCGTGCAGGCATTCAGGTAATTCAGTTGCTCCACAACAGTTTCCGGCGGCTCTAAATCTCGGCGCTCCAACTCACGTAACAACAAGTCCGGAGCATATCTCGTGTGATAGTCAGCAATCCGTCTCAAGCGATTCGTTTCGGTTCGTAATTGAAAGCGGGCGATGGTGAAAAGCCACGCAGCGAAGTTGGTTTCCGCCTCATAGTCGTCGAGCCGTTGGTAGGCTGCGATAAAGGTTTGCTGTGCCACGTCATCCACATCGATACCAGGCGGCGCCAAACTCGCCAACCAGGCACGAAGGGGGTGCTCAAAACGACGCACGACCCGCTCATACGCGGAGGAGTTGCCGGTCTTGCACTGGCGGATAGAGGCTTCGAGATCGTCAGACATTAAATGTTCTTTTACTAGTAATGGCAGATAATTGGAAAAAGTTACCCCATATTGTAAAAAATTGGTAAAAAAAGATTTCTCAGCGCCTTGATCCGCCCCCCCAAACACTGGAATTGGGTTTGGAAATGATGCCTAACGGTATTTCACCGACTAGCAGAGCAGAAAGGATGCAAAATGGAAGAGGGCCGCATCATGTCCGATCATGTGCATATCCTGATAAGCATACCGCCGAAATGTGCGGTATCGAATGTGGTTGGGTAATTTTTTTGTAGTAACTTAAAGGGTTCATCCTCGGCTGATTGCGGCTTATTTGACTGGCGCGCTTTCCACTTGAATTTAAGTGCCGCTCTTCGCCTGTTATCATTCCTGCTGAGATGCTGCGAGGATTTTTTTCCAAGCGATGATTGATCGATTGAGATTCTCATTGGGGCTGATTTTGATCGCGTAGCACTGTAGTCCAACCGGACCTTTGTAGTCTATTTCGCGCAGGTGCCGGAGCAGACTTGCTTGGTCGAACGTTCCTTCGTCGAGCGGGCGGATGAGTTGTTGCCAGCTTGTGCCGCGAGCATCTGCCCCACAGGTGCTGACACTCCAGAGCTTAGGGCGTATCATTTCGAGAGTCTTGCGCAGATCGCTAAGGGGTTCTACTTTTAGGAAGTGGCAGAGGTTGAATGCCACACCCACATTGTCGCGCCCAGATGCTTTGGCAATGCGCAGGGCATCGCTCGCTGTGGCGATATGAAATCCAGTGTGAGGGTAGAGCGCGACCCGTAGTCCGGAAGCCTTGGCCTGATCCGAGATTTCTCTGACAAAGGCTATCGCTTGTTCGTCGGTGCTTTTTTTGCCCTTACGCACGTAGAGCTCTACTATGGTCTGGCTACCCTTCAAGTTGGTGATCGCTTCGCTGATGACGGGATCATAGCTGTGGCCGTTTGGCTCGAGTTTTCCACCGACGTAGATGCTGAATATTTTTAATTCCGCCTTGTTATAGGCCTTGAGGTATTTTGTCAGGTCTTTTCCATAGACTGCGCCGATACCGTCGTATCCCAGTTTCTTAAGAAGCTGAGCTCCCTGTTCTGTAGTCTCGAATGTCATTCCATTTTGGAAGGGGTAGAAGGCAGGTGTGAAGGGAGGGTTCTCTGCCTGCGTCCAATTAGGAATTACAAGGGCAATAGCAAGCAGGTAGGGTAGGGGGAGGATGGTGATTTTCATGAGTGGAGTAAAGCTGTAAATTGATCGTCAATGAGTCTTTTTAAAAAGTAAAGCCGATGCGTTTGATGAGTTCAGTCCATAGCTTGATCCAAGTGTCGTTATAACCTTTGAGGATATCGGCGTTGTGCTCTGGAGCGGGGTTGCAGGTGAGAGGTAGTTTGACGATCGTACCATCAGCGCGGTGGAAGATCTTCCCGCCGTCATCTGAATAGGCGAACAGCTTAGCCTCGCGCACGCGTTTGTTTGAATCGTAAGCGTAAGTTCGGATTTGGATATACATGCGGTTCTCAGGATCGAACTGGATCCCTCGTGTTGAGCGAATGTAATTGTAGAAATTAGGTTGCCAGTCCCACGAAAGCGAAGGGTTCCCCTGATTTTGTTCACTGGGCATCGTGCCCCGATAGCCGTAGATATTTGATTGCTTGACGCTTTGCACCCATTCAGGGTTCGCCTTGCGGGCGGAGGTAAAGATATCTGCCCGCGCGCCGCCGAGGTTGCTCCACTTGCGAGTGTCGGCATCGTAGCTGTAGAAGCTCCAGTTTTGAATTCCGACATCGTTACGACCGTAGAGATAAAGTTCTCCATTTTTATCTTGAATAAAATTACCGTAGTTCATGGAGGCTACAGGGATGTTCCGGGGATGTTCCAGTTTGCCGATAAACTCGAACTCTGTGATGTCTTCTGGGCGCTTCGAGACCCAATACAACACGGTTGGATAGTTTTTACTTTGTTTGTCTTTAGACAGACCGAGAGATTCCCACGCGCCGGGCATGAACTCTGCATAACTCGGGGCATTGTGCTGCCCGCCTATGGCATGGATGTAACCATGTTTGTCTACTGCTACCGACCAAGCAGTCACTTTTGCATCTCTTCCCGAGAAGATGAAGTTCTCACCGCCCATGTAAACCGTTTGCACTTTGCCGTCAGGGGCGATTTTTTTAAGATCGGCGCGAAACATCATATTCATCTTGCCAGTAAGCCACGCTTTCGCTTCAGGATGATTTTTCACATGTTTAGTCAGCGCGCGGTCATAATCGTCGTTGGTGATGCGGGTGGCCCCCATAAAGGCAATCCCTTCACCAAATTTATAGGTGTAACTCTTATGTTTTGCCATAGTGGTGTATGCACGATTTACATAGTCTCGTTGATCTCTGTAAGCATCAAATTGAGAGAGAAAGAAAAGTTCGTTTTTATTAGTCACTGCTTTGCAGGCATCTAGCGCATCCATGAATTTGTGCTCTAAAATTAAATTCCTTACATTTTTCATGTAGGATTTCTCCATGTCCATGCCATTGAGAATGGGTTTTGCATAGGCGGTGCCAAGCAATGCACGAACTTTGGTGTCTGTTGCGGTTGTTCCTTTAATAGCGAGTAAAGCTGTTATCAAGGCATTGCGAAACGCATCCTCGACGCGGAGGATATGATTGCCGTGAGTTGTGATGTCTTGACTGAGTAATTCTAGCAAGATTTCGAGGGTGTCCTGTGCCTCAGTTCCCAACTGGGCAAGAGTTAAGATGGCGGTAGCACGATCAGCTGCACTGGCAGATTTGTTAGTTATGGTATTGAGCAGTTGTGGTTTCGCCGCAACAAGAGTTTGGCTGTCCTGCATTTTCTGCAGTAATAAGGCGGCATCGTAGCGGGTGAGTGATTGCTGCAGAGCTTGTGCGAGGTAGGTTTGGAGAATGTTGGCGTTGGCCTCTAAGCTACCAGTCCAGCCGTAACGCGAAAGTAGCATGAGCTGAATGGCCAAACGCTGATCTTGCTGGCTGAGTTTATTCAGATCTTTGAGTTTAATAAAGCGTCCGTGTAGGCGTAACTCGTCTCCTGCGAGAACATGAGGCTGCGCGAGCGGCTTGCCCGCGTTTACGAGGCGGAGAGTTTCAACTTCACTAATAGCACGATCAAAAAAGACGATATCCCGTAGTGATCCGTCGAGTGGCTCGGCTCTAGGGGGATAAAGGCGCCACCACCTCGAATCGGAGCCCGCCATATAGATTGATTGTAGCGGAGTGTAATCAATGCCTTTTTTTGAAGAGACTAGCTCGCCATTGATGAAGAGTTTGCCCTCACCACCCTTAAAGGTGTAGAACACGTGTTGCCAAGTTTCTGCCTTGATTTGGATTCCGGTCGCAACCGAACCCAGCGCGTCTTTTTTCCCGTTGCTAACTATTTCGACTGTCAGTTTTCGTTCACCTGTGAGGAGCAGAGATATAGGTCCGGGCCGATCCTTCCAGTCTCGTGGCCAAGTTCCAATGATTTGTGTGGCTCGTGATCCGACATGGTTTCCTGCACGCTGTTTCCTGACGAACACCCAGGCTCCCAGGCTGAACTCTTTGCTCATGTAAGCTGGGTTTTCTGGGATTTCGATAAATTCGAATCCCGCCGAAAAGCACAATGTTTTATTAGTCTCCCATGTTGTATTGAATATTTTGGCTCTGTGAGCTGCTTCAGCAAGATTACGAAGTTGAGTCCCGCTACCTTCGTCACAAGGCCAGAAAGCCACGGGTTTCAATGCTAATACGTCGCTGTATGGTGTTTTTGCTTCAGCGAATGACGAGCTTAGTAATACGGTTGTCCAAATACTGAGTATGGCTTGAGTTAATTTAAGCATTATTTTGTAGGAGGGGAGGATGGTGATTCTCATGAGTGGAGTAAAGTTGTTGTTGGATTAGGTTTGCTTGAACAGAGTTGGAGAACGTTTTTTTAGCCAAAGCGTGTAGATTACGCCGAGCAACATCCAGACTACGGTGAATGCGATTACGCTTTTACCTGTTAGCCAGTCTTGCTGCCAGCACTCAGTAAAAAATACTGCAAACATGAGGTATAAATTGATCGCCAATGAGACGAAGGCAATCACTCCGTTCCAGAGGATACTAAATTGTTCTTTCTTGTATTTTAGATAAAAGAGAGGGTTAGCTATGCTGACTAAGGTGTAGGTGAGCAAGGAGAAAAATACAACAGCTTTTCCCCACCACATATAGGTATTGTAGATGCCGGTGATAGCAGTTGGAACTAAAGTGAATATAAAGGTTAGTAAGAACGTTAAGTGGATTGCATTCCAGGGGACTTGATGTTTTTTGTTGAGTTTTCCAAAAATAGCAGGAATGGAGCCGTCTCTGCCCATCGCGTATAGGGTTCGAGAAACGCCCATCACGGTGGCAATATAGACGCCTAGCGATGCGATCATTCCGGTCAGGATCACCAAGATGTTGCCGTTGCCCCAATACTTTTCAGCAATAGGGACTACGGGAATTATGTCGTCCTTGACGCTTTGTATCAGCTGCTCAACGGGAATAGCTATGGCGTATGCCCAGGATACGATCACCCAGAATATCCCTGGCAGGACGCAGGATAGGATGATGGCGATAGGGATAGTTTTGCGAGGATTGACGGTCTCCTCTGCCATTGAACTTACCACACCAAAGCCAACAAAACTCAATACTCCGAAAATCATGGCGTCCATGATGCCGGAGAAACCATTTGGCGAACTGGATGGCATCAGCGGGGTGTAATCGAGTTCGTTTTTGGAAGCGAGAATGATGATGATGGTTACTGCCAAGGCCGTCACGATGAGGGTCTGAACGGCGACGTCGATCAAGGAACTTCGCTCGCTGATTTCGACTCCTCGGTAATTCAGTGCGGCAGCTGCTATGCTACTGATAACGACACCGGCGACAAATGTCCCATATCCTGCGGGCAGACCGAAGGATCGTATCAGGTCATTGAAAAACATAGCAAAAAGAAGTGGCTGAAGAAAAACAACGATCAGATAAAAACCGACCAGAATCCATCCCATCCACACGCCGACGGCAGGGCTCACGGCTTTCCAAAGCCAGGTATAGGCGCTTCCGGACGAAGGGATTTCTTTGGAGATCACCGCGTAGCAAATGGCAGTAGGTAAAGTGAAAAGCAGTCCTAACAGAAATACTAACGGCACAGCTTTTCCTGCGCTCAGCGCGATCGGACCAAAATTACCGTAGAGGCACATCGCGGGTGACATCACCACAACTCCGATGACAGTGGCGCCAATTACTCCTATTGCGCCTTTTTTGAGGGTTGATTTGTTGTTGCTCATTGAGGTTTTTTTGCGTTTTACGATGAGGATTGTTTGTCACCTTCCTCGCTAGAAGTGAGGGTAGTGCAAGGGCAAGGGCTCCACTTCGGTCTCGAAGGAGCCGATGTGCCAGCCACCTAAGTTAGCAAATAGAACCTGATTTTTACGCAAGGTGAGGTTGGTTGGTCGATTGAGTAATTCGCCAGTGGGATCTTGCATTATTCGGTCAATGACTCCATTTGGTGAAATTTTCCATATTTCATCGGGTTTGTAACAGCCTAGCCAAATATTGCGTGAACTGTCCAAAGCAATACCATCGGGCACCACCCCTTTGGGTAATGTTGCAATGATGTTGGGCTGGCCAATCAGCTTATTGCCCTCCAGGCGGTAGCGGATGATTTGCTGCGCCGTGCTTAGAACCACATAGAGAT
This sequence comes from Verrucomicrobiales bacterium, assembly GCA_021648365.1. Classification (GTDB taxonomy): domain Bacteria; phylum Verrucomicrobiota; class Verrucomicrobiia; order Verrucomicrobiales; family DEV007; genus JAADHD01. The sequence goes on from JAKISY010000001.1 coordinate 60,531, forward strand.
GCCCTTCTTCACTATCTAGGCACAGGCCGTTAGCAAAGGGGAGCTGCTGCAAATTTAGGGCTTTGGCAGGGGCGTTTGGTTCGACTACCCAAAGGCTACCGTTTTTTTGCCAATAATCTCCCGAGTCGCTAAAAAACAATCGTCCTTCGGCATCGAATACTGAGAAATTGGGATTGATCAAGGGCTGCTCAGTAGTTCCCTGTGCATAGACCGTCACTTGACCATCGGGAAGGCAGCGAAGTATTTCGCGTCGACCTACGTCGCAGGCATACACTCGGTCTTGAGCATCAAGTGTCACCCCTAGGATAAAACCGCTGGTTTGCGCGATGCATTGGGGGATTTTTTTAGCAACATCTATGCGATAGATTTGACCAGCTTCACCTCCGGTATAAATATCTCCTGATATACCACAGGCGATACCTTCAGGGTGATCCAGATCTTCACAAACAAATTGGATGTTATCGAGTGTGGCTTGCATGAGGTGTTAATTCGCCTGTAGGGATTGCGTAGTCGACGGCGGTTAAATTTCTTTCTGTGCTGCGCCCTCGAAAATACGTGCCAGGCAGCCGCCATCGACGGTTACTCCTGTTCCTGTGATAAAGCGGGAATTGTCTGAAAGAAGAAACCCAGCAGCCTGGGCAATATCTTGTGGTTGAGCGAGTCCTCCGATGATGGTTTGATTTTCAAAAAATCTTCGCGCTTCGACCGGATTATCACTCTGCGCTATTTCTTTTATCTGCATCGGTGTTTCTGTGGCACCTGGCAATACCGCGTTGACTCGAATGCCTGCTTCACCGAAATCGACAGCCAGCGATCGCGACATGCTAAGAACGGCGCCTTTGCTGGCTATGTAAGGAGTCATGTTGGGGTATGCCGCATGAGCCAGGCGAGAAGCGATCAATACAAGAGAGCCACTTTGAGCACTCTGCATCAGCCGGTAAGCGTGCTTGCAGCAGAGGAAGACACTTAGCACGTTAGCTTCCATCACGCGGCTAAAAGATTCCGCTTCGGTTTCGAGTACAGTCTGCTGGTAGCCGACTCCGGCACAAGCCATCAGGCCATCGATTTTGCCATATTTAGCGTGAACTTGATTGAAAAAATTTGCGACCTGCTCTTCAATGCAAAGATCTACTACTGCGGAGATCGTCTCACCTCCCTGAGAGTTGATTTTACGAACCGTTTGTTGAAGCGGGTCTGCTTGTAAATCAGTGAGAGCTACGATGGCACCCTGTGCTGAAAAATACTCGGCAGATGCTGCGCCAATGCCTCCAGCAGCGCCAGTTACTATGATGACCTTGTTGGGTAATAGTTTTTGCATATTTACCAATTTCCAGTTATTCCATGCCGAATTTGAACAGACTGCATCCGCCGTCAGCGCGCACTGTTGTGCCGGTGAGATAGTCCGATTGGTTCGATACGAGAAACTCCACGACATCCGCCACTTGGTCGGGACTCTGCATAGTGCCAAGTGGAACGGATTTGGCATAGATCGGACGCAAGTGCGGTTTTTCTAACATTTCCTGCTTGCTCAGACCTCCATCGACTACCCCAGGCGCGATCAAATTGACGGTGATGCCGTGTTGTGCCAATTCCAGTGCCATCGTTTTAGCCAGCATGACTAAGCCCCCTTTACTCGCACAGTAGTGTGAATTGAAAGCATGCGGCACATCTTGAACAAAAGAACCCGTGAAGACAATTTTGCCTCGGGTTTTCTGCTCCACCATGCGGCGCGCTGCGGATTGACCCATATTAAATGCGCCTTTCAGATTTACGCCCAATACAAAATCCCATTGCGCTTCCGTGACTTCTAGGAATGCCGTATTTGTAACCACTCCGGCATTCGAAAAACAAATATCTAAACAGCCGTGTTCGGAATAAATACGATCCATCATAGAATCGACTTCTGCACGATCAGAAACGTCGGCTTTTATGTATTGTGCCTGACCGCCGTCGGCAATTATTTGGTTTACGGCATTTTGTCCATCGGATTCAGGTTGAATGTCACTCAATATGACTTTCATGCCCATCGTTGCCATACGCTTGGCACTAGCAAAGCCAATGTCCCCCAAGGCGCCAGTGATTAGAGTGATTTTTTTACCCATCATTTCATTTTATGCATTAAATTTGTTGCGTCAAATGAAATGAAGCTTATTCGTAAAAAGATCGAAATACCATGAAACAATCGCAAATTGCTAAAACTTTTCTAGTTCTGGAAGCTTTCCATCGCTGCGACAGTGTGGTTCCGTTGCGTGATTTGGCTTTGGCTAGTGACTTAGCAAAACCAACGGTGTGTCGGATTTTGCAAACGCTCGTGGCTTTGGGTTATGTTAATCAGAGAGAGGACGGCTGGTATTCGTTGGCTGAGAAATTTATTAGCTTGGTCGGTGGTGACAGCGATCACAAAATCGCAGAAGTCGCTGAACCTATTCTTCGGGAGTTGCGTGAGCAAGTCCGTGAGAATGTTAATTTAGGTATTCTCAAAGGTGCGCAAATTATGTATCGGATTTCACTCGAGTGCGATCGAGCACTGCAGTGTAAAGCTCGACCAATGGCGAAAGATCCTGTTTTTTCCACGGCTCTTGGGCGCGCGCTAGTTGCTTTCCTTGAGCCCGCCAGACAGCGCTCCCTGTTGCGTCAAGCGCCGATTCAACCATCCACTCCCAAAACCCAAACCGATCAGAAGCAGCTAAGTAAACTTTTAGATCAAATACGCCAGGATGGTTATGCCGTCGAGCGCGAACAAAGTGAGATAGGCATGATGGGGGTAGCCGCTCCGATTCTGGTTCGCAATGAATGTGTCGCGTCCATCAGCATCGCATCTCCTTGTGCGCGTGTAAATGATGATGCTCTTCAATCTCAAATTGAAAGCGTGATGCGAGCGGCCTCTCAGGTGTCTAGTAAATTAACAAAAATATAAGCATGCCAAACCAGAATACTTTACATGACGACTTAGTTAAGCGGTGCGAGCCCTTGTTTTCAGCTGTCATTGCCGACGCTTTGGATGCTCTGGGCTACAGGCATCAATCACCGCGCATTCAGTTATTACCCCTAACGGGCGTTCCAAAGCTCGTCGGACGATGTAAGACGACTTTATGGGCGGATATAGCCCATGAAGATCCTCATACCTATGATCTGGAGCTGAAAGCTGTAGATAGTTGCCGAGTGGGTGACGTGCTGATCGCGGCGGCAAATGGTTCGATGCGATCGGGTATTTGGGGCGAGCTGTTATCAACCGCTGCTCGCAACGCAGAATGCGTCGGTGCGATTGTCGACGGTGCGGTTCGCGATGTGCAGCAAATGACTCAAATGGGTTTCAGGGTATTTGCACGGGGCACTTGCGTTTACGATAGCCTGAACCGTCAAAAAGTGATTGAGTTCGATGTGCCGGTGGAGATAGAAGGAGTTTGTTTTAACCCAGGTGACTTGGTGTTAGCAGATGTCGACGGCGTTGTCGTTGTGCCGCAGGAAGTCGAGCAACAGGTGATTGGTATGGCCTTGGAAAAAGTAAATTCAGAAAATGAGGTTCGTCAGGCTATCCAAGGAGGAATGAAGGCTATGGTAGCGTGGGAAAAGTATGGCGTGCTTTGATTTCTTCTAAGAAATCATGAACACATTATTTCTGAGGAGGACTCACCCTCAATCATAGGAAATGAACGATGAGTATTAGGACCATATTACGATACCTGCTGGCATTTTTTTGCCTACTGCTATTTTCTGTTTTTGACGTGGTGAGTCAAGTGGCCGCTGATCAAGCAGTAGCACAGAAAGACATTGATTTTTTCATCAAGGAAAATACCGAGTGGTCGAGAGCGTACCTCAATTCTGCGCAGAAGAAATATGGGATAGTGTATTTTAAAGATGGCAAGCTGGGGGAGATGTGGTACGACGCAAAACCTGGAGAGCAAGAGCGGGTTGCCTGGTCGTCTAAAAATCTAGATGTAGAAGACTTTGATTTTTTGGTGATGAGTTTCATGGCAGAAAATGGCAGTTTTTTCTCACTTGATGTTTACTGGGATACACACCATAAGAAACAATTTCGACCGATCTCCTATGCCAAAGGCGATGGGCAATGGCACGAAGTGATAATTCCGGTCAAGGGCAAAGAGGTGAGGTTCACACTATCTCTCGGTGGAGGTAGGGGCGCAGAAAAAACTGAAGGTTTGAGAAAAGTTTTCTTAAAGCCGTTGAAAGGTATTGTTGAATCATTCAAAGTTGATCTCGTTGAAATGAGCGAGCTGCTGATCATCCCTGCCCCAAAGGAAATGAAAGTCGCTGGTGACGATGTTTTTCTAGTGAAAAACGGAACGCCTCAGTTCGAGATTTGCCTAAATACTGCTGAAAAAGAAGTAAAGAAAATTATTACTAAAGAGCTGGAAGAGGAACTTGGCTTAGCTGAAAATAGCGTGCTCACATCGGGGGATTTGGATGCCTTTGGTAACGCGGCGACGGTGATTACCCTCTGCCTGGGAAAAGAGAGTCCTATAGCCATTCCGGAAGGTAAGGAAGCTTATGCTATAAAATTTGATAGAGAAGATACACAGGGCCGAATCACCTTGGCCGCCAATGAAAAGGCGGGACTGTATTGGGCGTGGCAAACGCTCAAACAGTTGTTGGTAAGAAAAGATAAAAATGTGTTGGTGCTACCTCGCGACATCAGAGACTGGCCGGATTATGATCACCGTGAAATCACCGCTTATAATGCGGAAACGGTCGCTCGCAATATGTCGATGAAGGCAAATGTTGTTGGCAGTGCTAACTGGAGAGTCAAAGGGGCTTTTCGTAAACCACATTCGAAAAAATTCTTAGATTATGTAGAATACCTTGAATCAATGTGTCGGTATGTTTTGCCGAGAGGTGGCGACATGAATAATTCGTATATGATATTCACAAAAGAAGATTCTATCATTATTTCAGATGATAAAGAAATCGATTGGTTGTTCGGATTGTATGATATCACATTAAAATTAGGCGGGCGGACGTTGAGCTTAAAAATTGATGATGGAGGCAGGATCAAGCAGTCTTTTACGCAAGCTGACAAAAAAGCTTACAATAATGACCGTTTATTATCACACGCTTGGTTTATGAAAAGAATGTCGGAAAAGATATGGTCTCACTACCCTGATGCGGCGATTTCCGGCATCACCAAGAACTATGAAAACACTACCGGAATAGAAGGCTATTACGATCGAATAGACGTTTCTAGCAACTTGAGAATGGTTTGGACTGGTGATCGAACTGTTACCTTTGATTATCCGAAAGAGGTTGTGACGAAATATCAAAAAGGGATTCAAGGGCGCAAATTTATCATCTTTGATAATACGCCAGGGCAGCAGCACGGCATGTATCGGGGCTTAGTCATTTGTGAAAAATATGCTGAACGCAAAGTGGGGGATGGTTACAAGCATTTGTATGGTTCCAACTGTATTGGCATAAAAGCAATGAGCATTCCGGACAATCAAGTTAATACAATAATGTGCCTGAGCATCGCCGAATACATGTGGAATGCATCCACTTATGATCCAGAAAAAGCTAGGCAACGAGCGATTGCACGGGTCGCTGGTGATCCTGATGCGGTTTTGCCAATACTAGAATATTCGCACGAGTATTTAAAAATTGCTTACAAATATCCGATTGACAAAAGAGTGCCCTCAAAGACACGAAGTGATTTTGTGGTGCAAGAAGGGCAGCGACAAGTTGTAGGTAGGCGCAAGTTGGAAGACCGAGAGTTGTCACATTATCCCATTGATAAGGCGAACTATGATAAGCTGAATGAAAAAATCAAATCGATGGAAACTCTGTTGTTAACGATTGAGGAGACTTCTCGCAATCCTCGATTGACTGCTGAGTTTCACATGTTTCAAAAAACTATGATCGAAATGATCGATTACCTTCATCAAAAGAACACAAGCTTACCTCTTGTGAATCCAGGGGGAATGTTCACGTTCGATATAAACAACGTCCCAGGTGGAAAGTCCTACAAGATTAGAAATGGAGAAAAAGTCAGTTGCATTATTTATGGTCAACAAACTCCGAACCATACACTGAGGGCATCCTTCAACATGGATACTGTCCCAGTTAAAGATGTGACATTGGTGATTGAGGGGCAAGACTGCGATACTGTTATTGCTGGCATTCGTATTAAAATCAACGGCGAAGAAATATACGTGGGAAAAACTCCATTCGTTCAGCATGGATGGAGAGCAAAGGAGTTACCAGTTTCGGCGAATTTTTTCAAAAAAGGTACAAATACTATTGAAATAATCAACACCACCCAATCAAGTGATTTTGTTGATGGGTGGGCGATTATTTCTGGGATCAGCTTGAATTTTGATTAAAGTATCATCTCTCGATGAAGCCTCACTATGAAACATAGAAAACAAACGATGAATAATAGAGTCAGTACATGGCAAGGAACTCGTGAAAACCATTATGATAACCCCAGTCGCCGTGACCGCCGACTTTATGCCCTCGACGAGGACGGCAAACTCCTACGTAGTGTGTCTCCCTTCAAACCCTATTAAAAATCAGAACAACATAACAAGCACTTCATATGAATCTTCATCACCTTCTTACTAAGCTGCCTGCGATTTTGGCATTGAGCTGTATTTATTTTCAATGCATTTACGTTAACGCGGTGGCGCAGAAATCTCAAATAGTTGGGTCTGTACAAAATTTCACCCTGACTCTTTCAACAGACGAGGTGGGGGATGAACTTGACGCAGCGCTTGATTCGCTTGCCTTACCTATCTATCGAGGATCGAGTGAAAATTCCGCTTTCTCCGTTATCATCGGAGTGGGGGGGAAGAGTAACTTTAAATTTCTGAATAAAGTCAAGCCATCTGGATCCAGCGAGGCTTATCAGGTGATACACGCTGCATCAGGTGAACTTGGTCTGGTCGCGCAGACTCAACACGGTCTGGCAAATGGCATCTATGACTTGCGACGGGCTATATTGCTGGCATCGCCAGAGGTCAAGAGCCCCTCACAACTTCTCAAGCAGGGCGAGCAAGCGCCGCATTTCAAGCAACGGATCTTCTATCACTTCATGACCACTTGGAACCTCCAACGTCTCACTGTGGATACTTTCACCATGAAGCAGTGGAAGGTGCATCTGGACAGGATGCGAGCGTTGAATGCTAATCAGTTTTATTTTGATATTTGGGCTGATCAGTATTTTCATCCTGACTACCCTGAAACCTTTAAGAACAAAGCGCAGTATGACAAGCTCCGCGAGGTTTGTGACTATGCGCATAAAATCGGTTTACGCACCGGAGTTGTCATTTTTCCGGCGCAAATACCAGCTTCCGTTTATCTGGCTTACCCGGAGGATCAAGCGGTTGAAGCAGCGAACTATCACGGTATCAACATGTGTCCTTCGCGGGCGTGGGATCGTGTGGTTTCTTTTGATACCTTTATGCTGAGTTATTTTGGTTCGCGACTGGACGATGTGATCGTTGAGATGCAGGATCCAGGCTCTTGCCTGTGTGAGCAGTGTTGCAAACAATTCCCAGAGCTGGTAAAGAAATTTGTTAAAGCCTATCGAGACGTTCCAGGCGGTCCTGCGGATAGGAAAATAGAACTGTGCACCTTGCATTTCCGGGACTGGTTGGAAGAGCCCAAAGGGAAGTTTTTAGATCGAATAGCTGCTCCTATCATGGGGCTGAGAGATAAGGTGTTTTCCACTTTGCCAAAAGGAACGACGCTGCTGGATATTGATAACGCCACGATGGATCTGGGACGGGAAAAGTATGGTTTGGAAAACACCTATTTCTTTTTTGACCTGGATCCGGAATCAGGCATCGAGGACGCTCAAGTCTTTCCCCGCGTCAAGCTGAAGCGCATAGAAGCGCAAATCGCAGATAGTGTAAAAAGAGGGCATCATGGTATTTTGGCTTATCGAATGATGCCTTTCGCCCAGCACGTTGCTGACTATTTATTATTCCGCAAATGTTGGGATCCTTCGATTGAGACGAATGTAGCTATGACCGAACTGGCTGCTGAATGGGGAATCTCTCACGACAAGCGTGCAATCTTTGTGCAAGCGATGCGTGACATCGACAAGTGGTGGGAGAAAAAAGATCTACAATCATTAGATGCCGCTGAATCGGCTTTGTGTGAGCTCACGAAAGAAAAAAACAGCTCGGCACACCTCAAGGATTTGAAGGATCTGGTGCTTGTCTTAAAAGTGCTTGCTCACTATTCAAAAGAAAACAAAAGCAGTGTAGCGAAAGCGGATTTTTATCCGCCTGCCGGATTGGTGAAAGAGGTGCGTGCTTTGATGATTGATAGCCGCATCTTCGAAGCTTACACCGTGCATCAACATTGGGAGATACGTTCTCGGGAAATGATAGGTCAACGCATGCGTTGGTGGTTAAAAGTCATTTCGCGTTGAATGAATACTTTCATTCACACCTCAGGGTTCGTGCTTTGCAATTGCTTGCGACACTTCGCCCAGAACAAGCGGTAGTGCGTGCGGCTGCGATTTTAAAGAAACAGCAAAATGTATTTGAAGCACAGCAGGTTTTTGTGACAGTGCAGTGATACAGTTCGCTTAGGTGCTACTTTAATCTAAACTAAATAATACATGAATAGACTAACCTTACCCTTGATAGCCTTCGGCCTTGTGTCTTGCTCCAATGACGATGGAGGGAGTTCTACTGGTGACGCGAACACCTCAATACAGAACAATTTTGCTCCTGTAGTGGCCGATGCATGGCAAGGGGGTGGAGCTTTAGTTGGACGTTTGATTGTGAGTGGATACGGGAATTGGCAATATTTCGAAGAACAGCCGAACCATGCGCCTCCGTTGCCTGTTTTTGTTTGGCGGGACTTTGAGCCGGGAATGCTAGCCAATCTTCCCGCCCCTTCAGCACCTTTTGCCATTAGCTTTGGTGGATCTGCAATGAATGATGAAGGACTGAAAGAACTTGCAGGATTACAAAATTTACAATCACTGGATATCAGCCATACCCAAGTGACGGACGCGGGGCTGGGGCAACTTGCTGCCAACAAAAATTTACAGAATTTAGATCTTGGAGCATCATCGGTGACGGATGCAGGCCTCAAGCAACTCGCAACAGTTAAGAGCCTACGGAAATTGTATTTTGGAAGCACTGCGGTGACTGATGCAGGATTGAAAGAACTTGTGGGGCTGGAGAAGTTGGAGCTTGTGTATCTATACAACACCAAAGTGACGGATGCAGGCTTAAAGGAGCTTCTTAAAATAAAGAGTTTAAAAACTCTGATTCTCTCCAAAACGGAAGTGACAGACGAGGGGCTCGAGGAATTCTCCCAAGCTCGCCCTGAGGTGCAAATTATGCGTTGAGAGAGGGCGAAAGGGGGGCGATGATTGTTTTTGCATATTAACTCACGGAATCAGTATCTCAATGGAATCGAATGTTCGGATAGGATCAGTCAAGCCTCTGGTGAAGGCCTCGACCGAGATATTGGCGACCGGTGTGGTATCTCCTGAGGAGACACTGCAGCGCTTGCGTGAGATTCTTGAAAATGTGGAAGATGAAAACGCCTTTCTGGCTGCATCCCTTGATTTCACTCGTTTGTCCACTGGCGGAATGGCCGCGTTTCTTTTTGAACGTGCAGTAGACACTATAGCCCTTAGAGCTAGTTCATTTGCGTCTCCGTCAGGGAGGGATGATTTGAAGAAAGCGGCGGCTAAAGCGGCGGCAGGTGCATTTAACATCAGAGCCAGTATTCGTGAAGTCGCTCCGGTTGGGGGGAATTCACATGCAGTGCTAGGGGCGTTTTTTGAACGCGGGGAAGAGGACGAGGTAACACCATCTGTAATGGTGTTGGTATTGAGTCCGGATCGTGCTCCTTTTGCCAGTCCGATTTTCTCAATTCTTCATCTGATAACGAGAATTTTCTCTGAACGAGGTTATGTGGATCGGTTGAATCACATGGAAGCGGTGTTCCTTCAATCGACATTGCTGGTTGATTTGTTTTCCCGAGTCAGTCTCGTAGCGACTTACAAAGATGCGCTGCATCTTTTGGCCAGTGAACTGCGAGATTATTTTGATTGTCAGCGCATTGCTATCGGAGTGGGGGATGCCATCAAGTGTCGCTTAGATGGACTTTCCGGAGTCAGTCGAATTGAGGCGGGTAGTCAGGGGGCGGGTTTGTTGCGAGCGGCAATGCGCGAAGCGTTGAGCGTGCGAAAGGCTACGGCATTTCCGCCGATCAAAAGTGATACGGAGGAATATTGGCCGGCAGTGGAGCAAACGGAGTTATTGAGTGCTTTTCATTCGGGTCAGTCGGTGACGCTGCCGCTCAATGATGCGAATGGTAAGAGGATCGGCGCATGGACTTTTCTTTGGGAGCCGGGGCAGGAGGTCACGGAACGCAAACTGGAATTGATGGCTGCTGCGATGCCGCATGTGGCATCGTTGGTAGAGCTGGTGGGCTTAGCGCATCCACGGGGGATACGTGGTTTTGTCAGAAAATACTGGGTGCGGGCGAGTCGTTCCAAAAAGCATACGATTGTGGCGGTGCTAGGCATCGTGATGGCTGTTTTCCTATTCCCTGTTGCTTACCGTGTTCCTGCGAGCTGCGAGGTTCAGCCGTATTTCCTGCAACAGGTGGCGGCTCCCTTTGACGGAGTGCTGGAGAAGACTTTTGTGCGTCCGGGAGATCAAGTGGAAAAGGGGCAGTTGTTGGCGAAGTTGGATGGTAGGGAAATCGGCTGGCGCTTATCTCAGGCGGTAGCGCAACGCGAAATAGCGTTGAAAAAAAGAAACCAGGCGCAGGCGGGTCAGCAAGATATCGTGGCGGCTCAGATGGCAGGGCTTGAGGCAGATGCTGCAGGATTGGACGTGAGTTTGCTCGAATTTCAAAAACGTAACCTTGAAGTGCGCGCACCTTCCGCGGGGTATTTATTGACGGGGGATTTGGAGCGCTCTGAGGGGGTGCCGGTGACCTTGGGGCAAAAGCTTTTTGATATCGCTCCGATCGAAATTCTGCGTTTGGAAATATCTGTTCCTGATTCAGAGATCCGTTGGGTGGAGGGCGAGATGAAGGTGAGTTTCCGTTTGGAAGCTTTGCCTCATAAAAGGTTTGAGGCGGTGGTTGAAAAAGTTTATCCAGTGTCTGAGATCGTTGACGGAGAGAATGTCTTTGTGGCACTGGCTCGGGTGGATAACAGCTCCCTTGAGTTGCGGCCGGGCATGAGAGGTCGGGCGCGGGTCATCAGTAAGCGTCGCTGTCTGGGCTGGATTCTTTTTCATAAACCGTGGGATTATGTGAGGGTGCGCTTATGAATGCGGCAGGCAGCAATGAAGATAATACGGGATCGGTCGCCACGGATCATGCGGTTGCCGAGTTGGTAGCAGCACGCCCGTGTTTGCGTCGTGACCTGCGTTTCACGTTTCAGTTGTTGGGAGGCAAGCCCTCCTATGTGCTCGAAGATTTGACCAACCGGAGGTACTTTCAGTTGGGATTGGCTGAGTACCGTTTTCTTATCGATCTCGATGGCAAACGCAGCGCTAGAGAGGTGCTGGCAAGGAATGCTAGGGCTATGGGGGCGAGTGCCTTGAGCGAGTCACGGGTGCAGAGCCTGTTGTCGTGGTTGGTAGAAAACGAGCTCTCGGAAGCGGAGACGGCTGGACAGGAAGGTCGTCGCAGGGAGACGGTGTCTGAGCGTGAGAGCCAGAAGCCTGCACGGCTGCTGCAGAATGCTTTTTTCATGAAGATTCCGCTGGGCAATCCTGATGCTTTTCTCAACAAGATAGCGCCCTTTCTGATATGGAGTCTTTCTCCGCTGGCTGTAGTGGTCTGGTGCGGTTTGTTGATGTATGCCGGTTCTCAGTTGTTGCTTCACTGGCGGCCCTTTATGGAGACAACGCGGCAGGTGGCACTTCCTAGCAACTGGATATTTTTATTGCTCTCGTTTGTTGGTTTGAAGTTGGTGCACGAGCTTTGGCATGGCATCGCTGCCAAGCGCTATCAAGCGCCGGTATCAGAGTGGGGTGTTCGACTGCTGGCGCTGATCTCTCCTCTCACCTACATCGATGCGACTGCCACTTGGCGGCTGCCGGATCGTTCTGCGCGTATGGTTGTGGCTGCGGCGGGGATGTATGTTGAGTTTTTCATCGCTGCCATCGCGGTGATCGTATGGGTGCAGACCAGTCCGGGTGCGGTCAATACGATGGCTTACAATGTGGTGTTCACGGCATCGCTGGTGACGCTGTTTTTTAATGGCAACCCTCTGATGCGTTTTGACGGGTATTACATTTTAAGTGATTGGATTCAGATTCCCAATCTGGGTTCAAAAGGGCAGCAATTTGTGTCTTGGTTAGGGCGGAAATATCTGTTGGGGATGGAGCACCAGGAACTCAGCCAGAGTATCAAGTCGCGGATCGTGGCTATCGGGATCTACGGGGTGCTTGCAGCTGTGTGGAAAGTCGTGATTTGGGTAGGGATCATGATAATGGTTAGTGGTCTATTCAAAGGGGCAGGTCTGGTGCTAGTGGTGCTGGCAGTGATAACCGGATTGGTTGGGATGATCAAGAAGGCGTCTAAGCTGGTTTTTGCAGGAGATCGAGGTGTGCGTATTTCTTATGGCAAAACCTTCACTCGGGTGGGTGGGATTTTCGCTTTGGTTGCCGCAATCTTGATCTTTGTGCCTGTCAGTCCTTCTCCTACTCTGGTGGCTGTAGTGGATCAGCCGGGGAAAGCGCTGCTGCGTATCGATACCGACGGCTTTGTGCGTAGGGTGAGTGTGATCAATGGCGAAGCGGTGCAGAAAGGACAGTTATTGGCGAGTTTGGAGAATCCGATCAAGAGCTTAGAGTTGCAGCGTCTGCAACTGGACGCGGCACGATCTCGTTTGATCAGTCGAAAGCATTTAGAAGCTGGCAATATCGCCGCGCACCAAGCAGAAGAGGAAAATTTGGCTAGTCTCGAAGAAGGGATCGGCACTTTGCAAGAAGAGGTGGATTCTCTTGAGATCATTGCACCTATCGATGGGGTCATCCATGCTGATCGTCTGGAGTCCCTTCAGGGGCATTATTTGCGAACTGGAACTATCGTGATGTCGGTTTTGCCGAGCTTGCCTGAGCAATTGTTAGTGCTCATACCACAGCAGGAGATTGAGGCTTTTTCACGTCGTCAGACTGAAAATCTCAGTGTCAAAATCAGGGGCAGGCATGGAACTTTTCGTGCTCAATTGGAACGAATCGAGCGGCAGGCGAAGGTGAATTTGCCGAGGTCTTTGTTGTCGTCATCGGTCGGCGGTCCGCTGCCTGTGCGACAGCGACCTAAGATCGAAAATGATCGGGAACGCGGATTGATGGAGGGCAGGAGAGCGGTGTCCTTGGAACAATACAGCGCACAAGATCCTATGCTAGCGGGACTCGAACTTGCGACGGCGCATCTGCTGGCATACGCGCGTTTGGAACCGGGTGCCGTTCGAGAAGGGGAGCAGTTGTATGAGGGGGAGTGGGGCTATGCTAAGCTGGAGGGTGGGCAGAGGTATCGACTTGGTGCGTGGTTATACGACAAACTAGGAGCGTATCTGCGGGAGCGTTTGGAAAAGGTGAGGGATCAATCGGCGACGTAGTTTGACATTTAGGGAGCTGTCAGCTTTTTGGGATGAGAACGTGGGCCTGGGAGCCGCCGCGAATGGCGTGTTTCATGTTCTCGATACGTAGGCTGATTCTTACGGTGTTACTGGAGGAATCGATCACGGGGGAAATGAATTCGATGGTGCCGCTGATAGCTTTTGTTTTTTTATCTGCGCTTGGATTTGAACGAAGTTTTAGATCCAGCTCGATGGGGAGTTGGTCGCCTATTTTGATCAATGCCACTGATGAAGCGGGTATGTGAGCGGTCGCCTTGAGAACATCAATTTTGACGATCTGGATCAAGTAATTATCTCGACTGGCTTCAATGGTGGTGACGGTTTCAGCGATATCTTTGTTGATTTGTGAAACAATCCCGTTGATGGGGCTATACAAAATACGGTCATCGAGCTCGCGTTTGATTTGCTCTGCTTGAAGGTGGAACACTCGTTGTTGTTCCTGTGCATCGACTAGGCGGCCTTCGCTTGATTTCATGTTAGCATTTTGTCGTTCGAGTTCGAAGTTGTTGGACAAACCTTGTGTATCGAGATCGGCGAGTTTGTCGTAGCGTCCCTTCTCCAGAGTGTATTCACTTTGCGCCGCCAGTATGCGCCCTTTGTTTTCCGATTGGGCGGTCGCCACGGCTAGGCGTGCTTCGATCACCTTGCTGTCGAGTTTGACCAAGGCGTCACCTTTTTTCACGGTTTGTCCCTCTGTGACGAGGAGTTCGCGGATGACGCCGCTCTCTGCAGGGGAAATCTCAATACTGCGGTAGGGTTCGAGGTAGGTGAGGATCCGCAGTTGAGCGGGTGCTTGCTGCTGGGCGAATGTCGCAGCAGGTACGCTCAGAAAGATTAGAAAGAGTGTTAGGTATAAGCCTTTCATCACGCCAGTGTTTTTTTGGTTTGGTCCAGCCACTCGTCGCGGTGAGCCATCTGGAGTCGTTGCTGGTATCGGATACGCTCAACCCTGTGCTGCAGTTGGTCAATGGATTTACTGATCGCTGGATCGACTTGTCCTAGTTCACTGGCATGACTATTGCGGATCCGATCGCCAAGTTCGGGTTCGTAATGCTCGAAGAGAAAGTCGTCTGCACTGACATAGGAACAAGCGGTTCCCGCTTGGCCTTGACGGGCTGTGCGACCAATCAATTGTCGATCGATTCGGCGGGACTCGTTGCGCTCGACAAGGATCACGTGAAGACCTCCGTTGGCTAGAGTCTCGGGACTGATATCGATATGAGTCCCGCGTCCCGCCATGTTGGTCGCTATGAGAATGCTTCCTTGTTGCCCAGCTGTAGAGATGATGTCGCTTTCCTCTTCATCTTGCTTGGCATTTAGCACACGGTGTTGGACACCTTTTTCTTTCAGTAGTTCGGAGATGTCTTCACTCACTTGGATGGTGCGAGTCCCTACTAATACGGGCTGCCCAGCTTGTTTGCGCTCTTGAATATCTCGCAGGATAGCGCTGAAACAGGTTTCACGGGAAATATAAACTCGTTCTGGAAGGACATCGCGAGCGCAGGGGCGATGTTCTGGAATAGGAATGACGGGCATTTTGAAAAAGTGCCAGAATTCTCCGGCACTTTCTTGCCCTGTTCCGGTCATGCCGCAGGTGATTTCATACTGTGCAAAAAAGCGTTGACGGGTGATGCTGGCGGAATCGATGTTCTCGGGGCGTGGAGTTAATTCCTCCTTCGCTTCGATGGCCTGATGCAGGCCTTCTCGCCAGGTTCGTTCATCATGGCGGCGTCCGGTGAATTCATCGACGATGCACACTTTATCTTCGACAACTACGTAGTGGATATCGCGAGTGAAAAAATGCTCTGCCTTGAGGGCATTGAGCACGTAGATTTCCCAAGGCCGCATCAGCGATTCCCAAGGTATGCCTGGAGCATCGTAGATCACATCGCGCCCGATAGGGCTTAGTTGGATGGTGCGTTTCAGCGTTTCAATGCTGTAGTGGACATCCTCTTCAATGGAGTTGATCAAATTGAGTGCGCGTAAATAAGGAGCGTCACTTTCTGGGGTATCTGGCCCCGCTTGAGATATCAGTAGCGGGGAGCCTGCTTCGTCGATGAGCACGCTATCGATTTCATCGACGATGGCAAAGCTTAGGCTTCTCTGCACGGTGCTCGGACGCGGGTGTTTTTTTGCCAGTAAGGCTTCGCGTAGGCGTTCGCGTGGTCCGGGATGCGGGCATTGCATCAGCGCGAGTTGATCGCGTAGGTAGTCGAAACCAAATTCGTAACCGACGCCGTAGGTGATGTCTTTTTTGTAAGCATCAGGTTTTTCGGAAATTTTCTCCTGATCTGAAGGCAAAAGAGCTGAGGTGAGACCCAGTAGTTCAAAAATGGGTTGGGTGAATTCTTGATCTCGTTCGGCGAGGTAAGAGTTCACCGTGATGACATGGACGCCTTTGCCTGCAAGAGCAAAAAGTGAAGAGGGTAGAATGGCGGCGAGGGTCTTGCCTTCACCCGTAGCCATCTCGGCGATACCCCCTCGCACCATGGCAAGGCCGCCTAGAATTTGCTCGGGATAAGGGAATAGCCCACAAGCTCTCCGTGAGGCTTCGCGTACGAGGGCGAAGGCGGGTACCACAAGGTCATCGAGGGATTTTGCCAAATGGATGGGATCGATGCCATCGCGGAGTTTTTCAAACTCAGTGCGCAATTGAGCATCACTGAGAGATTCTATTTCCTTGCCGTATTGATCAATGGCAGCGAGGCGTTGCTGGTCGGAGCGCTTGCCTTGGGGCTTAGACAGGGCGCGCCAATGATGGCTCAGACGGGCTTCGAGATAGCCCCGTCGTTCATACTGGTGTTTCAGTCCGAGTGCCATGGTGGTTGCAGGGAGTTTCGTCTCTCCGAATGAAGTCACTTACTTACTTTTTTGTCACTGACCGAGCTTTTTTTATTAGGCTGCAGCGAGGGGATCGTGGCGCGTAGCGATTCTAAGGGCTTGCCGAAAGTGCTTATCTTCCCTTGCTTGACGCGGGAAATATTCACATCTTGGTAAGTGAGGAAGGTGCCTTTGGCTTTTTCGAGAGCTGCGAAGGCTATGTTATAGGTGACCACACTGACGAGGAAACGTTCTTCGGCTTGTTGATTGCGCTGAAGGGCATCGAGGAGAATCTGCAGGCGGAACGAGATCGTCTGACCGTTATTGGCATCGATCACAAGACGTTCCTTGAGGCTGCGAACTTCTTCGCGTGTGGCTTTGAGAGTGAGGTGACGTCCCTGCATATCGCGGTAAGCGGTGAGCAGCTCGCGGTAAGTCACGACTGATTCGAGCAGCACTGCATCCAGCGTCGAGCGGAGTGTTGCAATTTCTTTGCGAAGTTCATATTCGTTGCGCCGGTTCCGAGCCTCGGCTGTATGGTTGCCCAGAGGTTGGCTAAAGCGTAATCCAGCAATCCAACCTGGACTCTGATGCCCAAGATCGGTGTAAGCTCCTTGAATATTGCGGCTGCCGGCATCGAGTCCTGAGTTGCTTGCTTCACCTATCAGGTTCAGTTGAGGTAATAATTCGTTCTTGCTGAAATCCCGGCGAATACCAGCAGCGCGTACACGGTCGAAGCTCTGAGCGATTTCAACTCGGTTGTCGATCGCCATGCGAGCGGATTGCTGAACTTTTTCTTTGGGAGGGGAGAGCACGGGGCGGGTCAGAGGTATCAGTTCACCTTTGCCACCAATAGGAAAGTTAGGATCATTGACGAGAGCACGGAGGCGTTCTTCTGCATTGCGAACCGCCATTTCGGAACGGATCAGTGAGGTGCGTCGTTCCGAAAGCTCGGCTTGTGCTCTGAGTAAATCGCTGGCGGTAACTTCGCCAGGACGTTTTTCGATCTTCTCGGTGATTTCCGCAGTTTCCTTCACCAGCTCTCGACGTAACATGAACGCAGAGCGTGCGAGGTAAATCCCCCAGTAGGCCTGATTGACCTCAAGAAGATGGTTCTCTAAGGATCGGATGTATTCGGCGGCTGCCATGCGCGAGTCGAGTTGGGCAACCTTGAGGCTGGCATGATTGTAAGCATAACCTCCTCCTCTGAGCAGTGGTTGGGTGATAGAAAAGACGATTTGCGATGCGGTCTGAGCATTGGGATCGGTGAACTGAGAGTTGTTCTTCAAGCTTGAAAGTCGATTGGAGAGGGAGACCTTGGCTCCGGTGGTACTGAGCATCTTGCGAACTCCTGCTTCAGCTTCTTTCAGGTCTTGAATAAAGCGCCCCGTTTGACCTGTTGTGAGGGTCGAGCCAGTAGGCTCGTCGGTTCTGGTGACTGTGCCATCCGCAAATAATTCGAGGTCATATTGACCGCGAGCTTCGTCGTAGCTGGTTTCTCTGATCAGTGGATTGTAGCTGAACACATCTACTTGATTGGAGTTGATCAGTGCACGAGCGTAGATGTCCTCTAGGCGCTGCCCCATACGCTGTTGATCCGGCCAGAATTCATCTTGGATGCCACGA
This sequence comes from Verrucomicrobiales bacterium, assembly GCA_021648365.1. GTDB lineage: Bacteria > Verrucomicrobiota > Verrucomicrobiia > Verrucomicrobiales > DEV007 > JAADHD01. Next base: position 78,571 of record JAKISY010000001.1, read on the forward strand.
AACCAGGTGGCTTCGATTTCCTGTGGAACTGGAGGCAGTTTTTTGACGCCTGGCAAGCGCAGGTCTGCGGCAGTGATGTCGTTGACCCGTGCATCAAAGCTAGCGTAAATTTGTGCTACTAGATTTTCTACAGCTTTTTCCTGCTTGGTTTTACGATAGTCCTTGGTATCGAGGGCTGGGTAACGTGAGGCAAGATCCGATTTCATTTCCACGGGAGCGGTGATCACTACAGCTGCTTTTTTATTTTTCCGTGATAATAGTCGTCCTAGCCAGCCTTTTTTCTCTGGATTTTCGCTCGATTTAGATTCTGCCGGCTCACGAACCGGAGTTGGTGTGGCCTCAGTCTTAGTTTGCTGAGCAGTGGAGGCAGGGACGCTTTTTGGTGGCTTTGAACTGGTTTTTCGTGAAGAGAAAAGGCCTTTAAAGAAGCCGCTGCCCTTTTTTGAAGCGTGGTTGTTTGCTAATGCTTGCTCCTTCGATGTAATAGGTTTATCCTCTTCGGAGGATGAAGAACTTGCCTGATCCGTCTCTGAGTCAAGATTAGAACCCGTTTTGCTTGAGTTAGCCTGCTTGATGACGGAATTAGGTTCGGCCTGAACTTGCCCAATAGAAACGTGCATTCCGATCAGAACCGTCAGAGTCGCCGTTACTATTAGGGTTCGACGAGTGGGTAGGTCGATATACTTGAAAAATGTCGTAAGCATCAGGGAATAGATTTGATTAGGAAGGGCAGAAGAAATGAGCGGGAATACAGCTTGGCATATAAGTTTCAGCCCCTGATCTACAAGTTCAGATGGACGCATGGTGCCTGATTATAGTAATAGGATCAAGTTAATTTTTGGTGGTTTGGATTAGAATAAAGGTCACCATTCAGGTCATATCAATGAGTTTGACCTCGGATAACGCAGATGAACGCGGATAAGAAAGAAAATAGATTAAATCCAACAATTCACATTGAATCTTCATTTTAATTTTAGGAGTAAGTGTGCTGTGATGTATTTTATAATATATTTATGAGATATTGTAAGTGAATGATGCCAGATTAACGCTATCATGGTGATCGCCCCCTACATTAAGAATTTGCGCATTAAAGCTAGCTTGCTTTCGATGGTTCAGTTCGCTTTTGTCTGCTCCTGCGTTGCAGGTGATTTGCGGGTCGCTACGGCGACGGTGAATCTGGAGGCGGATGATTCGATGGAGATTGCGGGGAGTTTTTCACTGGGCTGGGCGTGGATATCAAAAGGCGTTCGCCTTTCAAATACACGGTGGTGGCAGAGCTGGCGAATGACTGGATCGGTTATTTGCCGGATCGCGAGGCACATGAATTGGGTGGGTATCAGACGTGGATGGGCTTGCATTCCTATGCGGAAGTTGGAACGGGAGAGAGGATCGCAGATGAAATGATTGAGATGTTGAAAGAGTTAAGAATTAAGAATTAGGAATTAACAATGAAGGAAAACTTAAATATAAAAAATATAGTATTGTTCGCTACGACTTGGGGTCTGACGGTTTCGTTTTTGGGTGCCGCTGACCCTAAGCCTGACTCTGAACCGGTGGCGGCGAAGGATGCCTTGTCTTTATTGCATGTGCCGGAGGGCTTTGAAGTAGAGTTATTGGTATCCGAGCCAGATGTGATAGACCCTGTGGCATTCACCTGGGGAGCTGATGGACGGTTGTGGGTGGTTGAGATGTCGGATTATCCATTAGGGATGGATAACAAAGGAAAGGCTGGCGGGCGAGTTCGTTGGCTGAAAGATACCAATGGGGATGGTAAATATGATCAATCGGTGGTTTTTGCTGAGGGTTTGTCTTTTCCAAATGGCATACTGCCGTGGAAAAAAGGGGTGTTGGTGACGGCGGCTCCTTTGATTCTCTATTTGGAGGATACGGACGCAGATGGGGTGTCGGACAAAAAACATGTGTTGTTCGAAGGTTTTCAGGAAGGGAATCAGCAGTTGCGGGTGAATGGATTAATTCGAGGATTGGATAATTGGATTTACTGTGCGAGTGGATCACATAGCTCCAATTATGGCGCGGGCAGCAAGATTAAATCGATCAAGACAGGTCAGGAAATTGATCTAGGAAGTCGGGATTTTCGTTTCAATCCTGAAACGGGTGAATTGGATCCGCAATCTGGACCGAGCCAGTTTGGCCGTAATCGTTCGGATTGGGGTGACTGGTTTGGTGAGATGAACTCTTATCCTATTTGGCATTACGTTTTGCAGGATAGTTATATCCGGCGCAATCCGCACGCAGCATCACCGGATCCGCGTAAGCAGTTGGTAGAGCCTAGAAATCCCAAAGTGTTTCCTTTCAAGGGACTACAGAAACGTTTTCATGCTTTTGCTGAGGCGGGTCGTTTTACTTCCGCTTGCGACGGGATGATTTACAGAGATGCTAAGCTGTTTCCTCAATCAGCAGCTGATACGATTGAGATTTTCACCTGCGAGCCTTTTGCTAACTTGATTCAACACAATCGATCTGAGCCAGATGGAGTGAGTTTTACGGTGTCAAAAAATGGTCCAGTGGAGGTGAAAGACAAGTTGGATTTTTTTGCTTCAAAGGATCGTTGGAGTCGTCCAGTGATGTCTCGAACAGGTCCCGATGGCGCGCTTTGGGTGGCTGATATGTATCGTTACATGATTGAGCATCCGCAGTGGTTGCCGCAGGAGGGGAGAGATGAGTTGAGGCCTTTTTACCGCTTGGGCGATGACAAGGGGAGGATTTATCGAGTTTACCGCAAAGGACAGCAGCGCTACTTGGCACCGAATTTAGCGAAGCTGAGCAACAGTGAATTGGTGGCTGCTTTGGAAACTCGCAATGGTTGGCAGCGCGACACGGCCCAAGCCTTGTTGGTGGAGCGTAATGATAAGGCGGTGGTATCTGAGCTGAAAAAAATGGCGACGGGAGGTAAGCTAGATTTGGCTCGATTGCATGCTTTATACACTTTACAGGGAATGGGAGAGCTGGAGGCAGAGTTGTTGCAAGTGGCGGCGGGAGATTTATCACCAGGAGTTCAGCAGCATGCTGTGAAGTTGTCTGAGGGATTGGCGGAAAATCATCCTGAGTTGCTTGAAGTTCTGTTAGGGCTTAGCAATTCTAAGAATGCTAGGGTGCGTATGCAATTGGCTTATAGCTTGGGGGAATGGAGTGGGAAAGCTGCCGCCAAAACATTAGGAAAGCTGGCTTTTAGCGACGGTGTGGATGCTTACATGGCGGCAGCGATCATCAGTTCTGTGAATACTGACAATCTGAGTGACGTGTTGGCTTCGTTGATGACCGAGCGCGCGAATGCCAAACAGGGCAACGGTCTGTTGGGGCGCTTGCTGATGCTTGCAGTTGCTTTTGATAATGATGAGGCGGTAACGGAGGCTTTAGATGCCGTCATGAAACCTGGAGGAAATCCTGTTTGGCAGTTTACCACGGTGGCGGGATTGTTGGATGCTTTGGATCGTCGTGCGGGGGATCGGAAGGCTTCGGGTGAATTGGCTAAAACTGTGAATGAGCGAGTGAAGGCACTGACAGTAAGTGCGCGCAAAGTTGCGGTGGATGATAAAGCTACTGAGGCATCGCGCAAAGCGGCGATTCGCTTGCTGGCGAGAGGCGGCGGGACACAAGTGGAGGACATCGAGATTTTGGGATCTTTGTTGGGATTGCAGACTCCTTTGACTCTACAAGTAGCGACAGTGTCTCACCTAGGAACTCTGTCAGGCGAAGCGGTGCCGAAAGTTCTTTTGGCTGGCTGGACGGCTTACACTCCCGCGATTCGCACGGAGGTATTGAATGTGCTGACCACCCGCGGCGATTGGTTGATGAAGTTATTGGACGGAATCGAAGCTAAAAAAGTGGCACCTGCTGATCTGGACGCTGGAATCAAGCAACGGCTGACGACACACTCAGATAAAAAAGTCCAAGTAAGAGCTAAAGGGTTGTTACCCTCTACCAGCAACGCAGATCGGCTCAAGGTGATGCAGGCCTATCGGCCTGCGCTGAAGCTAAAAGGGGATAAGGCGCGTGGTAAGCTGGTCTTTCAAAAGGTGTGTGTGGCTTGTCATAAACTGGATGGCATGGGTTTGGAAATCGGTCCCAATTTGGCATCGATCACCGACCGCAAGCCCGAGTCATTACTGTCAGGTATTCTTGATCCTAACCAGTCGGTGGAAGGTAAGTATAGTTCGTATGTTGCTAGCACTAAGGATGGGCGGGCTATTTTAGGGATTTTAATTTCCGAAACGGGATCGAATATCACCATTTTAGATCAGGCTAATCAAAAACATGTGATCTTGAGATCTGAGTTGAAATCATTGACCAATACGGGGCGATCTCTGATGCCTGACGGTCTGGAAGGGGGATTTGATCAACAGGAGCTGGCGGACTTGATTGAGTATGTGGCTGCGGCGAAGTAGGCGGACGCAGGTGCCGGTATTAATTCAGTAGTTGAATGAATTCTGAGTATGAGAAAGCAATACAATACACAGACCAGGGTATGGGTAGGACTCCCTACGCAGGCTATAAGATCGTGGAGAGTGCTGGAAAATGCTCAATTCTCTGTAATATGGGAAGAATAAGGTGGAGGAAGATTCTAAATGATCAAAAATATGTTATTATACAAAACAATGAGAGCTAAACCCAATTGTGTATTCGCTGCCATCGTTGGCATTGCCTTTGTCTGGACAACGCAGGTATTTTCTGAAAACCAACCACCTTTGCAAATAGGTGCTGTTAGTAAGATCATTAATCCTAAGATTGGCGACTGGGTGCAGTCAGCCAGTGTCAAAAAACGCGCGACGGCGATTCACGGAAATCTGGAGGCCAATGGGCTTTACTTGTCCGATGGTAAGATGCAGGTATTGTTAGTCAGTTGCGATTTGGGTGGATTGGAACCGCCTCGTGTGAAGGCAATGCGGGAGGCTATGGGATTGGCAGCGGGCATTCCGCCTCGCAACATTATCATTTCTGCTACCCATACACGTGGGCCTGTGGTGTTGCGTAGTAACTACCTCATGCCAGTAGATACGGCTTATCTAGATAAGTTACAAGGATGGCTGGTCGAGCTGGCGCAGGAGGCAGTGCAATCAGCCAGTCCTGGGAAAATTGGTTGGGGAAAGGGGGTTGCTCAGATTGGTTACAATCGTCGCATCTGCTTTGCTGATGGCACGCATGTGATGCATGGTGATACTAGGCGCAAGGATTTTGCTGGTTTGGAAGGACCTGATGATCCGCAACACGTGGCGCTGTTTGCCGTGAATGCTGAAGGAAAGCTCATAGCGGTGGTACAGCACAATACCACCCATCCGACGATCACTTGGGGTGGTTCGGTGTTCACTGCCGATTTTCCCGGCGAGTCGCGACGAATGCTGCGAGAAGAGCTGGGCAATATACCCATGCTCTATTTGAATGGTGCACAGGGGGATGTCTCATGGAAAGATGCGTTGAACCCTCGCAAGGAAACTCCAGAGCAATCGATTGAGCGACTTGGTCGATTGATGGCTGATGAAACACTGCGGTTATACAAGAGTGTGAAGTATCAGAGTCATCCTATATTGAGGCACAGTTTTGAAGATCTCGAAGTCAAGGTGCGGCTACCTAAACCAGAACGTCTGGCAGAGGCACGAAAAGTGCTGGCAAGAATCGATGCTGGAGAAAATATCCGTGGGATGAAAATGATCATGGCTTTTGGGGCGGTGCATCTGCAAGAGTTGTATGGAGAGAACCCGGTCGATACCTTGCCCATTCACGTGCTTCGTATTGGTGACTTGGCTTTGGTGACGCAACCTTGCGAGTTGTATAGTCAGTTTGGCTTGGATATTAAGCGTCGCAGTCCTGCGTCGATCACTGCTATTGTGGGGCTGGCGGATGGTTACTGTGGTTACTGTCCGACGATCCACGGCATTTTGGGTGGTGGTTATACGGGTGATCCTATTTCTTGGACTCGCTTGGAACCCTACGCTGGTTACAAGATCGTGGAGAGTGCAAGCAAAATGCTTTATTCTCTGTGGCAGAGCAAGAAGGTCGGGAAGGCTTCAAAATAAAACAAAATAATATTTCATGAATGACTCGCTAGAAAAACCATTAGGCAGAAGAACGGCTATTGAGGTTGAAGTTTATGTAGAAACATCAACTGTGTCCCCAGTAAATAATTCCTAGTTTGTTTGCCTGCCATAGCCATTGGGTTTCGATTCAAATAAGACTCAGTTTCCCTGCTCGCAATTTCCAGCGCATCGCCTGAAAAGCGTCGCCGTACAATACGGCGGCGATGAATGCAAGCTCGGCGGTTTTGGCGGAGGGGGAGTAGTGCCATGAGTGTTCACAGCTTTGTAGGCAATCAGTAAAGCGATTTTCACGTAGATCGCAAGCGGCTTGGTTCCAGCTACACTCTGCGTGAGATTTTATCTGAAATAGTGCTCTCAGACCGCAAGCGCATCGAACACAACATTTTGCGTCTTCAGTATTTTTTTTTCCGCAGGACGGGCATGCTAGAGTGATGTTCATGATGTGGCGGTTTCACTCAATGTAAAAGAGAATGTCGTCAAGTTGGTTCGCTGCAGCGCTGACGCTTTCGGGCGCTCCCTGTTGCTTTGATGTGGCTATTTTTTCAAGCAGGGATGTGATCTCGGTGCGGTCTTCGTCGCCCAGAGTGTCGCTTTCAAGGGTTTTTTCTGCTCTAGCAACGATCTGATCTGCAGCGGTATTCTCGGAGCTGCTATCGAGCATGCTATCATTATCTGTCAGTTCATCTTCGTAAAGTACTGCCATTTTTTCCTTGGCAGCTGTGAGGTCGAGAGATTGCTGGGTTCCGCGTGTGTCTAGCGTGACGGTTTTGGCATGGCCAGTGTTTTTTTCGGTGGCGGTGACTTTGAGCATGCCGTTGAGATCGAGGGCGTATTCGCAAATGATTGGCTGCAATTCGGATTGGGAGGTTGATAGATCTTCGATCGTAAAGGCTCCAATCAAATCGTTTTCGTCAGGTAACCGGGACTCCCCTTGATAGACGTCGATTTCAACTTCATCCTGAGCAGGGTGAGTGGTGTAGAATAAATCGCTTTTTACGCAGGGCAAGGGGCTACCTCTTTTGATGATGGGAATGCAACCTATGCCTCCATGGTTTTCGAGAACTCCGGTGGAATAAGTGTGGGCGGAGATATCGACAAGGATGGCTTCGACTTTTTCTCCGCCGATAATTCCAGCTTGGAGAGCCGCTCCCATGGTGACGATGAGGTCTGGATTGACATCAAATTGCGGGGTGATTCCTAATCGTTCCTCCATGCTGTTTGAGACGATAGGCATGTGAGTAGAGCCTCCGACTAAGAGGATTTTGTTCAAGTTGCTGGGAACCAGTCCTGCGTCGTTTAGAGCGGCATGCACGGAAGTCCATGTTTTTTCGAGCAGTGGGGCGACTAATTCATTGAACTCATGGCGGAATATTTCGATCTTGAGATGCTCGTCATTGAAAAAATATTCTTCACTGATTTCTGCGGTGGCTTGGTTGCTAAGCTTTCGTTTGGCGGCTTCACAAGCACGGCGCAGACGTAGCAGCTGAGTGGTGCTGAGGCTTTCTCGGTCGATGAGCATCTGTGCTTTGTCGATAATGAAATCAATCAGCAGTTCATCTATATCGTCGCCACCTAGGTGGGTGTCTCCGTGGCTAGATTTGACTTCAACGAGGTCTTCTGAGGAGGTGACAAGGGAGACGTCGAAAGTGCCACCACCTAGATCATAAACGAGGATATTTTCGTTTTGATCGCTGCCGCGATTAGGGTTGTAGGCAAGTGCGGCGGCGGTGGGTTCATTGAGCAAGCGAACACAATCGAGGCCGGCGAGTTCGGCGGCATTGCTGGTGGCAAGGCGTTGATCTTCTTTGAAATAAGCAGGTACGGTGATGACGGCTTTTTTCACTGGATGCCCAAGTTCATTTTGAGCTTCCTCGCGGAGTTTTCTGAGAATAAAAGCGGAAATTTCTTCGGCGCGGTATTCTTCGTCTCCGATGGAAAAAATCTTGCCCGAGCCCATGTGTCGTTTTACCGAAAAGTGGGTGTCATTGGGTTTTACTAATAGTTGATTTACAGCAGATTGTCCGACGATGATGTTTCCTTCATCATCGATGCTGACACAGGAGGGCATCGATGACGAACCGTCGATCTTGATGATTTTAGGCTTTCCATTTTCGAGGACGGAGATGGAAGAGTTGGTGGTGCCGAGATCGATTCCGACGATGATTTCTTTCTGACTCATGTTTTTTTGTTGTTATATAGAGGTAAGTTCGGATTGAACTTCGACTTCTGCCGGGCGCAGGCATTGACCCTGCCAATGGTAGCCAGGGAGCAGTTCGCGGATCACGCGGAGGCTGCCGAGATTTTCATTTGCGGGAGCTGACACCGCTTTCATTTCACTAGGATTGTAGCAGAGCCCTATGGTAGATATGCGTTCGAGCCCAGCGGCGGCGAGCATGGGTTGGAAATGTTGGCTGAGGATTTTCAAGCTTTCACAATGTGTTTTCCACGCACTTGGGGTGATTTTTTTACCAAATAGACCGACTTTCACCTCCATCGGGGCATGAGCGGCATTGGCTAGAATTCGGTCGAGGCGATCACGTAAATCGATGAGCCCCAGAGCGAGGGAACGATCTACTTTTTCACCAGATGCCTTCAGGTCGTCCATGCTTTTTTCGGCGGCCTGTTGGCGATCATCGCGCATGTTTTCGAGCAGGGAGGTGAAATTGCTTAGCACGTCTGAAAATTTGCGATTGCCTCGTTTTTGCTCGTTTCGCAGAGTTTCCAGCTCGGCAAAAAAATCGTAAAGACTGGGCGGATCTGCTTGCTGGATCGCAGCCAGATCAAGCGTCGAAAAATCTAAATTTTTCACAGCCGCTTCACATTGCGCGAGCAGCTCGTGCCTCCAGAGTTCTTCGTCGGGAGAGTCGGGTTGCGAGTTGATGCTGGAGATGCTGGAGATGGCTTTGTCCATGATCAGGCTTTGAGAAATTGGTAAAAGTCCGACTCGGGCGGCGGGGTGGGTTGGGGGTCGTTTTGAAGGTAGGAGAGAGCCGTTTCGAGCGGGCTTTCTGTGTATTCTTGCTTGAGAGTTGGATCGAGTCCCATGGCGTGGGTGATGCGTTTTCCCTCTGTTTCTATGGATTCAAAGGCATTGCGGATTTGTTTAAATTGATCTGGATGCGATTCGGGGGGGAACTCTAGGATGAGTCGTCGATAGGCGGCTCTCACAGCTTCGTCATCGGTGTTCAATGGTAAATCTAAGATCTTAAAGGGTAACATGTTGTAGTGGTTTTGAGTTTTAAGAGAAATCAAACCCCTGTCGATTAGGTTCGCGGGGCGACGGTCCTGGGAAGGAGAAATCGAAGTGATCGTCTTTGTTCGCAGAACAGTGAGGGCAGGAGTCGTCGCCGCAGCCAGAGGCTGGGTTTATTTCATGACGAAGGTTTTGGTAAATCTTAATAAGTGCGGTCAACAGCTCATCTGTGGTTCGCTGGTTTTCAAAATTCTTGATTGCTTGGTCTAGCTCAGGGGTGAACTCCTTTTTAACCACCGCGCTGTAAACTTGAAAAAATAAATCGGAAGGGGCTAGTTTTTTCGTTTTCTTTGCAAGAGGTATAGCGAATGGAGTTAAGAATGGGGCTTTGCCTGCAATCGTATATCCTAAACGTCGTGCTTCCGCGAGATCCTTTTTATCCATATTCTGAATGGCGAGGAGTATATAACGGCTTGCCCAATCAAGAGTGGTTTTAGATAGGTCTAAATCGTTTGGTTGAAGAAGTAATTGCACCATCTTAGTGGCATCGAAAAAAACAGCATCTTTTTTTGTTGTTTTGATAAGATCGGCAAGGGGTAGTATTTTGCCTTTGTTGGAACTTGAATGATAAATATAGTCCCAGGACAGTTTGCTATAAAAAGAATACAAGTGGGGTGAAACTCGGAGTTTGCCATCTCCAGCGGGTAGGTTGGGTGGCTCCAAGTCTTTTTCCGTAGCGGTTAGCTTCCATGCCATGTCGGAGAAGGCGATGCGGAATTCATCCCAGTAGAATACAGGACCTGCTGTCGATTGAGAATAGCAGGCAAGGCTTTCCAGCACGGGGCGCAGCAGATGAGGCTTGTTGTTTGCTATATGGGTGATGGCAAATTTCAGATTGGCTTCATAAAGGTCTTGTTGGTTTGAATGATCTAGCGGATCAAGCTTTTCTACTCGTTCAAAGAAGGTGATCGCTTTTTTGAAGGATGAGCGTTCTATGCAGCGCCGTCCAGCTATGCGTAAAATTTTTGAGGAATTTGGGAAGCGTCCGCTCATCACATCGAGCAGTTTATTACGTTTACTGTGATTTTTTGCTGACTCATACAGCTCCAACAAAAAGAAATGGGGTTCTTCGAATTCGGGATCGCTAGTGATGGCTTTTTTCAAAAGAGAAATCCCCGTGCTAAAGTCGGGAGGTCGAATATCAAAGAATGAGGGACCCGCCCCTGCCGACGCAATGGATTGTTTTGCCTGTATCAACTGACACATGGATCGGAATCGAGCGGAGTTGCCAAAAAAGGAGATAAAGCCTTTTTGGTAAACTTTCCACTGTTGGGCTATGATATCCAGCATTTGGGGGTAATCGTCATCACCGTCACCGAAGCTCGAAAGAAAGGGAGCTGCCATGAAAAACGCTAGTGCTCCAGGTTTCTGATTTGCTGCATAAAAGTGTATACTCGATTCAGTCAGTTGATATTGGTCATTGGGAGAAAAACCATGCCGTCCGTTGAGGAAGTTTCGGGTTAGGTTTCCCATGAAGTCGGCTTTGAATCCAGGGAAGCCGTTGATTCTACTCAATGATTTATGGGCGAAGTGGAGATCGTTTTTTTTCCACTGACGATCAGCTTCGAGCAAGTGTCGAAAAATGTCTTTGTGACCTAAAAAGAATCCTAGCTCGATTTGAGCTTCGGTGTCTTTGCGTGGATCCAGATCGCCTAACATCGCACGGTAGGCATTCGCTTTTCTATTGGGGAGCGATGGTTCGGAGAGACGAGCAAAACATTTTCGTGCTAAGGTTTTATCACCGCGATGGAATGCGGCGCAACCAGCCAAAAAAGCGCGCCATTCTCTAAAGGGCGATTGGCGGATAATTTTTTTCAATACCAGATCGAGATGGATCCAATTCTTCGAACAAAGAGCAGAGATCGCGGCATTGACATCACTTGCCAGCTGGTCTTTTTCCAAAACTAATACATCGGCGGCACGGGATCGGGCATCGGGATCATACTCGGTTTCAGCTCCAATGATGGTAGCGGCTGCGGTGAGCCGTTTTGACCGGCTTGGGCTGGCGAGTTGGCATTTCTGTTCCAGTTGAATGAGGTTCGCGCGGTTTGCGGTGGGGATTTTATTGAACTGTGGTAAGTCCTTCAGGATATTACCACATTCTAGGAATAGCCCCTTTTCCTCAAGTTCATTGGCAAGCAACAGGGACGTTTCGATAAGCTGAGCCTCAAATTTTTCAGGATCTAGGCGATGCAGTCGTTTGTAACCTTCTCTGGCTCGCGAAAAATTCCCCGCATCCCATGCCTGTTGTGTTAGAGATTCGAGTTGTTTGGGATCGGCCAGAGCTTTTTCCTTAGAGGTATGAGTAACCGCCGCTTTTGCTCGGGAGCGGCGAGAGTTTTTCGATGATTTTTTCTTTTTGCGTGACACACTAGAAAGCTATAGCGACCTGTAAGGATGCGGCAACACGAAAATGGATTCTCCTCGCATTTTTTTGGCAAAGGTGGGTGCTGCTTAATTCTCGCACACTTTGATCCGTCCGACAAAAATCATGCCTGTTGCTACCAGTAAACCGGAAGCGATCTGTAGGTAAATATTATTCAGTAAGAATAAGGTCGAGTAGCTACCAAATAATCCCATAGTGGTCAGGGCAATGACCTTTGATCTCAGAGTCATGCAGCGATGCTCTTCCCAATTGCGGATGGATGGTCCAAAGATTGGGTGGTCTAATAACCACTGATGACGTTTTTTTGACGACTTAGCAAAACAGGCTGCGGCTAATATGAGGAAGGGAGTAGTCGGCAGCACGGGCAGAAAAACGCCGAGAGCGGCGAGTGCTACAAACAGAAATCCCAAAGATAGATACATGGAGGATATCTAAGCTAGAAAAACGGCTATAGAGAATTATTTTTTGGTTTTGCATCAGCTCTACGGAGATGGCACAGTGTTTCGCCTCGACCTCCCACTGGGTTCTGCTCATCGCATTGGGGCTAAACTAATCCCGCGTCCGCGGGTGCAGATAGGCGGAGCCAATAGTTACATTTTGACAATTCAGCGATATAAAGAGAGACTTAAGTTAACCGTTACGAAATATTGGAAGCCAACACGCTGTACACGAATTTTCCAGAGCATCGACAGGTGCGACGCTATCGGCATTTAATCAAAGCCCTTCTGTGCTCGGTGGTGATTCATGTGCTTGCCCTAGTTGCGATGGCACTGATTTTGGCACCTGGATTGGATACCGAGGCGGCGGTGATATCACGAGCTACTTGGGTTGCGGAGCATCCATATTGGTGGCGCTTGGGGTGGTTGCCTTGGCAGTTGACGGCGCTTTCTGATTTATGGGTGAGTGCTGCGTTACTCGCTTATTTGTGGTCTGTGCCAGGTCGCCCAGGATTCGCGTATGCTTGTTTTGGGATGTTCTGGGTGATCGTAGCTGTGATTCCCGATCAGTGTGGTGAAGCTGTATTTGTGAGTCACTTTGTGACTTTGGCTAAATCCACTGCGGAAGGTGATACGGCGCTTTCAACTTACTTGAAGGTTGAATCCTGGGGGCTTAGGGTGACTGGCGTTTGGGGGGCGGGAGCTTATGTGTTGATGTCGATGGGGTGGTTTATGGCGTCTTTAAAAAGCGCTGGAGGAGTTAGGATGCATCGATTTTTTGCGGTGATCGCGCTAGTCACGGTAGGATTGTTTTCGCTTGCGGCGGGATTGACTTGGTATGCCACTTCACATGCTCAAGTGGAGCAAGGATACCCTTTGTTTGCTTATGTGTATAGGCTGAACGCGCTAGCCTTTCCGTTGCTTTTATTGGTTATGATGGGGATGATTTGTGTTCTGGCTTGGGGGCACTATCATCGCTTGCCTGCGGTTGATACGAAACGGCATCGGCTTGGTTTTCCAAATGAGGGGCGTTTGCTTCGTTATTTTTCGTCCTATATCGCAGGCTTACGAGATTGCTTGCGATGGTTGCCGTCACCGCATTTGTGTAGTGATATTAGTGATGTGGGCATTTACCCCGAAGTGAAGCAGGCACGATTTCATACAGAAAATGGGAAGGATCTCAGTAGGGCTGTTCTCAAGGTCTTGAAGCGCTACGGATACACGACAAAAAAAGTAATATTTACCTGCAAACCTTTGAACAAGATGATTTGAAACGCATCCATGATGTTCTTTTTCCTGAGCTGGGGATGGAAGTGAAATTGATCCAGCTAATGGGTGGTGGTAAAGAATTTGATTGGATGAAAAATCCAGCAGGAATGGTTGAACTTGCCAAACGTGCGGATGGAATTGGCCCAGGGATGAATATGGTTGTTCTCAAGGGGTCAAAGGTTGGTGATCTCAAAATTTCCAATTTGGTGAAAGATGCTCATGCGGCTGGATTGAAAGTTCATCCTTACACATTAAGGAAGGATGGAAAATCGTTGCCTGAATATGCAAAGGACTTTGATGATCTGGTGGATATTTTTTATCGACAGATTGGTGTGGATGGAGCCTTCACTGATTTTCCAGACTTGGTTGTAAAGGCTCTTAGCAAAGAATGAGTTGAGGCGTTTTTTGAAAAGCTGGGCTGATTCAATGCGCTAGAGAACGTTTTTATTGCTCTACAATACCGAGCAGATTCGCTTTCCATGATACTTGTTGTTTGCTACTGCCATTTGTTTGATCGCCGGACCAAGCTCACTGGAGCGTAAGCGGAAACGAACTTATGCAAAACTTAAGCATCTATGCAAATCGGCTTGCGAGAGCTAGAGAGTTTGGGTAGTGTGAAGCGTGTCAGAATCCAAAATAAAACAACAGCCGCCTTCGATTTCTATTGGGGATCTTGAATTGGGGGGCAAGCAGTTGGTCTATACTCTAGGCCCCTGCGTGATCGAGTCCGAGGAGTTTGTTTGGTCGATGGCTCGAGATTTGAAAGAACTGACAGAATCCATGGGGACAGGTTTTGTCTTCAAAGCATCGTTCGACAAAGCTAATCGCAGCTCAGTGGACTCCTTCCGAGGTATGGATTGCCGCACAGGTTGTCAGATTTTGGGAGAGATTGGGAAAGATCTGAGTGTGCCCGTGACCACCGATATCCACTTACCCGAGCAGGCAGCCATCGCCGCCGAATACATCGACGTGCTACAGATCCCCGCGTTTTTGTGTCGCCAAACCGATTTGATTCAAGCTGCGGCTGAAACTGGGAGAGTCGTCGGAGTAAAAAAAGGACAATTTTTGGCACCATGGGACATGGTGAATATTGCGGATAAGCTGAATCACTTCGGCTGTGAGCAGTTCTTTTTTATCGAAAGAGGCACCAGTTTTGGTTACAATAATTTGGTAGCAGACATGCGATCCGTGGTTTGGATGCGAGAACAGGGAGTGCCCGTGGTATTTGACGCTACACACTCCGTGCAGCGCCCTGGTGGACTAGGGGGCACTAGTGGTGGTGATGGAGTTTTGGCCCCCGTATTGGCTGGAGCCGCAGTGGCATCTGGGTGTGACGGAGTTTTTATGGAGACTCATCCTGATCCTAGTCAAGCATTGTCAGATGGCCCTAACCAAGTGCCCTTGAGAGAGTTGAAAGGTGTCTTGCAGAAATTACAACGAATTCGCCAAGCGGTGACGCTTGAGAACTAGAGAGAAGACCGTGAAGACGATAAATCGCATAGCTTTAAACTGGGTTCTGATCACGGCAGTGGCGACATGGGCTTCGACGATACCAGGGCTGATGGCTCAGGATCGACCTGCTATCGCGCGACCGAGTTCGACTAAAAGCAGTAAAGCCATCAAGAAGAAGGCCGCAGCGAAGCCCGCAGCTAAGTCAAGTGACAAGACTGCAGGAGAGGAGAAGCCTAAAGGGGCAGGAGTGGATATAGGGAAGATTTTGCCAAAAGGTCGCAGTTTGCGAGGAGTGAAATTGCCAAGTTATTCGGGGGATCGCTTGAGTTCGTTGATGACGGCTACGACGATGAAACGATTAGATGACAAGCATCTTGATATGCAGGACCTGCGTATCATCATGTATGCAAAACCGGGAGAGGCAGATACTTTGATCTCGACCGATCGTGGGATTTATAATTTAGAAAAAGAGGAGATCACCAGCGATACAAGAACACGGATTGAGCAGGAGGGAGTCTTTGATTTAGAAGGGGATAACATGATTTTTGACGCGGTTACGCAAAAAGGGAAGATGACAGGTGACGTAAAAATGTTACTTTATAGTATGGCTGATGGTTTGATGCCGAATGGAGCGAAGGACAAATTGAGTAAGGGGAAAGAAAATAAGGGAGGAAAATGAAAATACAGACTTGGAAAACAATTTGTGTGGCAGTGGTGATAGGGATCGGTGCTGCAGTGTGGATGCCTGCAACTTCGGAGAGTGCTGAGCCGCAAAACTTCAGGCTCAGAGATTTGTTTAAAAATAAACAAAAAAAGAGTAAACCTGCCGCTAAAACTACTGAAAAAGCAGCGCCTGCCAAACAAGAACCCGCTAAAACAACAGCGAAGGTGCCAGTGGCAAAACCTAAGTCAACGACGACATCAAAAAAAGAAATGTCCACTTCGGATCGCTTCAAATCTTTATCGAGCCAACTTGATAAAGTTGGCGATGATCCCGACGCATTGTTGCGTAATGCGCGTGAGCAGTTTCAAAAGATGAAGGGGAAAGAGTCTTCTAAGGCTAAGAAGGTGAGTCCTGCGGATAAAGCGAAACTGGCTGCTGATAGCAAAAAAGCAGCCAAATCGAGCGGGAAACAGAAGCCCATTGCTACGGCACCTGCTCCGGCTAAAGAGAAAAAAGTGGTGACAGCAGGAGTTGCTACACCTGCAACACGAGTGGCTGATCCGTCGAGACCTCCTTCGTTAGTGCCTGTGACGACACTGGCAGCGGCTAGCGTGATCACCTCGCGACAGGTGCCTGCGGAGAATTTGCAAAGCTCCTTATCTGTCAGCGATGTGCCAGCTCCTAAAGCCTTGGTAGCCCAAAAGCAAAAAAAGAAGAAAAAATCAGCACCGGGAGTGATGGAGATCACCTCCGATGAAGTGGAGATGGACAGTGAAAAAAACACCACCACCTTTATTGGCAATGTGGATCTCAAACATCCGACGTTTAATTTAAAAAGCGATCGCTTAGTGATTTACATGCACGAAGAAGGCACGGAATCCGAAGCACCGTTCAAGTTGGCTGTTGCTACAGGCGCTCGAGTGATTGTAGAGCGAGTGAATGAGAAAGGTGCCAAGGATGTTGGGCAATCACGTAAAGTGGTCTATGACGGCTTGACTGGTGATTTGGTGCTTAGCGGCGGCCCCCCGCAACTACAAAGTGGGGCTAGTTTGGTGAAAACTAATTCCCAAGATGCTACGATTACTCTGAAGAAAGATGGAAATCACAAGGTGCAAGATAAAGGGTCGGGAGCGAAGATCATTATCCCTGTAGCTAAAAAAGGTGGCAAAGGCGGAAAAGGTCCCAACCTCATGCCTAGTAAATTAGGTGATATTTCTAATCGCAAATGATTGTAATTTGAAAAGATTTCTGATAGATTAAAAGTAGATGATGAATACCGCTTCAGAGCTCTCGCAAGCTCCTATGAATGAGAACCTCGCTAGTTCTCAAGTGAGTCCTACCCCTCGCGCGAATGGTCGTGAAGTGTTGATGCATACTAAGGGGTTGGTGAAAATCTATGATGGTCGTGCGGTGGTCGATCAAGTAGATATCCATGTGGGCAAAGGGGAGATTGTTGGATTGTTGGGACCTAACGGGGCGGGTAAGACCACCACTTTTTACATGATCGTCGGTTTGGTGCCGCCTAATGCTGGGCAAGTGGTCTTTAATGAACTCGATGTGACCAATGATCCGATGTATCTTCGCGCACGAGTGGGCATGGGCTACTTGCCGCAAGAAGAATCGATCTTTCGTAAATTGACGGTGGAGCAAAACATCATGGCGATTCTGGAGACGCAGGATTTTACTAAAGGAGAGCAGAAAGAGCGTTGTTATAGTTTGATGCAGCAGTTCGGTATAGAAAATTTGGCGAAGAATGTGGCTTTGACTTTGAGTGGAGGAGAGAAGCGGCGCTTGACGATTGCTCGGTCACTCGTCACGGAACCTCGCTTGTTGATGTTGGATGAGCCATTTTCTGGAGTGGATCCTATTGCTGTGGGAGAGATTCAGGATATCATCGTGCAGCTCAGAGAGAGCGGATTGGCGATTTTGATAACCGATCACAATGTGCGAGAAACCTTACATATTGTGGATCGAGCCTACCTTTTGTGCGAAGGTAAGGTGCTACGCGAAGGGGGGAGAGATTTTTTGATTAACGACCCTGTGAGTCGCGAGCTTTACCTAGGTGATCACTTCAGTATGTGAATGATTGAATTGAAAGAGACTAAAATTTTGTTAAACACTTTTATTAACCCATAACCCATAAATAGAAAAACATGCAGGTACAAAATGTAAACCTACCTATCACCGTAACTGGACGTCACGTAACCGTCACAGAAGCGATGCGAACCCACGCGCACAAAAAAGTCGAGGGCTTGCACCTTGATTACCCTAAGATCATCGAAGCGAAGGTCATTCTGGATGTGCAGAAAAATCGCCAGAAAGCTGAGGTGATTTTACATTGTGCTAATCATATCACGATTGAGGCGGACACGGAGACGGGGGACATGTATGCGTCGATTGATGAAACCTTGAGTAAAATCGCTCGTCGGATGAGGAAATACAAAACGAGGATGCTGAAATCTCATCGTCCCCGCAAACAGAGTGTTCGTCATTTGGAGGAACGTATCTTTGCCGCAGAAATGCCAGAAGATCACCAGGATCCAGTGAAACCGGTGATCGTGCATAAGGATAACTACCGTATTCGTCCGATGTTCGAAGATGATGCTATCATGGAAATGGAATTGAGCGAACGCTCGTTCATTGTTTTTCAAAATGCAGAAAACGATAAGCTGAGCGTGCTCTACCGTCGCAAGGATGGAGATTATGGTATGATTGAGCCAGCAATGGTTTAAAATTCTTTATTATTATCTCGACCGAAGAGGATGCCGTAAAGTATCCTCTTCGCTGTATTAACCCCTAAGCTGAATTTTGAGCAAACCTAATAACAAATCTACTGTAGTAAAAAGCGTTGAGGTCGCAGATTTTTTTGAGCGTCACAAAGAAGAGCTTCGGATGAAGCTGATTGGCAAACGTAGTGGTTTTGATCGCAAAATCATGGAGCCTACGGTCAATCGGCCGGGCTTGGCGCTGGCAGGGTATTATAACTATTTTGCTCATCATCGAATACAGGTGATCGGTAAAGCTGAGCGTTCATTCCTCAAGCATTTGGAAGCTACAGAGAAAAAACGTCGTTTCACGGATTTGTGTAAACGGCAAATTCCCTGTATCATTGTCAGTAGAGGTGATACACTCAGCACTTTGTCGGTGGAGATTGCCAATAAGTATAAGCTATCGGTATTTCAGACCACGATGGTGACGATGAAATTCATCAACGCTGCGACGGTGCGCTTGGAGTGGGAGTTTGCTTCTCGAACCACCCAACATGGGTCGATGGTCGATGTGATGGGCATTGGTATCTTGATTCGTGGTGCGAGCGGTACGGGTAAAAGTGAGACGGTGCTTTCGCTATTGCGGCGTGGAGCTAGCTTGGTGTCTGATGACATGGTGCGTTTTAGGAACTTTGAAGGCCGCGAGATTTTAGGCGAAGCACCAGAATTGGGGCAGAATCACATGGAGGTTCGGGGGCTTGGTATTATTAACGTGCCGGCTCTTTTTGGAGTGGGCACGATCAGGACGGAAAAGCGCTTGGATTTGGTGATCACGCTACGTCCAGCCGACCAGATGAATGAAATGGACCGTATCGGTCTGGATAAAGGTTATTTCAACCTATTGGGAATGAAGCTTCCTCACGTGGAATTGCCGGTGGCAGCGGGGCGAGATATCGCTCAATTGGTGGAAGTAGCAGCCTTGGATCAAAAATTAAAAGCTTTGGGACATGATTCCGCTGTCGAATTTAACAAGAAGTTGTTGAAAATGATGCGTGAACGACGAAAATCAGTGGTATAGATTCTATTTATCCCTTGTAACACTAATTACCTCCTACCTATTGTCTGACGATGTTGGAAAAACAATACACCATAACTAACCGCCAAGGGCTGCACGCGCGGCCTGCTGCGATGTTTGTCAAAATATCTAATCGCTTCAAATGTGAGGTTTGGGTAACTAAGGACGGGGAGCAGGTGAATGGTAAAAGTATCATGGGTTTGATGATTCTGGCTGCGGAAGAAGGTGCGCAGATCGATATCTCTACGGAGGGGGAGGATGAGAAAGAAGCCATGGAGAGCCTTGGAACCTTAATCGAGAGTGGTTTCACCAAAGATAGTTGAGCCAAAACTCACTTTGCATCGTAGATTTTTTTTGTTATAGGCTCGTTTTTTTTGGAGAGTGAACTTTAAAAGGCAAAAATAATTCCTTATGCCTGAAGATTCACGAGAAGAACGTTGTTTTACTGGGATTGCGGTATCACCAGGCATCGTGCGTGCCAAAGTGCAGATGAAAGGGGTGCTGTTGGGCGAACCTGAGTCTCGCCGTATCGTCGAGGCTGAAGTGGCGCCTGAGAAAGCACGGTTGCAACAAGCTTTGGTGAAAACGCGTGGGCAGATCGTGGAGATGCGTGGCAAAATAGAGCAGGTGGCGGGTTCCGAGAGTGCTAGTATCTTTGACGCCCATTTGTTGCTTTTGGAAGACGCCACGGTATTGGGCGAAGTGACTAAGTTGCTAGAATCGGAGTTGCGCAATGTGGATCGTATTTATTACGAGGTGATCGAGCGTTATTTGGAGTCTTTACGCCGTATTGAAGACCCTTATCTCAGAGAGCGTGCGGTTGATATCGAGGACGTGGCGATGCGTGTATTGCGCAACCTGAGTCCCGATGAGCATAGCGAAGCCGAGATGGTGTATGAGGGGGTGGAAGGAGAGTTTGTTTTAGTGGCCCACGATTTGACCCCTTCGGATACGGCTTCGATTGATCGTAACCATGTGCTAGGATTTGCTACAGAGATAGGAAGCTCGGTATCGCATACGGCGATCATGGCGCGGTCTTTGAATATCCCTGCGGTGGTGGGTTTGCAGACGATTCGTTCGAGTGTCGAAACTGGAGACGAGGTCCTATTAGATGGTTATAACGGCTTGCTGATTATTCGACCAAGCGATGAGACTTTGGCAAGCTACGAGGTTCTGAAGGCAGAAAAAGCGGTGTTGTTGGACGATCTAAAAGAGCTGCGAGATCAGGAGACGGAAACTGCGGACGGGCATCAGATCACTCTGTCTGCCAACATAGAGTTTGCGCATGAGGTCAGTCAGGTTCAGAAACAAGGGGCTGAAGGAGTAGGCTTGTTTCGCACTGAATTCTTTTATGCCAATGAAAAAAAACTGCGCAGTGAAAATGCACAAACGAGGCAATATGTAGATGTAGCAGCTGCAGTGGCTCCTAATGCGGTGATCATTCGTACGGTGGATTTGGGGGGGGATAAATTGATGCCTGGTTTGATTCCCGAACCAGAACCCAATCCGTTTTTGGGCTGGAGAGGGATTCGGGTTTGTTTGCAGGAAGATGATATTTTCAGACCTCAGCTGAGGGCTATCTTACGCGCGAGTGCGCGGGGGAAGGTGGGCGTGATGTTTCCCTTTATTTGCTGTGTGGAAGAAATACGCGCGGCTAAGGTAGCCTTGCAAGAGGAAAAACAAAACCTTCGGGATGCGGGTGAACCTTTTGATGAAAATATCGAAGTGGGCGCGATGATCGAGATTCCTAGCGCTGCGTTGATGGCGGATGAGTTAGCTCGCGAAGTAGATTTTTTTAGCATTGGAACCAATGATTTGGTGCAATACACCTTGGCGGTGGATCGCGTCAATGACCGGGTTGCTGATTTATTCCGCAGTGCTAACCCGGCGGTTTTGAAACTGATCAAGCAAGTGATAGAGGCGGCTCATCGCAATGGGATCTGGGCCGGTATTTGCGGGGAAATGGCGGGAGACCTGTTGATGACACCATTGATGATAGGATTTGGAGTGGATGAGTTGAGTGTGGGAGCATCTCAGTTGTTGAGCGTTCGAAGGGCGATTTCTCGCTTGAACGTGCCAGAGTGTCAAGACTTGGTTAAAGAGATCAGCGGTCTGTCGTCTGCTGGTGAAGTGGAGCAGTGCTGCCGGAACTTGGTGATGAAAAAATACCCAGAACTGATGTCTTGATGAAAGCTGTAAAACTAAGCGCACAGTTTTTGTTGATGACAGCTCTGTTGTGGATGCCGGTCAATTCAGAGGCATTTCCATTTGGAAAAAAAGCTGCAGGTTTGGAAGAGTCGGCTCAGGCTGCTTATGGACCTGGCGGGATGACAATCACACCCGATGGGTCTTATATTATCAGTTGTCATCAGTTTTTTGATCCTGAGATGAAAGTCATACGGATGGACAAGGATGAGATGTGGCAAGCATTTCCTAATCGAGCCATGAATACAGGTGAGGGGAATGCACCTTTGGTTTTGGATTCGGTATTAGGAGTCGAATGTGATAAAGATGGTATTGTCTGGATGCTGGACAATGGTCGTCGCAGTGAAAAACAACCCAAGTTGGTTGCTTGGAACACCAAAAAAAACCGTCTGCATCGGGTGATACCCATCACGGAAGCAGCATTGATTGAGACTTCGTTTCTTGATGATTTGGCTCTCGACCCTGAAGAACCTTTCATCTATTTAGCAGATCCTGCGGCGGGTGACGATGCTGCCCTGATTGTCGTAGATCTGGTGACGGGGCTGTCTCGTCGTGTTTTGCATGGGGACCATGCGGTGCGTGCTGAGAAGATTGGGTTGCGAATGGATGGACAACGAGTGACGGTGAAGCGACCTGATGGACGCCAAGTACAACCGTTGGGTGGGGTCAATCCGATCGCGGTGGATAAAAAAGGGAAATGGTTGTTTTTTGGACCGATGAATGGGCGGATTCTATATCAGATTCCAACTAAAGATTTGAGGAACCCTGCTTTACTCGAGGAGGAACTGACGGGACGAATCAAGCGGGTGAGCGGTCAGAAGCCGATTGCTAGCAGTATGTCGATTGATTCGAAGGGCAATATCTACTTTGCCGATATTCAGCGTCATGCGATCACCTATATTTCCGTAGCCGATCAGCGCTTGCATGAGCTGGTGACGGATCCGCGTATTTTGTGGCCAGATGGATTGACTTTCGGCACGGATGGGAAGTTGCATTTTTTTACCAGTCAATTGAATCGCAGTGCGATTTTCAATGGCGGGAAAGACCGCAGTCAGCCACCGTATTGGATTTTTAAGATCAAAGCGAAAGCATCTGGAACGGTGGGGCGGTGATAGGCGGGGGCTTGATATGAGCTGGAAGGTGCGGATGCAGAGTTTGATGATTGCTACTTTAAGATGAGAACCCCAACATTACCAGGGTCTTCCTGCATCCATTCTTCGCTCAATTTGGCAGACCATTCAGAGACCTAGCGTGTCCGGTGTTCTGAAATTCTACCTCCTAACTTCTTCTGCCTCCTTCCTCTCAATTCCTCACTTCAACTGAGGTGCGCCGCCTTTGAGATGGGCGAGATAAGCGATCAGGTTGCGGATTTGTTCGCGGGTCAGGGAGTTGGTCAAGCCGGCTGGCATGATGGTGCCAATCTCGTCTTTTTTGGCGATGTCAGAGAGCTTGATCGGGATGGTCTTTTGGGTGGCGGTATCGCGTAGGTAGAGGGTGCCGTTTTCGATGCGGTCCTGGTAACCGGCATAAATTTTTTGATCCTTGGTGGTGACTGAGACTGAGACGTAACCTTCTTTGATTTGGCGTTTGGGCCAGATGACGGAGTCGATGATGATGTCGGTGGGCAGTCCAGCACCGACGGTGGTGAGATCGGGTCCGAGGATACCGCCGACTTCGCCAATTTTGTGACAAGCGATGCAGGTGGTTTGTGGCAGGTTGAACACCGCTTTGCCTTTTTCTGCGTCACCAGAGGCGCGCACTTCGGCGGCTAGTCGTTGCACAAACTCGGCATCGTATTCGGGACTGGCGTTTTGCAGTCCCTGAGCTTGGTTGAGAACACTGGAGAGCTTGAGATCCACTCGTCCGATGCTGGAGAGGGCACTGGCGATTTTCTGGGCGGGCTCTTTTTGCAAGCTCACTTTTTCGAGAGCAATGGCAAGCACTTCGGTGCCAGAGCTTTTGCCGAGGAAGGGAGTCAGGATGCTAGAGGCGTTTTTGCTGTCTGTTGTTTTAGCTAAGATGTCTGCTGCTGCTTTAGCTGCGAGTTGGATGTCTAGGCTGACGAGTGCGGTGATCGCAGCTTGTTGCATGCTAAGTGAGCTGTTTTTATCCGCCACGATTTTTTGCAGCGAAGCAATGGCGGCTTTGCCTTTGAGTTGGCCGAGACTGATTAAGGCAGGAAAGCGAACGATGTCTTTGCCTTGATGGTCGAGGGCAAGTTTTTCGATGCTGTCTGCGCTTTCCGAAACTTTCCATATACCGGCTAGACGGATGGCGGCGATTTGCACCTTAAGCTTGGACGATGAAAGCAATTCTATCAGTCGAGGGGCAAAGGGCGCCTGGGGTTTGAGATGAGGCGGTCTGTCGGTGATCAGCGCATTGAGCAGATCGGCCTGGGCGGGTTTCAGATTGAGGATGTTTTGCACGTCCTTGGCGTTGCCCACTTTAGCCAGCACGGTGTATAAGCGAGTCTGGGTGGCAGGATCGGATCCCGATTCAAGTGACTTGCGAGCCAAGCTAGCAGCGGCTGCCCCGCCGTAAGATTCGAGGGTGTAAGCGAGGTGTTGAGCATTGTCGAAGGTGAGTTTGCCAGATTCCAAAGCGGGTAACCATTGTTCTTTGAGCGCGTGAACGGTTTGGGTGAGGGAGTAGTCGATGAAGCGATCCATTTTGGAGTCGAGCACGGTGAGCGCGGTTTTGAAGGACTCGGCGGTGGCGATGCTGGAGCAGGCGATCACGGTTTCCAAGCGAGGACGGGGATGCGGGTCGCGTGCGAGCTGGGCAAGTGTCGCCATGGCATTGTCAGGCAGCGGGTGACTGCGGCTAATGATGCGGGCGGCGACGGCACGGGTGAGGGGTTCGGGGGAGGCGACCAGTTGTTCGAGCAGAGCGGGGGTGATCGCGTTGTGCGCTTCGAGCACTCCTGCGGCTTCGAGCAGGGCATGGGCGTCTTTTTTAGGATCGAGTGATTGGCTCCATTGGCTTAGGGGCGCTGCGACCTTGTCTCTTGGCATATCCATCAGCAGGCGTTCGACTTGGTCGCGCGTCCATCGGTCGGAGGATTTGAAGTAGGGGAAAAGTTCTTCTGCAGAGAGCCCATCGAGCTTGGGAGCCTGAGTGAGTTTTTTATCTTTGGCAGTGAGACGCCAGATGCGTCCGTGTTCGTAATCACGATCCGGGTGGCGCAGGGAGACTTGGTAATGGTTGATGATGGGGTTGAACCAATCGACGATGTAAAGGGCTCCGTCGGGACCCGCCTGCACATCCACCGGACGGAAGCTGACGTGTTCTCCGTAAATCAGTTCGGTCGATTTGACTTTGGCGAATCCGGAGTCTTCGGGGGTGAGCGGAAGCGCGGTGACCCGGCGCGAAAAATAGCCAGCGATAACGATGTTATCTTGAAGCCATTTTGGGAGGTGAGCGTTTTCGATGATCTCGCCGCCCATGCTTTTGCCGGGTGTATTGCCGATGCTGGCGACGGTATTTAGTCGTAGCGGGTGGGTGGTGGGGATCAGACCGGGGGTAGAAAAGACGGTATCGGGTGCGTTGCTTTTGACGAACAGCGCGCCCCATTTGTCTAGGGCGATGCCGCAGGGGTTGGCACTCATCAGCACGGGAAAACAGAAGGGGGCGAGACGGGTGGAGCGTGGATCAAAGCGCCAGAAACCGGCTTGCACACCACGCACGGTTCCCCATGGGGTCTCGACTTGCGAGTCGGTGTGCAGTCCTTGACTGAAGTAGAGGAAGCCACCATTGTCCCAGACAAAGTTGCTGATGTTCTGATGGGTGTCGCCAGTGCCAAAACCACTGAGGATAATCTTTTTTTGATCAGCTTTGTCATCCTGATTGGTATCTGCCAAGTGAACTAGGTCAGCGCCTTCGGCCAGATACACGCCGCCGTGACCGAGAGCAAATCCGGTGGGCATGTTGAGATTATCAGCAAAGATGGTGCTCTTGTCGGCGACGTTGTCACCGTCCGTATCTTCGAGGATGAAAATTTTATCGTTGGGGATTTGACCTGGTTTGAGTTGAGCGTAAGCGAGGGTGCAGAGCACCCAAGCGCGACCTCGATGATCCCATTGCAAAGCGATAGGATTGGAGATGCCGAGTTTTTCGTCGGCGAAGAGACTGATCTCAAAATCCGGGTGGATTCGCAGTGAAGCTTTTTCGGCTGCGACGCTATTGTCTTTGGCTTTGCTGCTGTCTGGTCCGGAAGCGTGAGCTAGGGTCGTTATGGCTAAGGACAAGGTCAGGATGATCTTTGCCTTGGGGCGAAAAATAGAAGCTGGAATGAGGTGTTTCATTATGCTGGGTAGGAAAAGGGGGATGAGAGGAAGGCGATGCACTGAGGGGTTTTATTTAGCAAGAGTGGCTGCGACTTCGCCAGCGTAGCGATGCAGGTCGTTTTCAGTTGCTTGGATCAAGGCTGGAATTTTGCTGATCTCTTCTTTGAACCAGCGTTTGTCTTTGTTGAGGTGACTGCGGCTCGCGGGTTGGCTTTGGCGATCACCGTAGAGGAAGGGGAAGTTGGTGGGATGATAAAGTTGCTGCCAGAGAAAATTTTTGCGTCGCAAGGCTTGTTCGAGTGTTTGTAGTTTTGGAGAGCTCAAGGCTGCTTGTGCTTTGATGGGGAAAGCCAGAGATTGAGCCGTGAGCAAGGCAACTTGGCGTTGCCCAGCATCGCTGAGGTGGATGCCATCGGTGGAGAGATTGGAGTCAAGGGCTTTGCTCAAGGGGCTGAACAGATCGACATGTAGAAAATTTCGGGTTTTAGCGGTATCAGCAATGATCTTAGTGAGTTTCACAAGGTTTTGATTGCGAGCTTGGCTTAACTCTTTAGCTGGACCTACGGCAAAGAACGGTGTGGGGGCGATGAGCACGATTCGACGACTACGTTTTTGCAGTTGGTCGAGAAAGTGATGATAGGTTTTGCTGAAATCTGCAAGACTGTGATCACTATTGATCGCCTCCATTTTACCAAAAGTAACAAAGGTGATGCCGGGTTGAGTACGTTGGCGCTGGTCAGGTGTGCTGCCAGGTTGTTTGTCACCTTTATTGGTGAAAAAATAACGAGGGCGGGTTTGCTCGAAGACGGTATCGCCTTGCCAAGCTAGATTGCGAATTTTCAACTTGAGCTTGGGGTAGGCGAGTTGGATGAGGGTTTCCAAGTATGGGTAGGTTTGCTGATCGAAGGTATTGGTGCCGCCGATGAAACTGAGGCTTTCTTCTGGGTAAGGGCTGAACTTTTTGTCTGCAAAGACGGGTTTGGGTTTTTCTGTGGATTCAAGAGCACGGATTAGAGGTGGTGTTTTCGAATCGTCGGCTAGATCGGCTGCTTGAGTGAAACCTGAGCTGAGGGATAGGCTTGCCCATACAGCGAACAAGAGTGGAGGTTTTGAAAGATGGAGCATAGTGGTGATGAGTTAAAATAAACGGTGCAATAAATATGGGGGCAATGCAAGGGGGTGGATTGAATTGAGGAATTAAATCAAGGTTTTGTTGCATAAACATTAGGAGCGTCGCTGAATGGCGGCGCTTTTACTATGATTGAACATTTTCACTTGCAGATATTTCTAATCCATGGAGATTTTTTTGTTTTAGTTTGTTGAAAATTTTCATATAAACAAGTTGTGAGCTTTTTACCCCTTATCCGCCCCTAATGAGTCGAAAATTTCTGGATTTCAATTTGCGCAATTTATCCCGTAGAAATACAGAGATCAAAAGTGCTTTAGATGCTGGGGAAACGATAGTCGGGGCGCAGGAGCAGCGGGTGGGTTTGAAGCCACAAAAGGGTTGGGCGAAGAGGAATTGCCAGTTCATCGGCAGTCGGCTGGTGCCGAACCTTTTGAAACAGCGGGAGCGTTCTTTGATCGGACGTCCAGTTTATACGGATTTGGAACATCACGAAATCGAAGTGACTTGGATCGGTCACGCTTCGTTTTTGATCCGTACGGCGGAGCTGAATATCATGATCGATCCGAACTGGGCGATGTGGCATGGACCGGTGAAGCGTGCGCGTCATCCTGGCATGGAGCTACTGGATTTGCCTAAGATTGATTTGGTTTTGGTGACGCATGCGCATTTTGATCATTTGCATCGGCCTTCGCTGAAAAAAATAGCCAATGGCCAGCCGATCTTGTTGCCGACTGGAGTAGGTAAATTGATGCGGCGGATGAATTTCTCTGAGATTCGGGAGATGAACCATTGGGATACGTTCAGCGTGGGAGATACGGAGATTGTGTTCACTCCAGCTTACCATTGGGGCGCGCGCATGATTCATGATACGCACCGTGGTTTTGGTGGTTTTTTGATCAAAACTCCGCATGCTAGTCTTTTTCACAGTGGCGACAGTGCTTATTTTGAAGGGTTTGGGGATATCGGTGAGCGCTACGATATTGGCACAGCTTTGCTACCGATCGGTGCGTATGAAGCTCCGAGTGGGCGCGATGTGCACATGAATCCAGAAGAGGCTTTGCAGGCTTTTGTGGACTTGCAGGCAAATCGAATGATTCCGATGCACCACGCTACTTTTCCGCTGGGTAATGAGAGCATGTGCGAGCCGATGCGCCGCTTGAATCAAGCAGCCATTGAGCAAAATATGCACCATCAGGTGTTGTCACCGAAAGAAGGTGAACAGTTGGTGGTGGGGCATTGAGAGGAGAATGCCGTCAAGACGGCTGGAGAATAGCGGTGTCGAGCCACGCGCACTCCAAAGCGGTGTATTTTTTTGGAGTGCTGCGGCTCGACGCAGCTTTTTTGTATGAGCGCTGTGCTACTTTTTATCCAAGAACTTCACGCAAATCGGGGTGGGGACTTCGATTTTGTTGTTGGTGAACTCTAACTCGCCAGTTTTTTGGTCGATTTTGAAAACTGCGATGGTGTGGGATTTTTGTCCTGCGGCGAGCAGGTAGTTGCCAGTATTGTCGATGCCGAAGTTTCTGGGAGTTTCGCCTTGGATGCCTTCGCGTTCGACAAAGGTGAGTTTGCCGTTTTTGGGATCGATGGAAAAGACGGTGATGGTATCGTGCCCGCGGTTGGATACGTAGAGAAATTTGCCGTTTTTGTGAACTTGCACTTCGGCGGTAGAGAGTCCGGTGAAGTCGATGCCTTCGGGAACGGTGCCGATGGTTTGCATCGCGGTGAGCGTGCCTTGCTTGGCATCAAAATTGAAGCCGGTGACGGTCATCGTCATTTCGCCGTTGGTGTAGGCCCATTTGCCGTTGGGGTGGAAGGCGAAGTGACGCGGACCTGACCCTGGAGGGACGATGCCAGCGCCGTGTTTTTCCATTTTGGCAGTGGCGGGGTCGAGTTTGTAGATCATCACTTTATCGATGCCGAGATCGGCGACGAAGGCGTATTGATCGTTGGGTCCAGGATTAGCGGAGTGTGCGTGGGGAGCCTTTTGACGTTTTTTGTTCACGCTAGAACCTTGATGTTGGAAAAAACTCGCAGGCTTTTTAAGCGAACCGTCTTGATCGATAGCCATCGAGGAGACGCTGCCGCCACTGTAGTTGGCGACGAGGGCAACTCGGCCTTGGTGATCGAGCGATACGTGGCAGGGGCCGCGACCGCCAGAGGGTTGCTGATTGATCAACATCAGCTCACCTGTTTTGGTATCGATGGAGTAAGCGCTGAGTCCGCCAGTTTCTTTGGCTTCGTGTTCGGGGATCGCGGCGGCGATGGCGTAGAGGTTTTTCTGATTGGGATGAATCGCGAGAAAGCCGGGGCGATTGGCTTCGATGGCGAGCTTGGCTTCGCTGAGTTTGCCGCTATCGCTGTCAAAGCTGGCGACATAGATGCCTTTGGCGTCACCACCTGCGGTGCCAAAATAGACCCATTGTTCGGCTGAGTGGAGGGAGGAACTTAGAGCTGTTAGGCTGAAGAGGGCGGTGAAAAGTGTTTTAGAGAGTTTCATGGCACGCAGTTTCCTCCAACTTAGGCGTTTTTGCACGGAAATTTTGTGATGAATTGGCTGATTTTTCACGACGCGGAAGCTGAAATAGCGGCTGAGGTACCGAAAACTTGTCCGGGCGGACAATTTTTCGGTTCTGATATTTTGCTATGATCGGAGGGCCTGCGGTATGGCAGAAGTGGGAGGTGGGTGCTATTTTTTTCGATAAGGTTTTAGGTGCTTGATGGTTTTTGTGTCATGGTTGGCGTGGGTCTAAATGTGACCTGAAAATTTATGTCGAGTGAAGCTATTAAAGATAATATGGAAGTCGCGCAAGGGCTTGAAACTATGAGCAATCGCGAGAGATTTCAGCGGGCTCTGCGTTGTCAAAACAGCGGGCGTCCACCGGTGTGGTTGATGCGTCAAGCGGGGCGGGTATTGCCTGAATACCGTGAACTGAAGGAGAAACACAGTTTTGTCGAAATGGTGCGTACGCCTGAATTGGCGACGCAGGTGACGCTACAACCGATCGAGCGTTTTGGTTTTGATGCGGCGATTTTGTTCAGCGATATTTTGGTGATCTCGGAAGCGATGGGGCAAAAATATGGTTTCCGCGAACAAGGCGGGATTGAGATGGAGTTCACCGTGGACGGAGCGGCGGAGATCGATCGTTTGAACGAAAAAGGCATCGCTGATCGTTTGGACTATGTCGCCAAGGCGCTGCCGATGATCCGTAAGGCATTGGGTGAGGAGACAGGCTTGATCGGTTTTTCGGGTGCTCCGTGGACGCTGGCGAACTACATGATGGAGGGCGGTAGTGCCAAGGAGTTTTTGAAAGCAAAAGAGTTATTTTACTCAGATCGCAAACAATTTGATCGCCTGATGGGTAAGTTGACGGTGGCGGTGACGGAGTATCTGCAGATGCAGATCGATGCGGGGGTGGATGCTTTGCAGATTTTCGATACTCAGGGTAGTTGCCTAGCGGCGAGTGATTTCATGGCGGCGTCGGGTCGCTGGATCGGTGAGATCATCGCGGGGCTGAAAAATGCGCCACCGGTGATTGTTTTCGCCAAAGGGGTGAACAGCGATTGGGCGAGTTTGGCATCGACTGGGGCTTCGGTCTTGAGTGTGGATTGGACAGTGGATTTGCCAGGTTTGAGGAAGGCCTTGCCTGAGGGAGTGGGGATTCAGGGGAATCTCGATCCGTATTTGTTGCGTAGCACGCCGGAGATCGTGGCACGTGAGGCGGGCAAGATCATGGACTCGATGGAAGGTTTTGGTGGGCATATTTTTAATTTAGGCCACGGGGTGACTCCGGAGTGTAAGCTAGACTGTCTCGAGAGTTTGGTGAATACGGTGCGCGCACGGTAGATATACTGCGAATCATGCAATACGACATGTTTTAGGAAAAGAAGGAACCGCAGATTGCGCAGATGGGAGCAGATGAAGAGGAATAGACATTAAATAATAAGAGTATTTGATGAAGATGAAATGGAGCGTTTGTGGGTTACAAGTCGGATAAGGTGAAAGCTAAAAGGAAGTTTTTATGCAAAAGTTGAAGGTAGATTTGGATTTGGTGCGGAAGTTTAATGTGCCTGGACCGCGATACACTTCGTATCCGCCAGCGACGCATTTCACGGAGGAGTTCGAGCTGTCGGATTGGGAAGCTCATATTGCAGGGAATAATCAGAATGCTAAGCGTGATTTGTCATTGTATTTTCATTTGCCTTTTTGTGAGAGTCTGTGCTGGTTCTGTGGTTGCACGACAGTGATCACTACGGTGCAGGACAAAAGTCGGGTGTATTTGGATTACATCGAGAAGGAGATGGATCTGATGGGGGAGAAGATTCATGCCGATCGCCAAGTAGCGCAGTTGCATCTGGGTGGTGGCACGCCGACTTTTTTGACGGCTGAGGAGATTGTGCGTTTGGGAGGAATGGTGAAGTCGAGGTTTGAGATTCGAGCAAATTTAGAAGCTGGGGTGGAGGTCGATCCTCGGCGTTTGACGGAGGAAAAGGTGCAGGCGCTGGCTGAGGTGGGATTCAACCGTGCTTCGATGGGGGTGCAGGATAACAATCCGCAAGTGCAGCAGGCGATTCATCGCATTCAGCCTTTTGAGATGACGGCGCAGACGGTGGAATGGGTTCGCCAATACGGTTTTGAATCGGTGAACATTGACTTGATCTACGGGCTACCGCATCAGACGGTGAAGTCGTTTGAGAAGACTTTGGATGAGGTGTTGACGCTGCAACCCGATCGTTTTGCGGTGTTCAGTTATGCGCATGTGCCATGGATTAAACCCGCGCAGAAGATTTTGACTGACGACATTTTGCCATCGGCAGAGGTGAAGCTGGAGTTGTTGAAATTGACGATTGAGAAACTCAATGCTGCTGGTTACCGCTACATCGGTATGGATCACTTTGCGCGTGAAGATGATGAGTTGACGGTAGCTCAGCGGGAGAAAACTTTGCAAAGGAATTTTCAGGGCTACAGCACTAAAGGGGGAGTGGATATCTATTCTTATGGCATGTCGTCGATCTCACAAGCTGAGGATATTTATTGGCAGAATAAAAAAGAACTGCCTGATTACTATGCTGACCTTGATGCGGGGCGTCTGCCTCTAAGCAAAGCTTACATCCTAACTCAGGAGGATGGTATTCGTCGTCAGACGATCATGCGCTTGATGTGTGACTTGGAGTTGGATTACGCGGCGATGTCGGAAGTCTTGGGGCTTGATTTTGAAAAACACTTCGCTGCTGAGTTGGCATCTTTTGATGACTTGGAAGCGGATGGGGTGGTGCAGTGTCAGGCTGGCAAGCTGGTGGTGACGGACTTGGGGCGCTTGTTCATTCGCGTCATTGCGATGCGTTTTGACGAATATCTGATAGCTGGTAAGAAGGGGCGTTTCTCACAGGCGATATAGGCTATGAAAAAAACGATAGCAGTCATAGGTGGGGGGGTCACGGGTTTAACTGCTGCGTTTCGTTTGAAGCAGGCGGGGCAAGAGGTGACGTTGTTTGAGGCGGGTGAACGTGCGGGTGGGGTGATTCGCTCGGTGCAACGGGACGAGTGGCTGGCGGAGTGTGGACCGAATACGATGTTGGAAACTTCGGCTGCGATCACGCGACTGGTTGAGGATGAGGATCTAGGTATCGCTCAACTCCGCCGCGATGCATCACCGCTGGGTGGCACACGCTTTATTTTGAAAAAAGGCAAAGCGGTGATGTTGCCGGGATCGCCTGCAGGCTTTTTAACCACATCTTTGTTTTCTTTTTCTGCTAAGCTAGGTTTGGCGATGGAGCCATTTCGATCCCGCTTAGCTGCGGACGCTGACGAGGAGAGTTTGGCAGATTTTGTCCGTCGTCGCTTGGGGCAGGAGTTCCTAGATTATGCAATCAACCCTTTTGTCGCTGGAGTTTATGCCGGTGATCCAGAGAACTTGTCAGTGAAGTATGGTTTCCCAAAATTGTATGCTTTGGAACAGAAGTATGGTTCGATGATCAAGGGGCAGATCCTTGGTGCGCGTCAGCGACGTAAAGAGGGACGGGTGACTAAAGATCGCGCCAAGCAGTTGTCTTTTGATGGTGGCTTGCAGGTATTGACGGATGCCTTGGCGGACTATTTGGCGGGGGCTCTGCGCCTGAATACGGCGGTGATACGACTGGCTAAAACAGAGGATGGTCGTTGGCTGCTAGAAAGTGAAAAGGGGATGGTAGCTGATTTTTTTGATGAGGTGGTTTTGGCGTTGCCTGCTTATAGGTTAGCGGAGTTGAAATTTGATCATGCGGGGAATCCCGCTGGCGATGAGCTGGCACTGGACTCACTCAAAGAGATCGTCTATCCGCCGGTGTCGAGTGTGGTGCTGGGATTCAGGCGCGATCAAGTGCAGCATTCGCTGGCGGGCTTTGGCACCTTGAACCCCGAGGTGGAGAAGGTGAATACTTTAGGCACGCTTTTCACTTCGTCTTTATTTCCTGAGCGTGCGCCCGAGGGGCATGTATTGTTGACGACTTACGTGGGCGGGGCTCGTTCGCCTGACTTGGCTCTGAGACCTGAAGATGAGCGGGTGCACTTGGTGATGGAGGATTTGCGCAAGATTTACGGCATCACGGGTGAGCCTGTCTTTGAGCACAGTTTTTTGTATCCACGGGCGATACCTCAGTATGAAGTGGGCTATGGAAGGTTTTTGGAGACGATGCAGGACTTCGAAGCGAAGCACTCAGGCATTCATCTAGCGGGTCACTGCCGCGATGGGATTTCGCTAGCAGATTCGATTGTGTCTGGAGAAAAAATGGTGGAAAAACTATCGGCGAAGTAGTCGAGGTGAGGGGATTTGAGCTTTAGAGGTCTGAGCTTTAGAGGTCATGAGCTTTAGAGGTCAGACCTCTTATAAAGAAAATGATTGACGTGTTGGATTTTGTCGGATAGCCTTTTTGACATGAGAAAGACGCGTGAATTTTTATTGGGGCCAGAGGGGCAAACGAACTATTATCATGTGGTGAGTCGGACGGCGGGGAGGGCTATTCTTTTTGGGGATGATGAGAAGGAGGCTTTTCGGATTTTGATGTTGAAGCAGTTGAAATTTTCGGGGTTGAGGGCGCTGGCATGGTGCTTTATGGGGAATCACTTTCATTTGCTGCTGGAGGTGCCGGATAAGGAGCAGGCTTTGCGGGGGTGGTCGCGCGGGGATTATTTGGAGCGGTTGAAGATGCTGAAGGGGGAGTGGTCGACGAAGATGGCAATGGCGGAGGTGGAACGGTGTGAGGAAATGGCGGCGGAGAGCCGTTTGGATGAAATCGCGCAGGGGGTGCGTGAGAGGTTGTTTGATTTGTCGATGTTCATGAAGGAGTTGAAGATGAAAATGACTCTGGCCTATAACAAAAAACATGGTCGTGATGGTGCTTTGTGGCAGGGGCGTTTTAAGAGTGTGTTGCTGGAACCTCCTTCGCAAGGCTATGGCGGTCAAGGAGGTGCTGGCGAGGGGGATGATGGCAGTGAGGCTTTGCGCACGGTGGCGGCTTACATTGATCTGAATCCGATCCGTGCGGGGTTGGCGCAGGTGCCGGAGGGGTATCGCTGGTGTTCTTATGCGGCGGCGGTGGCGGGGAATCGTGGGGCGCGTCAGGCTTTGACTTTTGCGGTGACGGGACGTCAGCGAGTGGCTTGGAGGAAGGTGGAGGCGGAATATAGGTGTCTGTTGTATGTGAAAGGGGAAGAGGTGGAGGCCGATGCTAGCGTGGATGGTTATGTGAAGGGCAAGGGAGGGTTCAGTCAGGAGGAGATTGCAGAGGTGTTGGAATCTGGCGGTCGTTTGCCGGTAGCGGTGGCTTTACGCTGTCGGGTGCGATATTTCAGCGATGGGGCGGTGTTGGGGAGTCAGCGATTTGTGGATGATTTTTTTGAGGGTAAGAGGGATGACTTTGGCGAGAAGAGAAAGGATGGTGGGCGCAGGATGCGGGGGGCGCAATGGGGGGCGCTGCGGGTATTGAGGGATTTGAAAGTGGAGGTGATCCAGTGATGAGCAAGGTTGGTTCGTCGATCGCGGCAAGAAGAGGGATATTTCCACTTGCTATGGGGAAAGTCTGTTCTAGAGTGCGCTTCGTCTTGTTTGGTTGGTCAAACCATCAAACTTAATTAAGCAAATTTACAAAATTTTATACTCTGATGAAGGCAGATATTCATCCTGAATACAAAGAATCGGTGATCCAGTGCTCTTGCGGTGCGGTGATCCAAACACGTTCAACTTCTCCCGATATGCGGGTAGGTATTTGTTCGTCTTGTCATCCTTTTTTTACTGGCGAGCAACGTTTTGTTGATACCGCTGGTCGTGTGGACAAGTTCACCCAGCGCTACGGTAGTGCGAAGGCTCGTCGCAGTGCGCCGAAGCCTACACCAGCTGCAACGCCTCCCGCGGCTAAAGAAGAGGCACCAGCTAAAGCGGAAGCTCCTGCTAAAGAAGCTGAGCCAGCTAAAGAAGAAGCGAGCACAGAAGCTTCTGCTTAGATATTGTTTTGTTGAAACGGTGATGACGACGCGTAGGCGCTCGTTTTCACCGTTTTTTCGTTTTATTGCGCGTGCTTAAGTTGCAGGCTCTGTTTTATTTTATTCCCACCCCAAGCCAGTTGAAGTCATGGATTTTGAGCCTTTGATCGAGAAAAAAAAGAACCAGTTGGCTGGTCTAGAATCGTCGATGGCGGCGCCAGGGTTTTATGATGATGCAGATAAGGCGACAGCCGTCACGCGGGAATACAACCGCACGGGGAAATTGCTAAAATTGTGGCAGGAGTTCACTCAAGCAAAAGTTGATTTGCTTGAGAACAAAGAATTGGCTTCTTCGGATGATCCTGAGATGGCGGAGATGGCGGCGGAGGAAATTCCTGACTTAGAGGAGAAAATTCCACGCTTAGAACAAGAGATCACGATAGCTCTGCTGCCCCCAGACCCTGCTGAGGAGCGGGATGTGATCGTAGAGATACGAGCTGGCACGGGTGGCGATGAGGCGTCGTTGTTTGCGGGAGATTTGTATCGCATGTATTCGCGTTTGAGTGAAAAAGGGAATTGGAAAGTGGAGTTGCTCGAGGCGAGTCCGTCTGAGGTGGGGGGATTCAAGGAGGTGGTGTTCAAGGCATCGGGGGAGGAAGTTTACAATATTTTGAAATACGAAAGCGGAGTGCATCGGGTGCAACGCGTTCCCGATACGGAGACTCAGGGACGGATTCATACTTCGACTGCGACGGTGGCGATGATGCCTGAGGCTCGCGAGATCGATGTGGTGCTCAAACCAGATGAGCTGCATATCCAGGCGACACGCTCGGGTGGCCCCGGTGGGCAGCATGTCAATACCACAGACTCTGCGGTGCAGGTGACTCACTTGCCGACAGGTTTGATGGTGAAATGTCAGGACGGTCGTAGTCAGGGCAAGAACAAGGAAAAGGCGTTGCAGATTTTGCGCGCTAAGTTGTTGGAACGAAAAAAGCGTGAGGAAGAGGAGAAGTATTCTTCTCATCGACGTAATTTGATTGGTTCTGGTGGTCGTGAGGAAAAAATACGGACTTACAATTTTCCACAAAATAGGTTAACGGATCACCGCATCGGTTACACAGGGTATAACCTCGATCAGGTGATGGAGGGGAATCTGGAGGAGCTGTTCGACAAACTGCGGGTATCGGAGATGGAAGAGCGTCTGCATGAGTTGGAAGCGGAGCTGACTTGATGGCTGAACTGATCACTCGTGAATCCTAAATCTTGACTTCTTTCTTCTGAAAATGACGACGATTCTAGATACTTTGCAAAAGGGCGAGGCTTATCTGGAGCGTCACGGAGTGGCGGAGGGGCGTTTGAACATGCAGCATTTGCTGGCGTTCGCCTTGCAATGCGATCGCATGCAGTTGTATTTGGACTTTGATCGTCCGATGTCGGAGGAGGTGCTGCAAGTCTTGCGAGATTTGGTGAAACGACGGGCAGAAGGCGTGCCGGTGCAACATCTGGTGGGTAGTGTGGAATTCAGCGATCATGAGTTCAGCTGTGATGAACGTGGACTCGTGCCTAGGCCTGAAACGGAAGAACTGCTCGAATTGCTTTTGGCGAAAGATTGGCAAGAGGGGGTGCGTATTCTCGATATGGGAACGGGATCGGGAGTGATTGGATTAACTTTATCCGCTAAGCTTGGAGAGAGGCTGGGTGCGCAGGTGACTTTGGTGGATTTCTCCGACGACGCCCTTGCGCTAGCTGGCGAGAATCGTGAGCGCTTGGGGATCGATGAAAAAAGCGTGAGCCTGTTGCAATCGGATTTGTTTGATGCCGTTAGCGGTGAGTATGATTTGATCGTGGCAAATTTGCCTTATATCTCTCAAGCAGATATGCAAAAGCTGAGTAGAGAGGTGCAATGCGATCCTTCATTGGCTTTGTTGGGAGGGGTGCAGGGCACCGAATTGATGGAGCGTTTTTTGCAGCAGTGTCGAACGTATATGAAGCCCGAGGCGATGGTGGCGATGGAGTTTGGCTACCAGCAAGCGAACGTGTTGCGTGATCGAGCGGTTGAAGCTGGCTTGCAGCAAGTAGAAATAGTGAGTGATGATAGCGGGCATGAACGTTTTCTTTTTGCTCGTGAGGTTGATGAAAAAAGTAGTGTTTAGGAAAGGACAGATATGGATAAACTTTTAGTACATGGCGGAGCGCAATTGGAGGGAACGGTGGCGATCAGTGGATCAAAAAATTCATCGTTGCCGATTTTGGCAGCGACTTTGTTGACCAAAGGCACCTGCGTGATTCGACGAGTGCCAGACGTCAGTGATACCAACTATATGATTCAGATTTTGCAAAATCTGGGTGCAGAGGTCGAGCGTGCTAGTGGCACGGTGACCGTCAAAGCTGAGAACATTAAACCGGACGCGCCGTATGAATTGGTGCGCAAGATGCGCGCCTCGATCTGTGTGATGGGACCTTTGTTGGCGCGTCTGCAAAAGGCTAGTGTTTCGATGCCGGGCGGCTGTGTGATTGGAGATCGCCCAGTGGATTTGCATTTGAAGGGTTTAGAGGGATTGGGCGCTGATGTTCAAATGGAGGGTGGCGATATGCTGATTCAATGTGAGCAGGGTTTGCAGGGAGCGGAGATCTCTTTGCGTGGTCGCCACGGCTCGACGGTGTTGGGTACTGATAATCTGATGATGGCAGCGACTTTGGCGGAAGGAACGACGGTGATCGAGGGAGCTGCCTGCGAACCTGAGGT
This sequence comes from Verrucomicrobiales bacterium, assembly GCA_021648365.1. Classification (GTDB taxonomy): domain Bacteria; phylum Verrucomicrobiota; class Verrucomicrobiia; order Verrucomicrobiales; family DEV007; genus JAADHD01. The sequence continues at coordinate 116,692 of JAKISY010000001.1, forward strand.
GAAAGATTTGGCAGATTTTCTCAATAAAATGGGAGCGAAGATTGAGGGTGCTGGCACGCGTCGCATTGTGATCGAAGGCGTTAAAGACTTGCATGGGGTGGAGCATCGGGTGATTCCAGACAGGATCGAAGCGGGTACGTTTTTGGTGGCAGCTGCGATGGCAGGGGGGGCAAAAGGCGTGACCTTGAAGCGCGTCGATGCCGAGCATTTGACTGCGGTGATCGATGTCTTGCGTCAGTGTGGTTTTACGCTGGATGTGAAGGAAGATACGATCCATTTGCACAATGGTAAGGAGAGGATCGGCTGCAATGTGACCACTGAACCCTACGGAGGATTCCCTACCGATATGCAAGCGCAGTTCTGTGCGATGTTTGCTACCATGAAAGGAATCAGTGTGGTGACCGAGACGATTTTCCCGCAACGCTTCATGCATGTGCCAGAGCTGAAACGCATGGGTGCAGATATCGAACTTGAGGGTGCTACGGCGATCATCAAAGGAGTGGAGCGACTGAGTGCTGCCCCAGTGATGGCAAGTGACTTGCGTGCATCAGCAGCTTTGGTCTTAGCGGGTTTGACTGCGAAGGGCGTGACCGAGATCAATCGGGTGTATCACATTGACCGCGGCTATGAGCATATTGATGAGAAGTTGATTGATCTTGGAGCCAAGATTGACCGCGTGAAGGAGTGATTTAGTTGCTCCAAGCGTAGATAAGGCAGGCGGCGTAGCTGACTAGGAAAAAAATAGCGGCGATGCGAGTGGCTTGTGTTTTTTTGCGGATGAGATAAAGCGAGCCGATCAAAACTAGGGCTATCTCGGTGAAAAAATGCCAAGACTCTCCCGTGGCGGATTGCTGATAGGAGATACAATCATCCAATTGCCAGTGTTTGAACGGTAACCAATGTTGCCAAGCTTCTTTGCCATGGAAAGGTAGATCGCAGAGTAGGTGCAAAGCTGCGCTGGCAAAAAAGGCAATCAACCAAGAGTGCTTGATCCACAAAGTAATCAGAAGTGCGATGAGGATGATGGGCAGGGAGTTTAGTAGGTCAACTGATAACTGCCAAGCGGGGCGATCGTGGGTGAGCGACCAGATCCAAGCTTCGGGTTTGGAAAGTATGAATTTTTGTATCAGCCAAAAGAGAAAGATCGGTGCTTCGGGCAGAATCGCGCCTAGGGCGATCGGAAGGGTGAGATTTTTATTCCCTTTTCCATGATCGAGCATCATCAGGCTGATGATGCCATGTGCGGGAGTATTCACAGGTTATAGGCTCGTTGTTGATCGCATCTTGCTCACTAATGATGGAGGCTAGAACAGTAAATGTAATAGGTCAATATTCTAGCAGTTAGATTTATTTGTAATTTTCATAAAAATAAAGTAAGTTGGAAGCATGAAGCAGCTAATGAAGAGACGCGAGAGGATGGGCTGGATGAGCCTGATCGGGCTTGTTTGTTTGAGTTCGGGTTGGGTGTATGGACAAAAACAGACAGGTGGAGGTGTGGGGGTGATGGCAGCGAGTGGTGCCGTGTCTCAGGCTGTGGTTTCAGCACCTCAAGGGCCGAATTTTTCGCAAATGTCTAGGGTGGATGAATTAAGGTGGAGGTGCCATCAGTTAGCTGCGAAAAAATTAGACTATCGTTTTGGGGGAGCGAATCCAGATAAGGGTGGGCTGGATTGCTCGGCTACGGTGCAGCATATTTTGAAAGAGATGGGGGTCAATGATGTGCCGAGGACATCTTTCACTCAATACCAGTGGCTGGCACAAAAAGGTGGGCTTAAAAAAATACGCTTCTGGAGTTCACCCAAAAAGGCTTATGCAAAAATGAAACCTGGAGATTTGGTTTTTTGGGGAAAGACTTATCGTTCAGGAAACAAGGTGACGCATGTGATGATCTACCTTGGTCAGAATCCTAAGACGGGGCGTCAATACATGTTTGGCGCTCGTGGATCTAAGTCGAAAGGGCATCACGGTGCTGGGGTGGATGTGTTTGAAATGAATCCGAATAGCAAAAGTAAGTTGGTTGCTTATGGTCCGATTCCTGGGATTCGGGAGTGATCTAGGCTGTAGGGATTTAGGTTAATTCGTTGTCAGCGAAGCGGTGATCGCTGTCGTAATCGATCCCTCAAATCAGATGGTTATACTCGGCTACGCAGGCAAGGTGGAACTTGCCCCTCCAACGGATGGTGAATGGAGGGGCACGTTATTGTGCGCTTTCGAAAAGATGGCTGGTGGTTATTTCTTCTCTGCTAGGGCGGATTTCATCAGGTCGAAGCTGCGATTGATCAGCGAGGTGCGGTCGTCGAGTTGGCCTGATGCGAGCAGGGAGGTGTCTAAGATCTGTGCGGCGACGAGTTTGGCGAGCTCTGGGTTGTTTTCCTGCGCGCTGGCGAGCTGATGGATCAGTTCGTGACGCGGGTTGATCTGCAGGTTCACTTTGACGGGCGGAGCTGCTTCGTCGGGGTTGAGGGCTTGCATCATGCGTCGCATTTGCGCGCTCATTTGATCACCGGGATCAAAGGTGGCGGCGGGGCTGTCGATCAGGCGGTCGCTGGCTTCGACTTTCTCCACTTGTTCACCGAGTTCTTCGTTAATGAAGGTGCAGAGTTTTTCCAAGGTTTGATCGTCGAGGCGTTCGCCTTTTTCTTCGAGCGTGCTGTCGTCGAGTTCGATGTCGGCGCGATCGGCGGAGATCAGTTCTTTTTCTTTGTATTTGGCTAGGCGACTGACCACGTAGTCGTCGATGGGCTCGAGGAAGTAGATGACTTCGATGCCTCGAGATTTGAAGGCTTCGAGGTAGGGGCCTGCTTCGATCGCTTTGCGGTCATCGGCGATGAGGTAGTAGATTTGTTTTTGATCTTCTTTGGCTCGGTCTAGGTATTGAGCAAAAGAGGTCAGCTCGCCAGTTTCGGTCATGGATGACTGAAAGCGTAATAGGTCGGCAAGTGCTTCTTGGTGGTCGGGGTCGGAGGCGACGCCTTCTTTGAGGAAGCGGTTGAATTTTTTGTAGAACTCGAGGTATTTATCGGGTTCTGATTTGGCTTGTTTGCTAAGAAATTTCAAGAAACGCCGTGTGACTACGCGGTTGAGCTTTTGGATCAATGCACTGTCTTGCATGGATTCGCGGGAGAGGCTCAGTGGTAGGTCACTGCTGTCGATCACGCCTTTCAAGAAGCGCAACCAGTCGGGTAGCAGTCCTTTGGGTTTGTCGTCGATCAGGATGTTTTTGCAATAGAGAGAGACGCCGGGTTCCATTTGTCCCATGCCCCAGAGTTCTTGATTCTCGGATGGGGTGAAGAGTAGGGCGTTGATCTCGATCGGTGCGTCGGCACTGAAGTGCATGCGGTAGCGAGGTTCGTCAAAGGCACCTGCGGTGAAGTGATAAAACTCGGTGTATTCTTCGTCGCTGATCTCGGATTTGCTTTTGCGCCACAGGGCTTCGACCTTGTTGATGCGCTCGCCTTCGAGTTGGATGGGGAAGGGGACGAAGTTGGAATAGGTTTCCAGAACTTTCTGTACGGTGGCTTTTTTGCTAAAGTCTTTTTGGTCTTCGCGCAGGTGGATGACGATGCGGCAGCCGCGTGCTTGATCTTCGACGTCTTCGATGGTGTAGCCGGTTTTGCCGTCACTTTTCCAACAGAGGGATTCGCCGTCTTTTTGCCAAGAGTGGGTGTAAACCTCGACTTCGTCGGAGACCATGAAAGAGCTGTAAAAACCGACGCCAAATTGTCCGATCAGGCTGGATTCTTTTTGCCCACTTTCGGATAGGGATTGGAGGAATTTTTTGGAGCCTGAGTGGGCTATGGTGCCGAGGTTTTCTACCAGCTCTTCGCGGGTCATTCCCAATCCGTTATCGGTGATGGTGATGGTGCCAGCTTCTTCGTCGAGGGCGATTTTGATCTCGAGTTCTTGATCGGCTTCGAAGATGTCGTTTTCTTTCAGTTTCAAGACCTGCAGTTTTTCGAGGGCGTCGGCTGCGTTGGACACCAGTTCACGAATGAAAATTTCCTTATCCGTGTAGATGGAGTGGATCACGATGTCCAGCAACTGCTGCACTTCGGCTTGGAAAGTCTGTTTTGATGAATTTGCCTTATCTGTCATGGTTTGGTAGATAGCGGGGCAAGGGCGTTTGTCAAGTGGTGCTTGATGGGAAGGATGAAGGTTTGAAGAAAAAGTAGCGGAAAATGTGAGGGTTCCAGTGTAGGAGTTCTTTTTGAGAATCAAATCATGTCAAAGCAGGGTATATTGTTAGTCAATCTAGGGTCGCCGGATTCCACGGATGTGGGAGATGTTCGGCGGTATTTACGTCAATTTTTGATGGATGGCAAGGTGCTGGATGCGCCTTATCCGATTCGCTTTTGCGTGGTGCATTTTGCTATTTTGCCGTCGCGTCCGAAGGAGTCGGCTGAGGCGTATAAAAAAATATGGCAGCCTGAGGGTTCGCCTTTGGTGATATCGAGCCGCGCTATTCGCGATGAGATGGAAAAACGTTTTCCAGATGCGGTGGTGGAGTTGGCGATGCGTTACCAGAATCCCTCGATTGAGAGTGCTATTGGCAAGCTCAAGGAACAGGGGGTGACTGACCTAGCGGTGGTGCCTTTGTTCCCTCATTATGCGATGTCGAGTTATGAGAGCGCGGTGGAGCGGGTGAAGGTGGTGGCGAAAAAAATGGCGCCGCAAATGGCTTTGGAGGTGGTGCCTCCTTATTATGATGATGAGGATTACATCGAGGCTTTGGTGGACTGTTCTGCTGATTTATTGAGTCAGGGTTATGATCATTTGTTGTTCAGTTTTCACGGTATCCCTGAGCGTCATTTGCACAAATCGGATCCTGATGGCGGGCATCTTGAAATTCCTGAGGGCTATTGTTGCGATGAAGGAGATGCTTCTTTTTCGATGTGTTACCGTGCCCAGTGTTTTAAGACGATGGATGCTTTTGTGAAAAAGGCGGGGATTCCGAAGGATAAATACTCGCACTCTTTCCAATCTCGTTTGGGGCGTGAGCCTTGGCTAAAACCTTACACTGATCATGTGATCGACGAGATGCCAGGTAAAGGGATCAAAAAATTGTTGGTGATTTGCCCGGTGTTTATTTCGGATTGTCTGGAAACGATCGAGGAAATTGGGATGCGTGGTAAGGAGGATTTCATCAAAGCTGGAGGCGATTCGCTCGATTTGATTCCTTGTCTGAATGAGCACCCGCGTTGGCTGGATGCCTTGCAGACGATCACTCAGCGGCATCTGAAGCAGTGATGCAGAATTTTTTCGCGAACTTGCCTGATGTGAAAGGTGCAGAGGTGGTGGAGCCGCTCACGAACTTTGTGGATCACGGAAAACCCACTGTGCGCTTGCAGCGGATCGTCTCGGGCGGTCACGCTTCGCCAGTGGGCTTTTGGTATGAACAGGACGAGGATGAGTGGGTGATGTTGTTGCGCGGTGAGGCGTGTTTGCTGTTGGCTAAAGGCGAGGCAGAGGAGGAGCAGACCGTTGAAATGCATGCTGGGGATTATCTTGAACTGCCTGCTGGGCTACGTCACCGAGTGGAGTGTGTGTCGGGGGATGCCATCTGGCTCGCTTTACACGGAGCCATTGAGCAGGTGTGAGACTTTGATCTCATTGACTGAGAGCCAGGTCCAATCAGGCATGACTTGATCGATGCGAAAGGCGGTGCCGAAGGGGGCGTCGAGCAGGCTTTGGATGTTGACCTTTCCTCCTTTGATGTGGACGCAGGGGATGTTCTCTTGATCGGTTTGATAAAGGTCGGCGTGATCTTGCAGGGTCTGTGCCTGCACTTCTTGAGGAAAGGCGCTGAGTCCGCGCATGTAGTGGTGGCCGTTGCGCTCTACGTGTTTGATGCCTAGGGCGTGCATGACAGTGAGGTCTTGCAGCAGGGCGACGGGGCCGATATTGACTAGGTCTTCGCCACTGAGAATGGGCAAGGCTGCGGTCGGATCGTGCTGGGCGCGATGTTTGAGTAGGCAGGCGTTGGCGATGCTTTTGAAAATGCCTTTGCAGTTTTTGTGGCTGGTGCCGGCATAACCGAGTTTGAGGGCTCGGGCGCAGGATTGCAGGCTGGAGTCGGATTCGTCGATGATGAGGGGAGGTGACTCTGACCAGGAGGTGAGGTCTGCTGCGACGTGGTCAGCTAGCGCTTGATCGCGATGCAGGGGCTGTTCGACAAAAAGCAAGTGTGCGGGTGAGAAAAAGTCGTCGAGCCTCGGGTCGGCGAGGCATTGATCCCAGTAGGCATGGAAGGCTTCGATGGTCTTGAACTGTTCGTTGCCGTCGAGGGTGAAGTGGTAGGTTGGGACTTGTTGGGCGAAAAGTTCTGCAAGAGCTGCCATGCGTTCGAGGTCGGTTTGCAGGTCTCCGCAGAGTTTGATTTTGAACCAGTTCACCCAATAGGTCTGGATGCAGTCTTCTAGCGCTTGTGGTAAGCCGTCGTCGGCGCGCGCAGCTTCGGAGATGTCAGAAGCGCGGATAGGGTCGCTGAGTCCGATGGTATGACGGGTGATCAGGGTCGCTGCTTGGCTGTTGGGCGCTGGCAGATAGTCGGCAGGACTGCGGCTGTCGAGTTCGGGGTGCAGTTGGTCGAGGCGGATGCCGAAGCGGTTCTGTGCGAGTGCTTGGGCGAAGGTGGTGTCTTTGGCACGGCAGAAAGCATCGATCATGGCGCGCTCGATCAAGCTGACGCCAAATTGGGCGAGTAGGGGCGCTATGTCATTTTGATGTGCCCACTCTATTTGTTGGTGATAGAGTTCTTTCCAGAAATCAAACAAGCTGTCCTGCGTCGCGATGATTTCAGCTGTTCTTGCGGCGTGAGTGATGCTCTCTAGGATGCCAGATAGTTCCTCTTCTGGTGTGTCTTCGGCTACTTTGGTGAACCATTTGGGCGGCAGTCCATCTGCGCTGATGCCAATGGCTGGCTGCCCGTCGATTTCTAGTTCGGCCCGCAGGAAAAGGTGTGGCACCTCATTCATCGAAGCGATGCCATAGTGAAATGGGAACCTCGTCCGCGTGTGGATGATGTGGAAATCGATACGGAGGATGCGGAGGGTGTTCACTTGATGGTGGGGGATTATTGGTGGTCCATGTCGTTTGCCAAAGCTTCGACATGTTTGCGGTCGAGCGGGTTTGTTGCTGTTTCAACTCATAGCAGCAGCTTCTAATAATGCAATAGCTACGATAGTGTCTGCTATTTGCTTATAGAGGAAAGCAGTTCTCTCTACTTGGAGCTTGAATAATGCTCCAGTATGGGTTCCTTTCACGCAATTCTGTTGTTATCTAGACAATGGGAGTTTAGGAATCTAAACTGAATCAGCGAATTTTTAAAATGATGTGGCCTGCTAGTGAAAAATTAATGGAAGATTATAAGACTTCCGAAAAAAGTGCCTCTTGGTTGGCAAAACTTTTTCCTAGCTTGGTCTATTATCCGCGCGCGTTTTTTGTGGTTTTGAATGCTGCTAGAATGGCGGAAAAAGGTCTTTATGATCGTGCTGCCTGGGCGAGTAGCAGTCGTGGGATCACTCGTGCCTTGGAGGGATCTGGGGTGCAGATGACGATCAAAAATGTGGCTGTGCTCAAGAAGCTCGATTCCCCTTGTGTGTTTGTTGGCAACCACATGAGTACTTTGGAAACTTTTGTTTTGCCTGCGATCATTCAGCCACATCTGGATGTGACGTTTGTGATCAAACAGAGTTTGATTGAATACCCTGTGTTCAAACATGTGATGCAGTCCTGTGATCCGGTGGTGGTGAATTATTCTAGCCCGAGAGAGGATCTGAAAACGATGCTCACAGGTGGCGTGGAGCGCTTGCAAAAGGGCGTATCGATGGTGGTTTTCCCGCAGGGAAAACGCACCACGGGTTTCGATCAGGAAAAGTTCAACTCGATTGCGGTTAAGATCGCCAAACGGGCGGGGGTGCCGGTGGTGCCAGTTGCTTTGCGCACCGATGCGTGGGGTTCGGACGGGTGGAAGGTGCGGGATTTTGGAAAAATTCGTCCTCAGTGTCCTGTGCATTTTGAATTTGGTGAACCGATGCAGATCGAGGGCAATGGGCGTGACAATCAAGCTGAGCTGGCAGAATTCATTGGTTCGAGGTATCGTAAGTGGACAGAAGATTCACCGATTCCGCAGCAATGGTAGGGGTGAGAATTAGGAATTTGGAATTAAGAATTAGGTATGGATACTTTGCTTAGAAAAAAAGAGCGTAAACCTGAATGGTTGCGGGTGAACTTGCCGAGTGATCCTAAGTTTTGGTCCACCAAAGCGATGGTCTCGGATTTGAAATTGGTCACGGTGTGCGAAGAAGCGCAGTGCCCCAATCGTTGGGAGTGCTGGCAGCAGGGTACGGCGACTTTCATGATCGCGGGTGATCGCTGCACTCGTGCCTGTGGATTCTGTGCGGTCAAAACGGCCAAACCTTTTGCGTTGGAGGCGGATGAGCCTGAGCGCGTGGCGGAGGCTTGCCATCGACTGGGTTTGAAGCATGTGGTGATCACCGCAGTGGCTAGAGATGATCTCGCCGATGGCGGGGCGCAGCATTTTGCCAATACGATTCGTGCGGTGAGGGCGAAAGATGACTCAGTGGTGATCGAGGTATTGGTGCCAGATTTTAATTTGAAAAATGACGCTATTTTAGCCGTCATGGAGGCTGCTCCCGAGGTGTTCAATCACAATTTGGAGACGGTGAAGCGTCTGACAAGTTTGGTGAGATCGAGAGCGAAGTATGAGCGATCACTGGAGGTGCTCAAGCAGGCCAAACAGATGGCTGAATCTTTGGGTAATAAGACCACCAGCAAAAGTGGCTTGATGTTGGGATTGGGGGAAAGTGTCGATGAGGTATTGGTAGCGATGGACGATTTGCGAGCGCATGGAGTGGAGGTGCTGACGATGGGGCAGTATCTGCAACCTTCAAAAAACCATTTACCAGTGGTGGAATACATTCATCCTGATGTTTTCGCGCAGTTAAAAGAAGAGGCTTTGCAGCGAGGCTTCATCCATGTTTCTTCAGGGCCTTTGGTGCGTAGCTCTTATCACGCTGGTGATTTTAGTCCTGATCACCAAGGTTCTTGAAACTTGCGAGATAGGCGGATATGAGTGAGACTGGGCGGGTATGAAAATCAGCCCTATTTTACTGCTCGCAATCACTTTTTTCCTACTGCCTGCTCTCGGTCAAGCGTTGCCAAAAAAAAGGGGCTGAGTCAGTCAAGTTGCAACAAGCTTGGCAGCACAAGTATCTGACTGCAGATCTTACTGACGATCATGTGATCGCCGCGTGTTCTTTTGATGCGGTGCAACCTAAAGGCTGAAATTACGTTATACAAGGAGTCGCCGATAGATGACAGCCTTTTCGCAAACGCTATTTTTTCTTTTTACTTTTTATAGGCTTGGCTTTGATTGCGCCTAGCGGTGTGGCGTAAACCCCCAACAAATTGCCGACAAAGCGCTCTCGTCCACCCGAAGGGTAGTTGAGCAAGCGGTAGCCTCCTTTGCCGTTATCCATCACCAAAGTAGAGGATCCTCCGCCATCGAGATTGCAGCCTTGCCATGCGCCAAAGCGTATCAGCCACAATGCAGTGTGGTAGAGGTTGGCTCCTTTACTACGAAAGAGGCTACGACCGTCAATCACGACAAAGATCAAATAACGCCCATCTTTTGAAAACCCTGCCGCCGTGCGAGGTTCTTTTTTTTGATTCGGCTTACGGGTAGGTTTGCCTTCATTCAGCAGGGTGTTGCCAGTCACCGCAAACTGCAATGAACCAACTTTGGGGGGTGGGCGATTGACGAAAAAAGGACGGTTATTTTTTGATACAGCGATACCTACAGGTCGCGTGTCTGACCATGGAGAAACCAGCTCGCCTTGAGCCACTGCTAGTCCCGACAGGTCTTTGGCCTCGCCTGCAGGTCCAAAACAGCAGGGATCAAAAAACGAAGTGTTCACTACTACTTGTAGCTGGTGTTTTTTTAGAAAGCCGCCAGCTGTGGCAGAGTCGGTTTCTTTAGCCGCCGCTCCGTTGCCCGGAGTGGCAAAAAAGCGGATACCCGGTTCACGCAGGTCGATCCTCACAGCGACACATTTTTGCAAATCTCGGTCATTGGTCAACATGCCACGAGCGATCTCGATGCCTTTGAAAATAGGCAACCATTGTGGTGCTGTATCGCCATCCAACAGGATCGGCTTCTGGGCCTGGAGAGGCAGACAAAACAGAGTGCTTATCAAAACCAAACAAAGACTGTAGAGTTGCTGTTTGGACATCATCTTGCTAGTGCAAAAGGCTTAGCTTAGTCTGATACTCTTTTGTCATGAGTGAGAGAAGATTTGATGCGTCCAGTAGCAGTGCGTTCGCCGTCGGTGAACCAAACCGCCATGTCCTGTTTCACTGCAAAGGCTCCACGAGGCTTGCCATCTACAAAACTTTCAGAGATCACTTTGCCCGACCGATCGACTAAGACCAAGCTAGGCGTGCCGCTAGGTGCGTATTTTTGGATCAGCTTTTCACGATTGGAATTAGCATAATCCACTGCAGGCCAAGGCATATTCATCTCCTTCATATAGCCCTTCATGTCAGACTTACTATTGTCGCGACTCACAAAGATGATTTCAAACTTAGGATTGGCGAAAGCTATATTGTTTTTGTAATATTTGGCAAGTTGAGGGGTGAAACGTTTGCAAGGTCCGCACCATCCAGCAGCGAAATAAAAAGCGAAATACTGCGGAGATTCTGCCACATCGTATGATTTAAAGCTTGATCCTTGCAAGCTCACCAGTTTAGACATGAGGTTGGCAAAAGCAAAATTGGAACCACTCTGCGGAGGAACGGGCGCACTGCTAGGGATCTTGGATGGCATGACGTTATTATTCCCGCCGCTTGTTTGCCTTTTGCCTTGGCTTCTGACAAACATCTGGTCGTGTTTGGAAAGGCGAGCTAAGGGGAGCTTGTATTCTCGACCTGTTCTATCCATTTTGAACACAGCTACCTGCTGAGTGCCGGTAGTCTCCAGCTTGATAAAAGACGCATCGATCGGAACTCCGGTGAGAGTTTTGAAAGTGCGAGCAGATAGAGAGCTGTTTGCCACGCAGGAAAAAAACAGCACTAAAGATAGAGAAATCCAAGGTTTAATACACATGCCGTTGAATATAGACAAACTGATAGCAAGAGGTCAAGCTTATCTGTGCACTGGATCATTGAATGCCCAGGAATTGGTCCATTCTCTGCACCACTTCCTTCAAGCGACGCAGGTCGCCGCCGCGTAATTCAGCTGTAGAGGATTGAGCTTAAGACTGAATCTCAAGGTTCAGCGCCCACTCTAATAAACTGTGGGAGCTTTTCCAAATAGTAGCACTAGAACTGCCAATGATGATCACAATACGATCCTGACCATCTTTATGCGCACTGGAGATCAAACACTTACCACTAGCACGCGTGTAACCCGTTTTCATGCCATTGCATAGAGGGTAGGAGCGCAAAACGCGGTTGGTATTGATCAAAGTGCGTTTCTTTCCGTCGCTGAAATGGAAATCGCAGCTTTTGATTTTGACCATATCGCGAATCACAGGTTCTTGGTAAGCTTCAAAAGCGAGCAGCGCCATATCGTGAGCAGTAGAGTATTGGCGCTTGTCTGGTAGCCCGTGAGGGTTAGTGAAATGAGAATTGCTCATACCGAGCAGTAGTGCGTAGGCATTCATTTGCTCACTGAAGGCCTCGACGCTACCCGCCTGGTCAATCGCAAGGCATTCGGCGATATCATTGCCACTACGCACCAACAGACCTTTCAGCAGTTCTCGTCGGGTGTAATGTTGCCCTGGCTTGATCCCAATCACTGTCGGTTCGACTTTAGCGATCTCTGGAGTGACCAGCACTTTTTTGTCCAAGTCTCCATTGCGGATCACGATCAGGGCGGTCAGAAGTTTTTGAGTGCTGGCAACGGGCGTTTTTTTGTCAGCGTTTTTCAAATGATAAAACTGCCCCGTTTTACCATCGATGATTGCCACGTATTTGCCTTTCACACTTGGAGTTTTAGGTCCATTCCAAGCGTGGGGTGGGGGAAGCTTTTCTCGTCGCTTGATCAAATTTTCCCGCGACTCGATGATCGTTTCGCGTTCCAACAAAGCTTGCTCACGATCGCTCAGCGCTTTTTCTCGTTCGGCAAGAGCTTTTTCTCGCTTGAGCACTGCCTGAGTTCGCGCTGACAAATTGTCCGCGATGCGCTCAAGCATATTTTTTTTCTCCCTTTGCGGATCAGGAGCATCGTCTATAAGCACAGGGGGGAGTGATGCCGGACGGGGGCTGGCAGGCAAATCGATCGGAGCCTTTTTGACCGGCACACTATTCTTTATCTTGATTTGAGCCCCAGCAGGCGATGAAGCGACGCTTACCCACAGGCATATTAGAAAAAAGAATCGCCTCACTGTTGTATCAATCATCATAAAATTAAAAGCAGTCGCTTTTTTGCAGATCCCACACAAAGCGACATGCGAACATAGACGAAGTTCTGCTTTGCGTCATCTCAAGAATTTACTGCATGTGAAGGATGGGAAAATATTCTGGGCTTTCTGTGAGTTAAGATGTGTTTTATCGAAGCTGAAGGTATTGTCGGCACACACTTTGCGGGTGGTTTCCATGTAGCAGAGTTTTAAAAGATCAAACTTGAGAGAGAGCTTGACCTGATTGTATAAGTGTCGCTAGATTGTTCTTCTTATGGACTCACAAAAATCCCTTTCATCATCGAGCTCTTCTCGTAGGCGTTTTCTTCAGGCTGGAGTTTCTATCGGAACAGCTTCGCTGGGCTTTCCAGCTATTGTTTCCTGTCAGTCTCCTAATTCCAAATTGAACATTGCGGTGATCGGTGTGGGCGGTCGCGGTGGCAGTAATCTGAAAAAAGTAAGCGAGGAAAATATCGTGGCGTTGTGCGATGTGAACGCGGTGAACCTCGGCAAAGCCAAAGCTCAACATTCTAAAGCTAAAACCTTTAAGGATTTTCGTTCCCTCTATGATAATCTCAAAGAAGGTGAGTTTGATGCGGTGGTGGTCAGCACTACGGAGCACACCCACGCTTTTGCAACTTTGCCCGCCTTGCAACAAAAGAAGCATGTCTATTGTGAAAAGCCTATCACTCGCGATGTGCATGAAGCTCGCATCATCACCAAAGCGGCAGCCGATGCTGGAGTGGCGACGCAGATGGGAACCCAAATTCACGCTGGAGAGAATTACCGTCGGGTGGTGGAGTTGGTGCAATCCGGAGCGATTGGTAAGGTGACTGAGGCTCATGTGTGGGTATCTCGCGCTTGGGGCTGGCAGTCGCCTGAAGATGCGAAGAAGAACAAGGATATCGTTTCGACTCAGGAGCGACCGAAAGAAGTGATGACTCCGCCAGATACTTTGGATTGGGATCTGTGGGTGGGACCCGCACCGTTTCGTCCTTATAATGATGTTTATTTCCCTGGACCCAAGTGGTACCGATGGTGGGATTTTGGCAATGGCACGATGTCGGACTTGGGCAGTCACCGCAACGATTTACCTTTTTGGGCCTTGAACCTGGACGCACCCCTTTCGATTGAAGCGGGTGGTCCTCCTGCCCATGCTGAAATCGCTCCCGCCTCGATGTGGGCAAAATATGAATACGGGGCTCGAGGCAACATGGAGCCTGTGTCTTTGACATGGCATCAAGGTTCGGAAAAACCCAAAATCTGGCATGAAAAAGGCATTCCGCAATGGGGCGATGGAGTGCTGTTCATTGGAGATAAAGGGATGATTCTAGCAGATTACAGCAAACACTTATTGCTGCCCGAGGTGGATTTCAAAGATTTCGAATACCCGCCGCAGACGATCGCCAAATCACCTGGGCATCACGCAGAGTGGATTTTGGCGTGCAAAACAGGCTCACCCACGGGATCGCCGTTTTCTTATGCAGGACCACTGACAGAAGCTAACCACCTTGGTAATGTAGCTTTCCGTGCTGGTAAAAAACTCGAATGGGATGCGAAGAACATGAAGTTCCCGAATGCTCCAGATGCAGAGAAGTATTTGGGTAGGGAGTATCGCAAGGGGTGGGTTTTGAGTTAAGTTGCTGCGGTTTTTTTCAAATTGAAGAATCAAACCACTGATGTCACTGATAACACTGATAGGAAAGAAGGATTGAAGTGAAAAATAATATTTATCAGTGTTTATCAGTGCAGATCAGTGGTTAAATATTTTTTTTGTCTTGTAATGTAAATTGCACCTGTTGTCTTTATGTTTAGAATCTACCTAAAAGCACCTTTTGGTTTTGTGATCTTCGCGCTCGCTTTGGTCCATGCGCAAGCTGAGCCGGATGCTTCGAGTGTATCTCAAGCTACTCCGGCGGCGGAGCTGAAGGTCAAAGAGGGGTTCAAGGTGGAGTTGTTGTATTCGGTGCCGAAGCCCGAGCAGGGTTCGTGGGTGAGTTTGTGTTACGATAACCGAGGGCGGCTGATTGTATCTGATCAATACGGTAAGCTCTATCGCATGAACCCGCCCAAGTCTGGCGAAATCTTAGCTTCTGGCGATATCGAAAAGATAGACCTGGATATAGGAGAAGCCCAGGGGCTTTTGTTTGCTTTTGACAGTCTGTATGTGGTGGTCAATGGAAAGGTGAACCAGGGCAGAGGTTTATATCGATTGAAGGATACTAATGGGGACGATCACTTTGATGAGGTGAAATTGCTGCGCAAGTTTGCTGATCGTGGAGGTGAACATGGTCCACATGCGGTGTTGCTCGGACCTGATGGCGCTTCCCTCTATGTGGTGGTGGGCGATCAGACTGCGGTGACTGCGGTCAATCAATCACGCGTGCCGCAAGTGTGGGGCGAAGACCAGTTGCTGCCTCGTCCGTATGGCAAGGGTTTCATGAAAGGGGTGCTTGCTCCAGGAGGCTGGATAGCCAAGACCGATCCTGATGGCAAGGAGTGGGAGTTGATCGCAACAGGGTTTCGCAATCAATATGACGCGGCATTCGATCGTAATGGCGAGCTGTTCACCTATGACGCCGATATGGAGTGGGACATGAATACGCCTTGGTATCGTCCTACTAGGATCAATCACGTGACCAGTGGAGCGGAGTTTGGTTGGCGCAATGGTGGAGGGAAATGGCCAGCTTATTATCCCGACAGTTTACCGGCAGTGCTCGACATAGGGCCTGGCTCGCCGACAGGTGTGGCCTTTGGTTTTGGAGCTAAGTTTCCTAAGAAATATCAAGATGCCTTGTATGCTTGTGATTGGAGTTATGGCAAACTTTATGCTGTTCATTTGCGAGCCAAGGGGGCGAGTTTCACTGCTGAGTTCGAGGAGTTCATCACTGGGCGGCCGTTGCCGCTAACGGACATTCTGATTCACCCGATGGATGGAGCGATGTATTTCACGACCGGAGGTCGCCGAGTGCAGTCGGGATTGTATCGGGTGACTTATGTAGGAAAGGAAAAAGAGGGCGAGAACGTGCGGGTAGCTGCGAGCAAGCTTGCCGCTGTGCGTAAGAGTTTGGAAGCCTTTCATGGTAAAACGGATGCCAAGGCTTTGGCGCGCGCTTGGCCCTTTTTGGGAGATCCTGACCGGTTCCTACGTTTTGCTGCACGAATAGCGGTAGAGAGTCAACCGGTAGCTACTTGGCAGGATCGAGCCTTGAGCGGAAAAGATCCCGTGGCGGTGATTCAAGCAGCGATCGCACTGGCGAGGCATGGAGATAAGTCCTTGCAAGGAGAATTGTTGCAGCGCTTGAAGCAGATTGATTGGCAAATGTTGGGTGAGAGGAGTCGAGTGGATTTGGTTAGAGCGTATAGCCTGATATTCATTCGCATGGGGGCGCCAGCGGATGAGATTCGGCTTGCCATGATTGAGCATTTGCAGGATTTTTTGCCAGCACAGTCACCTGAGCTGAATACTGAGTTGCTGCAGCTGTTGGTCTATTTGCAAGCGCCTAGCGCGGCGACCAAGGGGGTAGCTTTGTTGAAGTTTGCACCATCGCAGGAGGAGCAAATGGCTTACGCTAAGTCCCTTCGTCATTTGACGGTAGGCTGGAATAAGTCATTGCGGGAAGATTTTTTCAAGTGGTTTACTTTGGCGGCAGCGTATCAGGGGGGAGCTAGTTTCAGATTGTTTGTCGAAAATATGAAAAAGGATGCTCTGTCTCATTTGTCGGATGAGGAAAAGGTGGCATTAAAAGAGATCATCGAAGCGAAGCCCGATAACAAAACTCCTCGCTTCACTTTTGAGGCACGTAGTTTTGTCAAAGCTTGGAAGGTTTCAGACTTTGATGATGTGATCAACGTGGGATTAGAAGGCGGACGCAGTTTTAGCAATGGGCGTCAGATGTTTGGTGCGGGCACTTGTTTTGCTTGCCATCGATTCAAGCAAGAGGGAGGAGCGATCGGGCCAGATTTGACCAGTGCGGGTGGAAAATTCAGTCCGCGTGATTTGCTCGAATCGATCATCGAGCCTAGCAAAGAAATCAGCGATCAATATGGCGCGACGATTTTCACTAAAAAAGACGGTAGTGAGATTGTAGGGCGGATCATGAATTTGAATAAGAATAACATTCAGGTGAATGTGAATATGCTCAATCCAAGTGATACGGTGAGCATTGATCGCAGCCAATTGAAAGGGCAAAAGCAGTCGCCGACTTCTATGATGCCGCCTGGATTGATCTATACTCTGAGCAAAGATGATGTTTTGGATTTGCTAGCTTATTTGTTATCACAGGGGAACCCTGATGACCCGATGTTCAAGTAGCTGTGTAAAACTCGCATGACGTGGAGGAAAATAGAACCACTGATAGCACTGATTTCCACTGATATAGAAGAAGAAAAGATCAGCGGTATATACCAATTATTTCAGTTTAATAAATCTGTGATTGCTCGCATCACCACTTCGCGTTTGAAGGGTGGTAACCATTCAGCTTGAAAGTCTGCGGGATCGATCCAGCGGAAATCTATAAACTCGACTTGATGGTGATCGAGACTGATGTCGCTGTCTTTTGCTAGGAAACGGCATAAGTAGTAGGTTTGTTGTTGTCCGGCGAAACCTTTTTTGAAAGGGGTATCAGCAGGGAAATCGTAACGATAGCCGTCTTGTTGAGCTAACACTTCATACTGAGAGGGGAGCAAGCCGATCTCTTCCTCGAGTTCACGGTGCAGGGCTTGCGTGGAGCTTTCCCCCTCGTCGATACCGCCCTGCGGGAATTGCCAACACTCGGGGTGGTCGGCGCGTTGGCAGATGAGGATCTTGCCATCATTTTTTTGTAAGATGGCAGCGACGTTAGGACGGTATTTTTTTAACATGACGGATTTTTTGAAAAATCTAGCACCTTTGTTCAAGTGATGGCGTTCAATGCTTTGAAAAGAGCTGTCAAAGTGATAGCTTTTCGATACTATGGAGTAGAACTTGGTCGAATTCAAACTATCCACTGCACTCAACTATTTTATGAAAACTCGAATACTCAATTTTTTTTTGATTCTATGCACCCTGCAAGCTGCTTATACAGGGGGGTTGCTTGCCCAAAGCACTGGTGGTGGTGGTACCAATCCAGCAGCGGTCGGTATCCAAGGGTTCTGGGAGATTGAACTGCAAGGCGGAAGTTTTCTGGTGCGACTGAGTACGATCAGCTCGGTGAGCCAACATCAATATGTGGTCGATGGCGCGGCGCGGGTGTTTGAAGTCACGGTGGATACGACCGGCTCGCAAACCGCACGTTTCTATTATATCGAAGCTGTGGCGGAGGGTTCTCCGCTGGCAATGGGTAAAAACGCCATCGACCGTTTGCGGAGTGTAGCAGAGGGCGTGACCAGTCGGACTGGGACAGATGAAGTGTGGACCCAAGTGGTCAAAAACTACCCGACGACTACGCATGTGCGCACGGCGGAATACCGGGTCGATAACAAAGCAGTTCTCGATAAAATTTACAAACACGTGCGTCGCGTCTGGGCCGAGGAAAAAGGGCGAGGAAAGAGTAACAAGCTGCGTATCGTATCGGAGAAGAAATAAATCATCAAGCGCTTTATCACCCAAGCAAAAACCAGCACGATACACTGCAAGATGTCGAGGTAATAGAGGGCGGAAGTCAGTGCTGATACAAAAATGATGGTGGGGGAGGTTAATGGAGGAAGTTCTGATAGGCTTTTCCGTTAGATACGGCATACCACGAAGCTTGAGTGGGCGCAATCTGTTCGCCAAAAGCAGGTCAAGCCGCAGCATTCCAAACTATCAGCTTTTTTGGGGTGCGCGTGGTTCGACAAAAAGCTTGCAAAAAAAAGTAATACTATTTACGGTATTACTATGAAGATCACGAGTAAGGGGCAGGTAACCATTCCTCAGCATATAAGACGCTTTATGGGGGTATCGACTGCTTCCGAGGTGGATTTTCAGATTCTTGATGAAGTGGTGGTTCTTGTTAAGGCTAATCTGGACGTGGGAACTGATGCGCGGCGTAGTAGGTTTGCATGCCTTCGCGGCAGCAAGCGCAGGGGACTTTCTACCGATGAATGGATGAATGCTACGAGAGGTGAGTGATGCCTGTTTTTGTAGATACTAACGTGATCATCGACATCGTAAGTGATGATCCCAGATGGGCAGACTGGTCGATTGCCATTTTGGAGCAATACGCAGATGAGGAGCTATCTATTAACTCTGCCATCTATGCTGAGCTATGTTTTGATTACGGTTCTGTGGCGGAGGTTGATTATTTGATTCGCCAATTTAGGTTGAATTATTTAGAGATTCCTAGAGATGGGCTATTTCGAGCAGCGAAAGCTTTCAAGGCATATAAAGGCAAAGGAGGGACGAAGGATTTTGTGCTACCTGATTTTTTCATTGGTGGACATGCGGAGTCCGCTAATTCTCGGTTGATCACACGAGATGTTAAAAGATATCGTTCTTATTTCCCCTCTGTGAGCGTAATTCATCCCTAACGAGTGCTTCATTCTTCTTCTTCATCCACTTGTATCGAAGTGAATCATCCTGTCGTATGCGTCATTTAAACAGCGGGATCAAGGAGTCGAGTAGTTTTTTGCCTGTGTCGATCGCGTCACTTGGGTTGTTGAGAATTTTTTTGGCGGCGTCGGTGGCTTGTGCGGGGGCATCGTTGACGAGGGCTTCGATCGCTGCTCCGGTGAGCCTTGCGGTGAGGTCTTCTTTTGGTTGGTCGAGGCTGCCGCTGATGACCAGTGGGGTCCAGAGGAAACCATCTTTAGCGCGAGTGAAAACTTTTTGCTTAGCTCCGGGGATCCAGCGCAGGGTGCCGGGGGTGACTCCTAACTGAAATTTGCCTTGTGTGATCTGGTTATTCTCTAATACGAATGAGCCTTCTAGGCGAGTCAATCCGTCGGATTGTAGGACGAGCTTGCTGATTTCGATACGGTCTCCTTTTTTTACAAAATCTGCGCTTGCTTGATGCAGGGCGAGGCGTTTGAAACGTTGCATTTTGGTGTATTGAGCGATGAGGTCGAGAATGGGCATTCCCTCGATGGCGCCGTTTTTCAAATGCACGCTTCCTTTGCTGACCAGTCCATTTTTATCTTTACTGCTTCCCTTAAGCGTAAAGTCTGCGTTGAGCTGACCCGATAGTTTCTTTTGCCAATCTGAAGAGAGTAATTTGGAGGTATCAAGGTGTTGTAGTTTGAGATCAAAATTCAGCTGTGGCTTGGCGCCGAGTTGGATGTCTCCGCTACCACTGATTTCTGCAGTTTCGTAAAATATCAGAGAGGCGTCGTTGATGAAGAGGTCATCTTGATTCCAACGAGTTTCGAGGTGGCGAATGGATAGGGTGGGGAAGTCGCGGATGAATAGCTCACCATTGCGTGCGTTGATTTCCCAAGTGCGAGGACCTGCTAAGGGTTTGCTTTGAGTTTCTACGGAATTCAGCGCGACTTGTTTCACTCCGTGCTCATCGTGAATGCTTAGGTTGGTGGCTTCGATGTGAACCACACCGATCTTGGTGCCTGTAGGGATCCATTTTTTCAACCAAGCTGGCGCGGAGCCTGAGTGGTTAGTTTTATCCGTGTTGGCTAAGGGCGATTCCGTAATCGGAGTGCGTCCTTGTTTGGAGAAATCTGCCGTGACTTGATTGATGCGGATCTCGGGCAGTTGCAGCAGCTTGTCTTTTACTCCGCTAAAAGATGCGCGTATGCCATCCATCTCGAGCTTGGCAAAGGCAGCTTGTGGATGACCGCGAGCGCGCCAGCCATCGGCATAGATGGTGCTGCCTTCCCAGCGCAGTTGTTCTAATTCCACATCGGCGTGCAACTTTTCTCCTACTGCGGTGATTAATTGATCACGAAAGGCTGTGCTTTTGAGATAACGAGTCACGGCACCTTTGATGGCAAAAACACCAATGAATACCGTGATAGCTAATACGGCCATAGATCCTAATAGCCATAGGAGGAGCTTGGATGAGGACGGTTTGCCTGTTTTTTTGATCTTACGTGATTGCGTTGCCATTATTTCTAGCTTTAATCTATCATTGCCGAACATTATCGATGTTCAGGTGTCTAAATCCCTATTCTGAATCAATCTCAACATAACTCACGCTGTGCTCGAACTAAAAGATATTTATTTCTCTATTGAGAAAAATGATGAAGAGGTGCATCTCATCGATGATGCTAGTTTGAAAATCAACCCGGGTCATTTTATGGCGATTGTGGGGCCTTCTGGCTGTGGTAAGACGACTTTGCTCAAGCTGATCGCGGGCTTGAATGTTGAGAGCAAGGGTAATCTCTACTGGAATGGTAGAGATTTATCAGAGGAGGGCGATCTTGAACCTTCCGAAATTGGTTATGTGCCGCAGTTCAGTATTGCGTATGAATTGCTGACGGTGGAGGAGAGCGTCAGAAGTGCAATCCGTTTGCGCGTTCGCGGTCAGGGGCGCGCAGCCTTTCACGATTTGCTGGAAAAAGTTTTAGAGGATACTGGGCTGACAGCTATCCGAGGTCGGCCGGTCAGGGTTTTGTCTGGCGGTCAGCGCCGTCGTTTGTCGCTTGCTTTGGAATTGGTGACCAACCCTGTGCTGTTGCTTTGTGATGAGGTGACCAGTGGCTTAGATCCTAAATCTGAGCAGGAGGTGGTAAAGTTGTTGCATCAACTGTCGCGAGATGCTGGTAGGATCGTGATCAATGTGACGCACAGCTTAGCAAATCTGGATCTCTATGATTCGGTCTTAGTGCTTCATGAAGGTAAGGTGGTTTACCACGGTCAGCCTAGAGCCTTGGAGCATTATTTCAGTGTGACGATTGCTGAGGACATCTATCCGCGTCTAGCCAAACGGGAGAGCAGCGATTGGGCGCAGTCCTGGAAAAAACATCGCGCCAATTATTACGAAGCTTTGGATTCTGCCGCGCAAGCGGTTCCTCAGACTGCTGCTGTGCCTCAAGATGGCACGATCACGCTGTCTTCAGCGATGCCTGGTTTTTTTGTGCAGTTCATGACTCTTTTGATTCGTCGTTGGAAGCTATTTTTACGTGATGGTGGGCAGTTGTTTTTGCAGATTGCTATTCTCATCGGCTTTCCAGTGTTGGTGGTGATTTTCGCCCTAGATGGTATCGAGCCGATCAAAAGTTTGTCAGAGAGCATCGCGGCGAACCCGATTGAGGAAGCGAATCAACAGGCGGAGATTTTCAAGAATCATCTGAAAACAGGTGGACTGATATCTGGGTTGATTATGTTTCAGGTCATCTTGTTGACGCTGATGGCATCGAACAACTCTGCTCGTGAAATTGCCGGTGAACGGCAAATTTACGAGAAGGAGCGATTTGGGGGGCTGAACCCTTTGAGTTATCTAGCCAGTAAGGTGGCCTTTCTAGGTTTTCTAGTATTAGTGCAATCGGTGTGGATGGCGATTTTTGTGCAGAACATCTGCCATTTACCAACCGAGGACTTTGGCATGCATTTAGCTTTGTTATTGGCGGTCAATGCTGCGATGACGGCGATCTGTCTGGGCATATCTGCGATGAGCAAAACGGCTGAGCAATCTTCTTTGTTGAGTGTTTATTTGGTGGGCTTCCAGTTGCCTCTTTCGGGCGCGGTGTTGGCTTTGCCAAATTACGTTGAGTGGATCACGCGGCCTTTTATCTCTGCCTATTGGGCATGGTCTGGTGGGGTTTCCTCTTTGGATAGCAGGACCCTGAGTGCGGTGGATAACGTAGTGGATACTTCGCTGCAAGCATCGTGGTTGTGTTTGTTAGTTTTGTGCATACACTTTGCGGTGGGGATGTTTGTCGCTTATGTGGGAGTGAAAAAAAACAGGTGCCTGTGAGTTGATCGTTTTTTTATAAATATGAAGATAATAATGGTTTTAATCATAGCGAGCGTGACGTGGATGGTGACTTGCGAACGTGTTGGAGCGGTTACGGTCACGGCGGATGGTAAGGATTACGAAGATGCCGAGCTTTTTGAGATTGGTGCCAAAGGTCCTTTTTATAAAGTGGGAGAGGGTCAAGTAGTGGTGGTGCCTTGGGCGCAAGTTGATCGTTTCCAGGCGGCATCGATTCGCAAACGTTTTGCTAAGGCTTTGGTCAATCTGCGCCAAAAAGCGTACTGGGTGCAAGGAACGGTTTTTGAAAAAAATGAGGCGGGGATCATTATACATACGGGTTCTAGCAGCGGAAATGAGGATGATAGTAAAAAAGAAACCCGTAAAGATAAAGCGAAGCAACAAGCGGAGGAAAAGCTGGCGCGCAACATGAGCAACGAAGGTGAAGCGGTCTTCAAAGATGGTGCCGAAGTGGCAACCGGCTTAGTGGTATTGAAAGATTTGCCGAGAACGCAGTATGGAGTGGGTTCCGACGTTGCTGTGATAGCTTATCGAGTGGGGGAGCTTTCTTATGAAATGGGTTTGGGAATGAAAAAGAAAATCATGGTGTGCAATCTCGCTAAACCTGAGTGGATTGGGGTGCGCAAATGGAAAAACAGCTCAGGCAAAGATATGACAGCTGAACTGGTCGCTGTGAAAGGTGGCAAATGTTTGTTCCAACGAAATGGTAAAAATTTCGTTTACGATTTAGATCAGCTCTGTGGCGAAGATCAGAAGTTGGTGGCTGATTTCCAAAAGAACAGTCGCGAGATTCCTCTCAAGAAAGAGTGATCTTGAGCTCAGAGTTCGATCACTCAGTAAGAGCGAAGTTGGTTTTCTAGGGTGAACTGGCTGCGGACTTGTTCTTCACCTTCTTTGGGTTTGCGGAAGCGGTTGGAGAGGGTTTTGTTGAGGATACGAGCTTTGACGTTATCGCTCCATTGAACCTCAAAAAAGTCAGTGAGTTGCTTTCTGAGTTTGCCATCTAGGATAGGGAAGACCGTTTCGATTCGACCGTCAAAGTTGCGTGGTAGGAAATCGGCAGAAGATAGGTAAGCTAAGGGAGTCGTTCCGTTTTGGAAAAGAAACAAGCGGGAGTGTTCGAGGTATTTATCAACGATGCCGATCGCTTCGATGCTAGGCGCGGGGCTATCGGGGCCGGTGATCATCGAAAACATACCTCGTACAATCAAGCGCACTTTGACACCAGCGTTGGCAGCATCATAGAGCAGATTGATTGTTTCTAAGTCGGAGAGATTATTGACTTTGATGGAGATGGCAGCGGGGATACCATTTTTAGCGTTGTCAATTTCGGTCTGGATACGTTCCTTCACGAAGTCCCGTAAATGGAAGGGGGCGGCGATCAAATGCTTGAGCTTAGGAGCTTTGTAGGTGCGTTCAAAAAACTCAAAGATAGCGCTGGCATCTGCGCCGATCTCGCGATTGGCGGTTAATAAGAGGTGATCGGAAAACACCTTGGCGCTCATTTCGTTGAAGTTGCCAGTGCCTAGTGCGGTGTAGCGTCGCAGGGTGCCGTGTTCGCGGCGGCTGACGAGACAGAGTTTGGAGTGAACTTTGAGTCCTTGCACGCCGAGGATCACACGAACGCCATTGCGCTGGTATTCGTTTGCCCAGGCGATATTGGCGCCTTCATCGAAACGCGCTTGGGGTTCGACCATGATGGTGACCTCTTTGCCATTGTGTGCCGCTGCCATCAAGGCACGAGCTACAAAGGAGTTTTTAGCTAAGCGGTATTGTGTGACTTGGATGCTTTGCACTAAAGGATCCATCGATACTTCGCGTAAGAAGTCGATAAAAATGAGGAAGCTGTGATAGGGGATATGAAGCAACAGGTCTTTCTTTTTTAACGCAGAAAAGAAACCTTCTTTGATGATGCGCTTGAGGCGTTTGGGGGCATCTTGCGGAGGTGGGGTGTAAAGCAGGTCACTGCGGCCGAGCTGCGGGAAGTCAATCAAGTCTTTGCGGTTGTGATAGCGAGCACCAGGGTAGAGGTTGTCGGAACCGGTTAGGTTCAGTTTTTTTGTTAGTAAGCGCAAAAATTGGGCAGGGATGGTGGCGTCGTAGTTGGCGCGAACAGGGAAGCCTCCTTGACGACCGAGCAGGCTTTCGGCTACTTTGTCATACACCGAATCGGTGAAGTCATCATCAAATTCAAGTTCGGAGTCGCGGGTGAATTTGATCGCGTAGGATTCGAAGTGGTCATAGGGGAGGTGGAGGAAGATCTCGGATAATCCATAGCGAATGATATCGTCGAGATACATGATGAGGGTGGATTTACCCGACTGGGGCAAAACTGCAAAGCGGGGCAAGTCGCCGGGAATCTCGATGATGGCGTGAGATGGCCGGCCGGTGCCGTTTTTTTTGCCCAACCTCACGGCGAGATACATAGGATTGTCTTTGAGTTGGGGCAGCTTAGCGCTGCTTTTGAGCATGATTGGCATCAGACGAGGTGCGACATGATTGTGGAAGTAATCCTTCAGCCAGTTCTGGTGCTGCGTAGGGACGCTACGATTATCGATGATGTGGATGCTTTCCTCAGCAAGATCCTTGATCACCTGGTTGTAGGCTTTGTTGAAGGATTGATTTTCGCGAGCCACGATGGAATTGATTTGCTTCAGGGTCTCAACGGGATTGGGGATGTTGAGCTCTTTGTAGCGATCTCCCAAAGTGGCGAGTCTTTTTAGTGTAGCGACGCGAACACGGAAGAACTCATCTAGGTTAGAGGAGTAGATACCAAGAAATTTGACGCGTTCGAGTAAGGGTACTTCAACGTTGGCGGCTTCTTGTAGCACACGTTCATTGAAGGATAGCCAGCTGATTTCTTTGCTACGAAAATGATGGTGCATTTGAAAGGGAAAGGAAAGGGACGGTGTGGATTACTTGTGGACTGTAAGGGATTTTTGCTAGGAATCGAGATTTTTTATTGTGAAGGCAGCTTCTTGTAACTTGCAGTTGATGTGGCAATCTTAGATAAGGCAAAAATCCGCAGTGCTTTTGTATGAGCGGCTGTAAATAAATCGCTTCCACTTTGAGCTTAAATCTGCTATGGCATAACTATGCGAAATTTTACTAAATTTGGAGGTGCACTTGTGATGAGCGTTTCAGTGTTGCTTATAGGATGTTCGAGTAAGGAAAAAAACTATGATCCGGGCATGGCTAATCCTGCGGGTGGCAATGCGATGCCAGTGGAAGCTGCCGCTGACCCCACGACTGCTACAGCTGCCCCGATGACTCCTGCTGAGCCTTTGCCGCCGCTCACTCCAGAAGAGATTGGAGCGACGATCAATTATACGGTGAAGACGGGTGACAGCCTGTGGTTGATTGCTAAAAATCACAAAAGCTCGATCGGTCGCCTCAAGCGGATCAACCAACTTACAGGGGATAACATCCGAGCGGGGCAGGTATTAAAGGTGCCGTCTAGTCAAGGCAAAGTAGCGGCTCCAGTCAGTAAACCTGCTCCAGCAGCGACTAAACCTAGTGCGAAGGTGACTGCTCCTGCTTCGGGAGGTTTTCGACGTCCGTCTGCGGCGGCGACTCCTCCAACGCCCACTAAGCCTAAAGCAAGTGGAGCTGGAGCGTTGAAAATACAGGACTGAGCGTGTTGCAGAGCGCTCGGTATAGTGTTTACTTTCTTTTCAATCTAAATTGATAGTAATCGAAAAATATGACTTCGGGACAAGCCAAGTTAATACATGTATTGCGTGACCGCGTTCAAACATTGTTTGACGAGGGCAAAATAGAAGAGGCATTCAAGATGGCGCATACAGCGCTTGAGTCTGCTCGGCGTAATGGTCTAGATGATACCGAGCATGCTCCTGAGGTGTTTGACTTGTTTTGTCATATTGCAGCTATACGCAAAAACCGTGGCGATGGCGAGGAGGCGATGGGACTTTATAGCGAGGCTCTTGAGCTAAGCAAGAAAGAAGGCATGGTGATCGCCCCAGGTGAAATGGGTGCGATGAAGCATGCTTATGGAGCCCTTTGTGATCAACAGGGCTTAGATGACGAGGTGATCCCTTTGTATTCTGAAGCGATTGAGCATTTGCGCTTGCTGCCAGAGCCTCCGTTGACGGATATCGCTAATATGGCGAATAACTTGGGGATGATTTATCGCAATCAGGTCAAGTTAGATTTGGCGGAGCGTTGTTATGACGTGGCTTTGCAGACTTTCGAGCAAATGAATGGGCCGGATCACCTCACGGTGGCTACGGTTTGTAATAATTTGGGAGGTCTATACTGGGCTTGGAGGCATCCTGAAATGGCGCGAGACATGCACTTGCGAGCTTTGAAAATTCGACGAGAAATGCTTTCGGACGATCATCCCGACATTGGTCAGTCGGCGTGCAATTTAGCCACGGTGTATCATGATTTGGGGGATTTTGATAAAGCTTCACGGAATTATGAGCGAGCCATGGGGATTCTTTCTAAGAACATCAATGAGAGTTGGGAGACTTACGACATTGTGACTCAAAATTACGCTGAGTTGCTCAATGAGCACGGCCAGCAAGGCAAGTCTAAAAAGCTGGTGATGAAGACCGATCGCTTGTTGGAAAAATTCCGTCCAAAGATGGAAGTTTAGCTTTTTAGTATCGCATCACTTTGCTGAGGAAATTTTGCACGTAGGGATGGCTTGGCTTGCCGAAGAGTTCTTCGGGCGAGCCTTGTTCCAGAATTTTTCCTTCTGCGAGGAAGATAACTTGATCGGCGACGGCTCGAGCGAAACCCATTTCGTGAGTGGAGAGGATGATGGGTTGTCCGCTGCGACTGAGAGTTTCGATCACTTTGAGCACTTCGGCGGTCATTTCTGGGTCGAGCGCGGAGGTCGGTTCGTCGAGCAGCAGTAGTCTGGGTTGGATGGCGATGGCGCGTGCTAAGGCAAAGCGTTGTTGTTGACCTCCGGATAGCTGGGAGGGGTATTTGTGCTGGTGGGGTTCAAGCTGAAACTTCTCAAGTGCTTGTTGGCAGAGTTTGTTGGCTTCGTCTGCTTTTTTTCCATGAACTTTGATCAGTGGGAGTTCGATGTTTTCAGCGGCGGTGAGGTGGGGGAAAAGGTTGAAGGATTGAAACAGGTAGCCATTTTGCCGCCGGTGTTGTAGCAGGGCTTCTTCATTTTGAAGAAGTGGCTGTTGATCAAAAACAAGCTCTCCACTGTCGGGCGATTCGAGGGCTCCGAGCAAACGCATGAGGGTGGACTTTCCGCTGCCCGATGGTCCGATCAAGACGATCACATTGACGGGGTCGCTGATGCACAGGCTGAGATCTCGAAGGGCGTGAGTCTTGCCGTATTGCTTGTTGATCTGGTGCAGTTCAATGTTCATAGCGAAAGCGTTTCTCCAAGTGATGTGAGAGCACGGCTAGGGGGAGGGTGAGCAAAAGGTAACCTATGGCGAGCGGGATGTAGGCGGCAAAAGTGGAGTAGGTGGCGGCATTGACCTCTCGGGCTTGCATGGTGAACTCTCGCAAGCCGATAACGTATAATAGGGAGGAGTCTTTGATCAGGTTGGCAAATTGACCGCTGACACCAGGCAGAACTCGACGAATGGCTTGGGGGATGATGACATAACGATAGATCTGTGATTCTGTCAGCCCGATGGCACGAGCGGATTGGATCTGTGAGCGGGGGATGGATTCGATCCCGCCACGAAAGATTTCACTGAGGTAGGCGCCGGAGAAGACGGATAAGATGAGGGTGCCGATGATGAATTTATTATGCAGGCCAGCTGCGTCGGCAATGAGGTAAAAGATGATCAGGATCTGCACCAACAGCGGAGTGCCTCGAATGATCTCGACATAGAGACGGGAGAGGATTCGAGTAGGACGAAATTTTGCCAATTGCCCTGCTAGTAATAAACTGCCGAATAGACTGCTGAGAATCAGCGCACAAGCACTGAGGATTAAGGTCATACCCCAACCGCGGATGAGGTTCCAGCGGTAGGGGGCGATTTTATGCCACGAAAAATCATAGCTGAGCAGGATGTAGAAAAAGAAACAGAACCCCGCTGCTAGGATCGAGAACAGAAAATAGGATAAGGCTTTTTTCACTGAATGTCTGCGGATCGAATCGAGTTAGTGCAAGAGGAGGAAGCAAGCCGTCATTCAAGCGCCGTGAGTTTTAATAAAGAGCTCGGTTTGTTCTTTGATCCAGGCCTCGTCTTTGCCGAGTTCACCTGCTAGAAGTCGGGCGGCTTCGGGGGCGGCTTCGCAAGAGGCTTTTTTGTTCAAAAGTAGGCAACGAGTGCGCCGCGCTAGAGCATCCTCTAAGCTCAGAGCCATTTCAAAACGAGCGGCGGCGATGATGCTTGCCTTTTTGTATTCAAAGTCTGGATGCAGTAGGCTGTTAAGTTCGTTATCGTTTTCTGCGATGCCGTCACTTTCATCACTGCGGTGGATTTCGAGGTCGAGAGTGCAGCAGGGTTTGGCTTCCAGCGATGCATGTTGGATAGCTTGATCAATGGTGTCCTCTGCCATGTGACGGTAGGTGGTCCACTTGCCGCCGACGATGGTGATCAGCCCGCTTGCTGAAACATCGATGTGGTGATCGCGGGATATTTTTGAAGTGGTGCCGCCTTTGGTATGAGCTGGGCGGACTAATGGACGGATGCCGGCAAAAACTGAGAGCACATCTTTTTTGCTGGGGGCTTTTTGCAAGTAGCGCCCTGCGTGTTCGAGCAGGTAGTCGATCTCTTCTTCCAGTGGGCGAGGTTCCAGTTCGATCGGCACATCGGGAGTATCGGTGGTGCCGAACATGAGGTGGCCGTGCCAAGGTATGGCGAAGAGCACCCGTCCGTCATCGGTTTTTGGGATCATGATGGCATGATCGGCGGAGAGAAAGGAGGCATCGAGGATGATGTGGATGCCTTGACTCGGCTCGATGATTTCTGGGGTGGAGGATTCATCGAGTTGGCGCACGGAGTCGGCGAACACTCCGGTGGCATTGATGACCACCTTGGCTTGTAGCTCATACTCGCGTCCGCTCAATTGATCGGTGGCGATGACTCCGGTGATTTGATCATTGTCTTTGTTGAGTTTTTCTACCTTGAGATAATTGAGCACGCAGGCGTCCTCTTTGGCGGCACTGCGAGCGAGGGCGATCACCATGCGTGCGTCGTCAAACTGGGCATCCCAATAGAGCGTGCCACCAGTGAGTCCGTCAATTTTCAAGTTAGGAAAGAGGTCTATCACTTTGTCCTTCGAGAGCAGTAGTGAGTTGTCGATACTGCGTTTGCCAGAAAGTAGGTCATACACCTTCATGCCGAAGGTGTAGTAGTAGGGTTCATACCAGCGGTAGGCGGGGATCACAAAGGGCAGGGGCTTGACGAGGTGGGGGGCGTTCTTTAATAAATGTCCGCGTTCACGTAAGGAATCTCGAACCATCGGGATGTCGCCTTGTTGCAGGTAGCGCACGCCACCATGGATGAGTTTGGTGCTGCGGGAGGAGGTTCCCTGAGAGAAGTCGCCTTGTTCGAGTAGGAGGGTGCGCAGTCCTCTAGCAGCTGCGTCCACTGCGCAACCTAGACCGGTAGCACCTCCGCCAATGATGATGAGATCCCATTTTATCGAAGAGTCTTCGATTTGACTGAGCATGGCTTGGCGATTCATAGTAGTGATTGGGATTGGATAGGATGCTGGTGCTGATGTTGCTTTTACTCTTTCACAAAAAGTCTTTGTAGGGAAATCAATAGTGTTATTTGCTCTCGATTGATTTTTTTTGGGCAATTTTTCTCGTACTGGGAGTAACAGGGTGAAAGCTTCTCTAAATCATTATGTTGGTGCGTGTAAATATTAGAAAACAAGGGTTATTGTTAGGGCTGCTGCTGTCGAGCGGAGGATGGACTGGGTCTGCTGGTGCTCAAGAGAAAGAGGGGCTGGCTTTTTTTAAAGAGAAAATCGAGCCGGTGTTGATCGGGCAGTGTTATGATTGTCATTCTGCGATCAGCGAAAAACCTAAGGGCGGCTTGCTGTTGGATTCTCGTAAGCACACACTTGAAGGCGGTAAATCGGGTAAGGCGGTGGTGGCGGGAGATGTGAAAGCGAGTTTGATCATCGAGGCTTTGCGTTATGGGGAATTCGAAATGCCGCCTTCCGATCAGCTGCCAGCAGCGGTGGTAGCTGATTTTGAGAAGTGGATTGCGAGCGGAGCGCCCGACCCAAGGGATGAGGCTCCGAGCGCTGTGGAAGCGGAAAAGCTGGTTTGGCAGCAAGTCGCTGGAGAGCGTTTGAAGTGGTGGAGTTTGCAGGCGGTGAAAAAGGTGGCTGCGCCTGCGGTGGATGATTCCAAAGCCGGATGGTTGCACGGCGCGATCGATCGTTTTGTTTTGGCGGACTTGCAGAAGCATCACTTGCAGCCTTCTCGACGAACGGATCGACGGGCATTGCTGCGGCGTTTGGCGATCGTGATCACGGGCTTGATCCCGGCTCCGGAGGTGATGAAACAATGGCTCGCGGACACGCGCGCGGATGAGGTGGTGGCGGCTGAATATGCGGATCAGCTGCTAGCATCGCCGCAATTTGGTGAGACTTGGGCTCAACATTGGCTCGATGGTATTAGGTTTGGGGAAAGTAATGGTTCCGAAGATAATCTCTATCGTGCTCGTGCGTGGTGGTATCGTGACTACGTCGCGCGAGCTTTTAATGAAAATATTCCCTACTCACAATTTGTGCGCGAGCAGTTGGCAGGCGATGTGCTGGGGGTGGATGAAGCGACTGGGTTTTTAGTGGCTGGTCCGCATGTGTCTCCCGCTACGATAGGACGAGAGCCGACGGCTATCTTGCAAGCTCGCTATGATCGACTCGATGAGTTGATGCAGACGGTAGGAGCTTCTTTGTTAGGGTCATCTTTGGGTTGTGCTCGTTGTCATGACCACAAGTTTGATGCGATCAGCACCAAGGATTATTACTCCATCGTCGCAGTGTTTCAGGATGTGGAGTATGGTCATCGCCTGCCTAAGTTGCGACCAGAGCATGCTCAGATGAAGGCTTATCGCAATTTGATGGATAAGGTGAAGCAGGCGCGTGCGTCATTGATGGACAAAGGGCAGAAATCGTGGGTGGAAGATTGGGGAGACCACAGCAGAATTCTGTTTCCCGCTCAGCAAGCTAAGTGGGTGCGGGTGCGTTTTTTGACTGGTCACGCAGCGGTGGACGAAGTGGAAATTTATGAGGCGGAGACGGCGGATAGAAATTTAGCCTTGGCTTCGAATGGAGCTAAAGCTAAGGAATTTAATACCCTCCACAGCACTTCAAACAAGGGGCAAGAACAATTGAACGATGGCGAGAGGGAGGCTTTTTGGGGCTGGGCTGGAAAACGCAAGGATAGTAAAAAACAACACGGTTTCGTGATCGAACTGGCAGAGAAGGCGCAGGTGGATCGTGTGGATCTGAGCACCAATCGTGCGGCTTTGACCTTGACGGATTATTTGATTGAAAAGAACACGGCGGGGTTCTCCCGTTTCGAAATCGACCTTAGTATGGACGAAAAGAGTTGGACACAGGTCTTTAGTTCGGAGACGGGGAAGGGCGATCAAAATAAAGCTTGTCAAGAGTTGCTGCGTTCTTTGAATGAACTGACTCAGCGGATTTATCAAGAGGGTCCCAAGCCTATCTTTGCTGCTAAGTTCATCGAGCCGAAAGTAACCCAGGTTTTGCTGCGAGGAGATCCAAATAACTTGGGCGAAGCGGTAAGGCCCAATGGGCTTTCCGCTTTTCGCACGGACTTGGAATTAACCGACCAAAGCAAGGGGCAAGAGCGACGCCTTGCCTTTGCCAACTGGTTGGTGGATGGAAAGAACCCGCTTACGGCGCGAGTTGCAGTCAATCGCATGTGGTATCATGTGTTTGGAGCGGGTATCGTGACAACCCTAGATGACTTCGGGCAGGCTGGAGAAAAACCTTCTCATCCGCAATTACTGGATTATTTGGCAGCAGAGTTTGTAGAGTCAAACTGGGACATGAAAGCGATGATTCGTCGCATGGTATTGTCGCAAACTTTCGCCCAGAGCAGTCAGCCGCGAGCCAAAGCTGTGCAAGTGGACTCAGGTAATATTTGGCTGTGGCGCTTCGCTCCACGTAGAGTGAGCGCGGAAGTATTGCGCGATTCCATCTTGTTTGCAGCTGGCACTCTGGATCAACGTGTGGGAGGCAAGGGTTATCGTATTCATGCCGATAAAAAGCGCTATGGGCAGTGGAAAGTGGTGGACAATTCCAGTGCTAAGACTTGGCGTAGGCTATTCTATCAGCAGCGTATGCGAGGAGTGGATGACCGCATGTTTATGGCGTTTGATTTGCCCGATTGCAAGACGCTGAGTTCTAAGCGCCCGGTTTCTACTACCCCGCTTCAGGCCTTGAATCTGATGAATGGTAAGTTGATTGAGATTCAGAGCGAGAAGATTTCTCAACGGGTTTGCAGCGAAGTGGGGGAAGCGGATTTGGGTAAACAAGTGGATTATTTATATCAACTGATTTTAGGGCGATTGCCTTCTGCTCAAGAAAAAGGGCAGGTGACGGCTTTGGTGCAACAGGACGGCTTACCAAGCTTGGCGAGAGTTCTTTTTAATACCAATGAATTTGCATTTTTGAACTGATACTTATGAACTATAACGCTGACTCAACTCACTTATCTGCTTTAGGGCGTGGACTTTTGGATCGCCGTAATTTCCTTGGTCAAACGGCTGGGCTGATGGGCAGTTTTTCCCTCTTGCACCTACTGGGCGATGACTCTTTGCTGGCTTCCAGTTCGAGCAAGGGCAAAGGTCCCTTTCGACCGACTATCGATTCTAGTGATCCCTACGCCGCGAGGAATCCCATGTTTCCTGTCAAAGCTAAGAAATTGTTGATCATTTCCTGTCCTGGTGCGGTGAGCCATATTGACACCTTCGATTACAAGCCTGACCTAGAGCGATTTCATGGAAAAAAACCTCCTGGACTCCCTGCGGTGACTTTTTCTGGTCCAACGGGCAACGTGGCGATGTCGCCGTGGAAGTTCCGTCCGCGTGGGCAATCGGGTAAGATGATATCCGATTTGTTGCCCAACTTAGCGGAGATGGCAGATGATATGTGTTTTTTGCATTCTCTAACTACACAAACCAGCGCTCACCCACAGGCAGAGAATCTGCTCAATACCGGATCGACTTTCGAGGGTTTCCCATCATTGGGGGCATGGACCAGTTATGCTCTGGGTAGTGAAAATGAATCCTTGCCCGCTTTTGTGGCGATCGAAGACCCGCGTGGTAAACCTCGTTCGGGGAAGAATGATTGGGGTTCTGGGTTTTTGCCAGCAGCATTCCAAGGAACTGATTTTAATGCCAGTAATCCACCCGCTAACCTTAAAGCTAGCGGTTTTCGACCAGGTGGAGAAAAACGCGCATCGAGCCTTTTGTCGCGTTTGAATGATCAATATTTGACTCGTTACCCTGGGGATGCGGATTTGGCGGCTCGTATCGCTAGCTATGAGCTGGCGGGTAAAATGCAGATGTCTATACCTGAGGTGACCCAAATAGATAAAGAGCCTGCCTATATACATCAGCAGTATGGCACGGACAGTGGTAGTGAGACCAAGAGGGCGTATGCGAAAAACTGTATTTTAGCTCGCCGACTCTTAGAGCAAGGAGTGCGGGTGGTGCAGCTTTTTAATGGATCTGATGCTAGCGGCGGTAATGGTATCACCAACTGGGATTCGCACAATGATTTAGAAAAAACTCATGGTATGCAAGCTGAGATCATGGATCAACCAACGGCGGCTCTGTTGCAAGATATGAAACAACGAGGGATGCTCGAGGACACGCTGGTAGTTTGGTGCACTGAGTTTGGTCGCATGCCTTTTTTGCAAGAAAACGGCACTGGACGCGACCACAATCCTGGTGCCTTCACGGCATGGTTCATGGGCGCGGGAGTGAATGCTGGCACCAGCTATGGAGCTAGTGATGAGTTTGGCTTTAAGGTGGCGGAGAATCCTCTCACTCTGTATGACTTCAATGCTACGATTTTACGACTGATGGGGTTTGATCACGAAAAACTGACCTATTATCACAATGGACTCGAACGGCGCCTGACGGTGGTTCACGGTCATGTGATCGAAGATGTGTTGGCTTGATTGACTCGAAGTGGGTGGATTTGAAAATAAATTGCTTGCGTAAAGATCGACGATTTTGGAATTGTGAGATTGCGAAGTGCTGAGGTTTAGGCAAGCGTATCAGCAGATAATGAAAAATTTGATTTTAATTCGTCACGGGAAGTCTTCATGGGAAGATCCAGGGGTAGCAGATCGTGAAAGAACCTTGAATAAGCGCGGTCTGAAAGACGCTGCTACCATTGGTGGTGCTTTGCGTGATCGCGGTGTCAAACCTGATGTGATCATCGTCAGTTTGGCGGTGCGCGCCTGGACAACAGCTGAGCTGATCGCGGATGAGCTGGAATATCCACGTGAGGAACTGATGCAAGAATCGGCCATTTATGCGGCAGGATTGGGTGCGTTGATGGATGTGGTGCGGAATATAGATGAGGACGTGGAATGTGCTTGTTTGATTGGGCATAACCCAGGTTTTGAAGATTTGGCGAACCGTTTGATTCCAGAGATGAAAATTGACCACATGCCCACTTGTGGCGTGGTGCGGATGCAGTTAAATAGTGATACTTGGGGAGCTGTGGGCGAGGGAGATGGCGAATTGCTTGAATTTTTCGGTCCTAAAACATTGGCTTAAAGGCGGTGGTTGAAAATCCCTAGAAGCTTGGCTTATTTTGTTTTTTCTGGTGAATGAATCCTATTTTTTGTTAGCAGCTTTGTCAGATTTGATATGAAAACTTTATTATTGAGCAATGAGTATCCACCTAATATCTACGGTGGAGCTGGTATCCATGTGCAGTATTTGGCGAGAGAACTAGCTAAACTCTGTGAGGTAGAAGTGCGATGTTTTGGGGAGCAACTGGAGCAGGGTGACAACCCCGAGGTGCACGGAGCGGGCTGGGATCGTTCGGGTTACACTGCGCCAGAGCACCTGCATTCGGTCTTCGGCGCCCTGCAACGGTCTTTGGAGTTCAATACTCGCGCAGTCGATGTGGATGTGGTCCATGTGCATACTTGGTACACTCATTTTGCGGGCATCCTCGCTAAACAAGCTTATGGTGTGCCTCTGGTTTTGACGGTGCATTCGCTGGAGCCTTTGCGTCCATGGAAACGCGAGCAGTTGCAAGGAGGCTATGATTTCACCCTTTGGTTGGAAAAGACGGCGATTGAGATGGCTGACCGAGTGATTGCGGTGTCGGAGGAGACGAAGTTGGATATTCTCAAACACTTTGATGTGGCAGAAGAGAAAATTCCGGTGATTTACAACGGCATCGATCCAGAAGAATATAGCCCGATCTCTGCTCCTGAGAAATTGCGGGCTCACGGAGTGGATCCTGATCGCCCCTATGTTTTGTTTGTAGGGCGGATCACGCGGCAGAAAGGCATCGTGCATTTGGTCAATGCTATCCAGCATATCGACCCTGAAACTCAAGTGGTGCTCTGTGCTGGCGCTCCTGATACAGAGGAGATCAAAGCGGAAATGGTGGCAGCTGTGGACGCTGCGCGGTCGAGTCACGACCACATTGTGTGGATCGAGGAGATGGTGGATACGACGACTAAAATCGCACTGTATTCTCATGCCACGGTTTTTTGTTGCCCGTCGATCTACGAACCCTTTGGTATCATCAACCTAGAAGCGATGGCTTGTGAAACGCCGGTGGTGGCGTCTAAAGTGGGTGGTATGAAGGAGGTCGTGGTGGAGGGGCAGACGGGCTGTTTTGTGGAATTGCAGCAGCAAAGTGAAAGCCCCTTTGAGGCGAAGGATCCAGTTGCTTTTGCTCAAGATTTGGCTAGGGCTATCAATGCCTTGATCGCAGATCCTGAACGCTGCAAAAAAATGGGCGTAGCGGGGCGTGAACGGGTGATCCATCATTTCAGTTGGACCGCCATTGCGGAACAGACTTTGGCTCTATATCAAGAGCTTTAGCCGCTCAAATTTCAAATCTCAAATCTCAAATTATTAGAGCATGTTCGTAGATCATATAAAAGTGCAGCTTAAAGCTGGCAATGGAGGCAATGGAAGTGCTAGTTTCCGACGCACAAAAACTGACGCCAAGGGAGGCCCTGATGGTGGTGATGGAGGCAAGGGGGGCGACATTGTTCTGCAAGTGGATCAGCATACGGACAATCTGAAAGCTTTTTTTTATCAGCCTTTGTATAAAGCTGATGAAGGTAAGTGTGGCACCAGTAATCGTAAAACGGGGAAATCTGGGAAAACCTTGGTGATGAAAGTGCCTGCGGGGACTATCGTTTATCGGGGCAGTAATGCGGTAGAGATCGTGCCGATCGAGGCTCCGGATTGGGGCGGAGAAGGCCCAGATGAGCGCAAGGTGAAAATGTCTTCTGGCTATGAGGAAATATCGGAAGAAGAGGCGCTGGCGGGAGAGCCGCTAGCTGATTTGACTGAGGTCGGACAAAAAGTCGTGCTGTGCAAAGGCGGTGATGCGGGTAAAGGGAATGTGAATTTCAAATCGGCAACTAATCAGGCACCAAAAGAGACCATACCTGGCGGTATAGGGGAGGAGGCGGTGTTCTACTTGGAGTTGAGGAAAATCGCTGATGCCGGTCTAGTGGGATTCCCCAACGCGGGTAAATCAACTTTGTTGCGAGCTTTATCCGCTGCTACGCCTAAGGTTGCCGCTTATCCTTTTACCACTCTGAAACCGATGGTAGGGGTGGTCGATTTCAAGGGCTTCAGTCGTGGCACGATTGCTGATATACCAGGATTGATAGAAGGCGCGCACAAAAATGTGGGTTTGGGGCATGAATTTTTGCGTCATATCATGCGTTGCCGTTTGCTGATGTTTGTCGCCGATATGGCTGGTACCGATGGCGATGATCGCCACCCTATCATCGACATCCAGATGTTGCGCAAAGAGATCAAACTCTACAATGAAGATTTAGCCGCACAGCCATGGATCATCATTGCTAATAAGATGGATTTACCTGAGAGCCAGGCTAACCTGGAAGCGCTGCAACAGAGGTTTCCTAAGATTGAGGTGATCCCTATTTCTGGAAGCGAGGATATAGGGCTGGATGCTTTGAAGACACGACTGCGAGAGCTGATTGGTCAGCGTCCAGAGTAGGTGGCGACGACCTCTGGTGGCGTCCGCTTGAATCAAAAAAGATGAGTTATAGCGTGAATAGAGCTTCTCCGGCAGGGTGCGTGGTCGGGTTTTTCAGCTTGTTTTTATTAGGTTTAGCCGCGCTTGGCTTTTACGGAGTTCACAAAGCTAGCTTGTTTGAAGACAAAGAAAAGGGGGCGAGGGTGATGTCGGAATTGATTTCGATTGCAGGGATCTGTGCTTTAACAGGGTTGGTGCTGATGGTGGTTGCTTGGCGAATGGTGAAAAATGCAGATTTATCGGATATGGGAAATCCGGATAAACCCAAAATAAGATTCTGAGCGAAAATTGAAGATAGGATGTTGCGCACAAGGAAAGATCTCGAAGCGGCGGAGGGCGCGGTATTAAATCCCTACGCACAGCGGGTGGCGGATAGTCTGGGGCGAGCGGTAGCTGAGCCGGAGCACCGATTGCGAACGGCTTATCAACGTGATCGGGCGAGAGTGATTCATTCATCGGCGTTTCGACGACTGGAATACAAGACGCAGGTTTTTTTGAATGGCACGGGTGATCATTTGCGCACTCGTCTGACGCATACGATGGAGGTGGCATCGATCAGCCGAGTGATGGCGCGCGCTCTGGGTCTGAATGAAGATTTGGCGGAGACCATCGCTTTGGCGCATGATTTAGGGCATTCACCTTTTGGGCATACTGGTGAGAAGCGTTTGAATGATTTGATGGCGGAGGCGGGTGGCTTTGATCACAACAAACAGAGTCTGCGGGTGGTCGAGTTTTTGGAATCCAAGTATCCGGGCATGCCTGGCTTGAACTTGTCTTTTGAGGTGAGGGAGGGTTTGCGTAAACACGAGCACCATTTTGTCAGGAAAGATGGAGATACAGAGATTGCTTATTTTTCGGCATCATTAGAAGCTCAGATCGCTGACGTGGCAGATGAGATTGCTTACTACAGTCATGATCTGGATGATGGATTGGATCACGGTTTGTTGAAAGAGGCTGATCTAGAAAATATCGATTTGTGGAATCGCTGCGCAAAAAAAGTCAAGTCCGAGCACCCCGGTTTTGAGGGCAGCAGTTTTCGCAGGCAGGTGATTCGCAATTTGATTGACTTGGAAGTGGAGAATGTGGTGGAGGCTACGCTCAAACGTATCGAAGCAGCAGGGGTGCAATGCGCTCATGATGTGAGAGACTGCGAGAAAGCTTTGGCAGGATACAGCGATGACTTCAGAGTTGCCAACGCGCAACTGCGCAAATATTTGTATCAAAATCTCTATTATCACCCGATTGTGGCGGGTCCCAACAGTCAAGGGGGGGAGATGATCGAAAAAGTGTTTCACTTTTTGATCAAAAACCCTGATAGAATGGGAAATACCAGCATTGCGCGGATCGAAAGCGAGGGTTTGCAGCGCAGTGTTTGTGATTACATTTCAGGAATGACGGATCGTTTTCTTTTTATGGAAGCGGAAAAGCTTTAGGTAAGTGAAGTTTTTCTTGTTTTTAAGCGATGTTTTGATTGCAATGCTAGGTTTTTGTGATTGAGTGGCGGCGAGGAAACTCGAACAAAAACCGGCATCAGGGTGATGCCAGAAAATAAATAAAGTAATGAGCGAAGTAGCTACAGAACCAAAAGAATTTAAACTGCACGAAACTGACACTGGTAGTGCCGATGTGCAGGTGGCCCGTCTAACGGAGAGAATCAATCACCTCACTGGTCATCTAGGCGAGCACAAAAAGGACGTGTCTTCACGTCGCGGCTTGTTGATGCTGGTAGCGCGACGTCGTAAACTTCTGGATTATCTTGCCAGAACAGACAACGATCGTTATCTGAATTTGCTAAAAGGCCTTAAACTGCGTCGGTAACTCCGGCGCTTTTTGCGTTTTTACACGCGGCGGTTTTGATTTCACTTTCGAAGCTGCCAGCTACTTTAGGTAGTTAGGCAACCGCCTGAGCCATCGTTCAACTTGTCTAGTTGTCCGTTCCCCTAATCAAAAAAGAAAAGCTGAGCTATTTTCGCTCAGAGACCTGAATCACCGCTTTTAGCGGATTCAGGCCAATTACAATTTTAAGTAAACAACAAAGAAGAAACAATGAGTATAGAATCAGTATCGTGCCAGGTTGGCGCACACGAAATCAAAATCGAAACGGGTAAAATGGGTAAGCTTGCCGATGGCGCCGTAACCGTGACTTGCGGAGACACCCTTATTCTGGTGACTGCAGTATCGCAAACTAAAGTGAGAGACGGCCAGAGCTGGTTTCCGCTTTCCGTAGAATACAAAGAAAAAGCCGCTGCTGTGGGACGTATCCCAGGTGGTTATTTCAAACGTGAAGGTCGTCCGACCGAGAAGGAAATTTTGACTTGCCGTATGACGGATCGCCCTTTGCGCCCGTTGTTTCCTAAAGGTTATTATTACGACACCCAAGTGGTGTCATTGGTTTTGAGTGCTGACGGCGAAAACGATCCCGACATCCTCACGATGAATGGTGCTTCGGCAGCGCTTTGTGTATCAGATATCCCTTTTGCAGGGCCAATCGCCGCTGTGCGTGTGGGACGTGTGGACGGTGAGCTGATCGCTAACCCTACTCACACTCAACGACTTGAGAGTGATCTTGACTTGATCTATGCTGGCCGCCGCGAAGGGGTGAACATGATCGAAGGTGGTGCTTTGGAAGTTTCAGAAGAAGACTTCAAAAAAGCTCTGGAATTCGCTCAAACGGCTATCGAGCCTCTTTTGACTGCGCAGGAAGAGTTGATGGCCAAAGCTGGCAAAACCAAACGTGAAGTTGAGCTGAACGTCGTTCCTCAGGAGCTTTTGGACATCGCATTTGCGGTCGCTGGAGAGCGCATCGAAGGAGCGATCTACAAACCTAGCAAGCTTGAGCGCAACAAAGCGGTCGGTGTTTTGCAAAAAGAAGTGGAAGAGAAAATCAAAGAAAGCTATCCCGATGCGACTCCGTTCGACATCGAACGTGCTTTTGATTACCTTCAGAAGAAAGCTTTCCGTATCGGCATCATGAATACGCAGAAGCGTGCTGATGGTCGTGGTGTTGACGAAATTCGTCAGCTCAGTGGTGAAACGGATCTGATGCCTCGTGCTCACGGTTCGGCTCTGTTTGCTCGTGGTGAAACTCAGGCTTTGGCTTTGGCGACTCTCGCACCTGCTGATGAAG
This sequence comes from Verrucomicrobiales bacterium, assembly GCA_021648365.1. Classification (GTDB taxonomy): domain Bacteria; phylum Verrucomicrobiota; class Verrucomicrobiia; order Verrucomicrobiales; family DEV007; genus JAADHD01. The sequence continues at coordinate 157,308 of JAKISY010000001.1, forward strand.
CTCAGTTCCTTGACGGATACACCGGCGGAGAAGACAGCAAACGTTTCATCCTGCATTACCATTTCCCTCCATTCAGCGTGGGTGAAACTGGTCGTATGGGCGGCATCAACCGTCGTGAGATTGGTCATGGTGACTTGGCAGAGCGTTCACTCAAAGCCGTGATCCCTAGTGTGGAAGTATTCCCTTACGCGATCCGCGTGACCAGTGAAGTGATGGAGTCTAATGGCTCGACTTCGATGGCGTCGGTTTGTAGTGGTAGCATGGCTCTTTACGATGCTGGTGTTCCGTTGATCCGCCCTGTGGCAGGCATCTCGGTTGGTTTGGTGTCTGAGGACAACAATTCTGACGAAATGGGTGAATACCACACCTTGCTCGACATCATCGGTTCCGAAGATTTCTTTGGTGACATGGACTTCAAGCTCTGTGGATCAAGTGAAGGTGTTACTGGTTTCCAGTTGGACCTAAAATTGCGCAGCATTCCATTGGCATTGCTTTTCGAAGCTATCGACAAAGCAAAAGTGGGACGCAGCACTGTTTTGGAAGCAATGGAAGGCTTCATCGCCAAACCAGAAGCTCTGAGCGAACACGCTCCGCGCATCGAATCCCTCAAGATCGATCCGAATCGCATCGGTGAGTTGATCGGGCCTGGTGGCAAAGTGATCAAAGGCATCCAAGCAGAAACTGGCGCTGATCTTAACATCGAAGATGACGGCACTGTGCACATCTACGCGGCTAAGAAAGAAGGCTTGGATCGTGCGGTTGAATTGGTCAAACGCTTGCTCGCTGAAGTTGAAGTTGGCGAGACTTACCACGGCAAAGTGGTATCGACGACGAACTTCGGTGCTTTTGTCGAAGTCTTGCCTGGTAAAGATGGCATGATTCATATCTCTGAATTGGCTGACTTCCGTGTGGATAAAGTCGAAGACATCGTAAAAGTCGGTGACATGGTCTGGGCCAAGTGCATCGGCGTTGACGATCGTGGTCGGGTGAAAATGAGCCGTCGTGCAGCTATGGCTGAACGCGGTGAAGAAGCCGACAAAGAATTGGCTGGAGAAAGCCAAGACTAAAAACGTTTAGCAAAGCTCTTCTGAGATTCTCAGGAGAGATTATGCAAGATGCTAAAAAGCCTTTTCTGTCGTGAGACGGAAAGGGCTTTTTTGTTGTAACTTAAGGAGTTGCGAAGAAATAAATTGCTTAACTCAGCAAAGAGTTTTGTTTGGATTCAAGGCGAACTTCGACAGAGTTTAGCGGGCTAAATGAGTCGAATTTCAACGCAGAAGCCAGACAAAAATCGAAGCGGAGTTGGGTAAGTTATTTTTGAGCGGCTCCTAAGCCGTGTAAAAGCCGCGAAGGCACGCAGGATCGAGCCCTTCCATTGGTCGTTCCGCTGGAGGGGCAAGTTCCACCTTTCCTATTCAGGGAGGGCTGATGGTTTACAAGGGTGGCTTGAGCGTGTATGGGTTGTTTACACGCAATTTGATTCTTCTGAAAACTTTATGAAAGCTACTCTAATTCCAACTATTTCCACAATTTCCGTTCTAACTTTTGTTTTGTCCTCACTTAGCCTGATGGCTGCTGATGAGAAAAAACATGCCACGGGCTACACCGACACGCCCTTGTTGCCAGATAGCAAATGGCGCGTGCATGACGATACCCGTCCTCGCCCCAAGGTGGTGACGCCTGGAAAAAAAGCTGGCGAAGCTCCTTCGGATGCTTTGGTTTTGTTTGATGGCAGTGATCTGTCTCAGTGGAAAAAGAAAGATGGTTCGACGGGTGAATGGGTGGTGAAAGATGGTTACATGGAGGTTCCTACCAAAAAATCGGGTAAGGGTGGCTATCTTATCACAAAAAAAGAATTTGGAGATATGCAACTGCACATCGAGTGGCGAGCTCCTGAAAAAGTGGTGAGCAATTCTCAAGGGCGTGGAAATAGTGGGATTTTGTTGATGGGGCAGTATGAAGTTCAGGTATTGGATTCTTATGAAAATAAGACTTACGCCGACGGTCAGGCATCTTCTTTGTATGGCTGGAAGCCGCCCTTGGTGAACGCTTCGCTCAAACCAGGCGAGTGGCAAACGTATGACATCATTTTCGAAGCCCCTAAGTTCGACGATGATGGTAAGTTGCTCAAAAAAGCTTATGTCACAGTTTTGCACAATGGCGTGCTGACGCAACATCGTCAGGATTATCTGGGATCGACAGGACACAAGTCGGTGGCTAAGTATAAAAAACACCCTGCAAAAATGAGTTTCAAGCTTCAAGATCATAACAACCCAACTAGATTCCGCAATATCTGGGTGAGGGAGCTGGATTTCAGTTCGAATGACTGAATCAATTTCGCTAATACTATCCGTCCATCGTGAAAAAAATTATTATCATTTTGACTGCCGTAGCGATTCTTTTGGTCGCTGCCTTTTTTGTAGTTCGGTATCTGGCGATAGGTTTTTTGACGCCTGATTACTTAGTTCAGCGTATCGAAAAACAATGGGACTGCCGCGCAGAAGTAGCTGGGCTTAAGGTAAAGGTCTTAGGTGGTTCCCGCTTGGAATTAACTGGGGTGAAGTTGGCGGCGAGGGATGACTTTGCCGATAAGGGAATAGCCTTATCCGAACGCCCACCTCTTGAGAATGCCGAAGTGATAGTTGATTCGGCAAAGTTGGAAGTTGATCTGAATGCTCTGCTCAAACGCAGTATCAGTATCCGGCAACTACTGATCGAAGATGTGACGGTCAATACTAAGATCCGCAAGGATGGGCGTTCGTCGGTGCAAGATTTATTCGAATCTGTAAGCATGGAAGAAAAGGATGTCTCTGCATCCGAATCTGAGGTGAAGGTGGTAGAGGTCAAAGCTGAGCCAGTCCAAACTGCTGGAGTCAGCGATGGTGTGGTGGTGCAGATCAAACCGCAGCAAGCTGGGGTAGGCGGATTCTCTGCCAAAGATATGGGAGTGTCGGCTTTTGCCGAGGTGGTGGAGATGAAAAATGGTCAGATCAATGCGATCATCGAGAGCGGTAATTCTTTGGTGGTTTTGTCGCAGTTGAATCTGAAGCTGAGCCAAATCGAGGTCGATCCTAGCGATTTGATTAACCATAATCACGCGACGTTTCTGTTCAGTGGCAACTTGGCTGTAGAAGACCGTCAGACTAAGGTCAAGCAGATCAATGTTTCGATAAGTGGTGATGGTGATGTGCGCCCCTTTGACCCTGCTAGTGGGAAGATCGACCCTAGTTGGGTTAGTAATTTAACGATAAAAAAAGGCTCTGCTATCAATACCTTTCCTTTAGTGGATAAGCTCAAGGAGCTTTTGTCTGGAGTGGATACGGCGGGAGTCGATCTGTCGGATTTACAAGTGGGCGGCGAACTCACCGCTGATGCTAGCACTCGTATAGCTGGGCATGCAGGTAAATTTGAATTAAAAAAACATTTGGCTCTGCCGTTATTGGATACGGATTTTATTTTCTCCAGTGGCAGTTGGTTGAACTCTGGATCTAATCAGCATTACTTAAAGGGCTCAGTAATGGCGTCGGATCAATTAACAGGTAAGCTGACTGAAAAAGTTGACGCTTATCTTAAGAAAAAAACCAAGAATTTTTATTCTGAGAGTTTGAAGGATCTGGTTTTGCAACCTGCGATGAAAGAGGATCGCATCGCGTTCGATTTTGTTTCAAAGGGGGATTTGGGCAAGCCTAAAGTGGACATCATCACTCCCTTTGGAAATTTGACCGAGTTGATCGATCAAGGTAAGCGCACGATCGAGAATTTGAAGGATGTAGGCAAAAGCCTGCTCAAAGGTTTGTTTGGTAAATGACGGTTTTATGTCTGTGAAAGTTAAAACCAGCACATACCCTAGACCCACAAAAGTCCATGTGGTGATTAATCCTGCACCGACGCGGAAGGTTCCTTTGTTGGCAGTGTTGAATCAGCATTTTCGTACAGCGGATATTTATTGGGAGGTGTCGATCACTCACGGGGATGGTGATGGTAAGATACAGGCTCAAAGAGCAATCGACCAGGGAGCCGACGTGGTGGCGGTGTATGGCGGAGATGGCACGGTGAAAGAAGTCGCTAGTGCTTTGGTGAATACGAATGTTCCGCTATTGATCTTGCCCGGTGGCACGGGCAATTTGGTGGCAGTGGAGTTGGGGATCAATCGTCACCTCGATAAGGCCTGCGCGCGTATCTGCGCATCGAGCTTCCAAACGCGGGCGATCGATGTGGGCAAGATGGGGGAACATCATTTCCTTTTGCGAATCGGGTGCGGCCTGGAGACCAGTGTGGTGCAGGACGCTACTCGGGAAATGAAAGATCAGTTTGGCAAGTGGGCTTATGTCTTTTCGGCGCTCAAGGTGTTGCAAGAATTGCCTGTGGCTAACTATAATATAGTGCTCAATGAGACAGAAACTTATAGAGCTAAAGGAGTGGCTTGTTTGGTAGCCAATGCAGGCAAGGTGGGCTTGGGGCAAATGTCCTTGTCTCCTGCTGTGGATATAGCTGACGGCAAGTTGGATGTTTTTTTTCTGAAAAAAGCTAATGTGCCAGGGCTGATGCAGGTGGCTGGTAATATGATGGGTTTGGATCGCATGAAGTTGAGCAAAGTGGTGCCTGATCTCGATGTATTGAAAGAAGTCAACCACTGGCAAGTGGAGTCGGTGTTGATTGAAACCGATCCTGTGTTGGATATCCAAGTGGATGGTGATGTGGTGGCGACCACACCACAGTTGATGCGAGTGCTGCCAGCTGCGCTACAAGTAGTGGTTTAGTTGCGCTTCGATAAAAAAGAGGCTTGCGAGAGATGTAAAATGAGCGTCCGTACTCGTAGTATTTCCCAAACTATGAAACCCTCAATACTCTCATCTACCCGTTTTTTGTTGATCCCAGTAGCCTCGGCTCTTCTGATCGTTAGAAGTTCGCCTTTAATAGCTCAAAATCCTGCTGCTATCGCTCCTGGCAAGGTGATCGATTTGTTAGCGGACCCTAGTTTTAAGGACTTCACTTATCATTTGAACGCGAAAAAGTCATCGACTGACAAACGTGAAGAGATCTGGAAAATCGAAGATGAGAAGCTGCATGTGATCGGCAAAGCTTTTGGCTACATTCGGACCAACCAGAAATACAAAGATTACCATTTGGTGATGGAGTATCAATGGGGGGAGCATACATGGACGCCGCGTGAGGATCGTGCTCGGGACTGTGGATTATTGGTGCATGGTCATGGTGAGGACGGCACGCTGGGGGATACCTGGATGTCTTCGGTGGAGGCTCAATTGATCGAGGGCGGGTCTGGCGATATTTTGGTGCTACAGGGCAAGGGGGCGGATGGCAAGCTGATCCCTTCGAGCCTGACAAGCGAGGTGGTTAAAGATAGGGATGGTGAGGATATTTGGGAAAAGGGTGGTAAAGCCAAAGTCTTCCCAGAGAAAGGCAAACAGAATCAGCGCATCAACTGGCGTGACCGTGATCCCGATTGGGCTGATGTGAAAGGCTATCGTAGCAAAAATGATATCGAAAACCCGGTAGGCGAATGGAACCGGATGGAGGTCATTTGCAAGGGTGGCAACATCGACATCTACATCAATGGTGAATTGGTGAATTCTGGCACCCAGGCGATGCCGGCAGAGGGTTTTATTTGTTTGCAGACAGAATCTGCTGAGTGCTGGTTGCGTCGATTTGAGTTATGGCCTCTGGGACAGTTCAAAGAGCCTTGGAAGGTAGCGAAGCGTTCCGAAGATCTCGGTTACAGTCCTGACGGCAGTGCCATCTTGCCAAGACGCTTTGCTTTAAGTGCTGAAGAGTCTTTGAAAAGTTGGCAGATCGACGGCGATTTCGAACTCGAATTGGTTGCGAGCGAACCTTTGGTTTGTGATCCCGTGGATGTGGTGTGGGACGAACGCGGCAGGATGTTTGTAGCGGAAATGCGCGACTACCCTTTGCCTCCGGAACACGGGCCGTTGTTGTCTAGAATTCGTTTGCTGGACGATAAAGATGGTGACGGGAAAATGGATACAGCCATCACTTGGGCAGATAACCTCGATCATGTGCAAGGCTTGTTGCCTATGAACGGTGGACTTTTGGCAACCACTCGAAATGCTATTATATTTTTAGAAGATAAAGATGGTGACGGGAAGGCAGACAAGCCGATCGTTCTATTTCGCAGCAACGATCCTCGCCACAATCAATTGCAGGTCTCAGCTCCACGTTGGGGTTTGGATAATGCTGTGTATTTGAATAATGGTTTGGATGGAAAAGAAATTTACCCTGCAGGGAACGAAGACGCCAAGTTGAAATTCGGCAGAAAGAATTTGCGTTATGATCCGGTCAGCAAGCAGATGAGCGCGGTGACTGGTCGAGGGCAGTTTGGTGCGAGTCAGGATGATTGGGGGCGACGATTCTTTTGCAGCAACCGCAACCCTGATATGTTTGCGGTGATGGAGCAGGCGGCAATCAGTCGTAATCCCTACGCTGGCATCAAAGATGGGGTGGAAGATATCGCGCCTTTTGGTGGAGTTGCCAAAGTTTATCCTTTGCAGCTCACGCATACTACTGCAGATGCTCATGCTGGCACCTATACGGCAGCTTGTGGAATTGGTGTTTATCGAGGGGATTTGGTGGCGGAGATGAAGGGTGATATTTTCACTTGTGAGCCAACAGGTCAGTTAGTGACGCGCTCCTCACTGGAAGCTAATGGAGCAAGTTTGAAAGCTATTCGAATTGGCGATAAAAAAGAATTCTTGGCATCACGGGATACTTGGTCGCGTCCTGTGAACACACGCAATGGACCGGACGGGGCTTTGTATATTGTCGATATGTACCGTCAGATCATCGATCACTCGCGTTTCATGCCAGAAGAATATACCAAGACGCACTACATGCGTGCGGGATTTGATCAGGGGCGTATTTATCGTGTGGTGCCCAAAGGTGGCGGCAAAAGAAGGCCGATCCAAGCTTTGCCTAGAAAGGCTAATCAGCTGGTTGTTTTGTTGGAAAGCCCCAATGCTTGGCATAGGATCGGAGCTCAGCGATTGATGGTAGAAAAGCAGGATAAAACCGTGATTCCTGCTTTGGTTCAGTTACTCTCAGCGAGTAAAAGTGCTCAAGCTCAAGTGCACGCTATGTGGACGCTGGATGGTTTGGGGGCTTTGAAAGTGGAGCATGTGCAAGGTTTATTGGCGTCCAAAGAATCGGGAGTCGTGGAAAATGCTATTCAGGCAGCGGCTTTACGTTTCGCGGACAATGAGGCGATCCATCAAACTTTGTTTGGCTTTGTGAAACAACACGATAGTGGGCGAGTACAGTTCATGGCTGCCTCCGCTATGGCTGGTCATGATAAACCTGAGATTACTTCGGCTCTTACAGCGTTGGTAGGAAAAAATGCGCAGGATAAGTGGATGCGCAATGCGGTACTAAGCGCTTCAGAAAACCGTGCTGGGAAAATCCTGGCAGCTTTACTCAAGGATCCGGATTTCACCTCTAAGGCAGCAGTGGGGCGGATTGCCTTAGTTCTGCAATTTGCCAATGCCGCAGCAGCAAGAGGGGATTTAGGGGAATTGAAAGAGGTCTTGTCAGCGATCGCGGCAGCGAAGCAAAAAGGGGCTTGGTGGCAGTATGCGACTATCAATGGTTTATCGTCAGGTTTGCGTCGCAGCAAGCTCAAACAGAAGTCGATAGCCGCCTTGATAGCGTCTCCCCCAGAAGAATTGAAAGAGCAGATTCCAGCGGTGAAAGAGGTGCTCGATTCGGCTAAAGCTCAGCTTAAGGATCGATCTCGTCCAACAGCAGATCGCTTAGCGGCTTTGCCTTTGGTGCAACAAAAGGGCATAGCCGAGATGTTGCCTATTGTAGAAAAGCTGATTGACCAACGTGAGCCTGTGGAAATCCAGCAGGCGGCTTGTCAGGCTTTGTCTCGTTTTGATCGCAATGTGGTCGCTGATTTTTTCTTTGAACGTTGGAAGGAGCTCGGTCCCACTCCACGACGTGAAGCTCTGGCTCTGATCTCAGGCAATGGCAAAACGGTGATGCGCTTGATGAAAAAAATGAAAAAAGGTGAGATCAATCCTTCGCTGATGGATCCGATGCGTCGTTGGGTGCTAGCTCGATCAAAAGATCCTGCTACTAAAAAAATGGCAACCGAACTGTTTGGTCAAGCGTCTGGTGATCGAGGTAAAGTGATCGCTAAATACAAACCTGCTCTTGCTAAAGGTGGAGATGCTGCAGCGGGCATGAAGGTGTTCGAAACTAACTGTGTGGTTTGTCATCGCAAAAACGGTAAAGGGGTTGAAGTCGGCCCAGACATCACGGATGTGAAGATCAAACCCGCAGAAGCTTTGTTATCAGATATCCTAGATCCTAACCGCATGGTGGAAGAGCGTTGGTCGGCTTATACGATACTGGTCAAAGATGGGCGTACGCTGATGGGCTTGGTGAGTAACGAGTCCTCGGATGCTGTGACGCTCAAAATGATGGGCGGCATTGTGGAGACCGTGCCGCGCAGTGAGATTGTCAAAATGGAGACGGTGGGGCTTTCTCTCATGCCAGTCGGACTGGAAGCGGCGATCTCTGAGAAACAAATGGCTGATCTCATTCAATTTTTGAAAAAATAATTTAGACTGAACTCAGCTTGTTATGAAAACTCCTCAGATATGTGCGATTTCTTTTTTGGCGATGTGTGTCTGCTCTTGTTTTTCAGTAGCTACAGCTGCGGAAAACAAGAAGCCTAATTTCATTGTCATCTATACCGATAATCTTGGTTATGGTGACATCGAACCTTTTGGATCGACGGCGCATCGCACGCCGAGTCTGAACCGAATGGCAAAAGAGGGGCGTAAGTTTACTCACTTTTGCGTGACTGCGGGGGTTTGCACTCCGTCACGGTCGAGTTTGATCACAGGGAGCTAATTCTCAGCGTGTTGGTATGCATGATAACCCTCGTGACGGCTGGGTGCTGCGTCCCGTCTCGCCTTACGGCTTGAATCCGAGCGAGATCACGATTGCTGAAGTTTTGAAAGAACAGGGTTACGCTACCGCCATGGTTGGCAAATGGCATTTGGGCGATCAGCCAGAGTTTTTGCCAAACGCGCAGGGCTTCGATTATTTTTTCGGTATCCCTTACAGTGATGACATGACTCAAGAAGCGGGGCGACGAGCAGCGGTGCGCAAGAGTAAAAATAAACGTGCACCTGATATTGGAGGTGCTGCATGGCCACCTTTGCCTTTGATGGCTGGTGGTAAAGAGCCGCAGGATCGTAAGATTGACGGTCATGACATTCGGGCTTTGATTGTGGGCGAAGCGGGAGTAAAAACACCCTACAAGGTATTTTATTACTACGACGGTGTGCAGTTACAGGCAGTGAGATCTGGTGCGTGGAAGCTTTTCCTGCCACTCGAGAATTTCAGGAATCATCCCTTTTTCTCTAAAAAGAAAAAGGATTCTAAGGTGCCGCTATTGTTCAATGTGGAAGAGGACATTTCGAGCAGTCATAATGTGGCGGCACAACACCCCGAGATCATCGCTCGGCTCACTCGCTTGGCAGAAGCGGGACGTGCCGATTTGGGAGATATGGGACGTCGCGGGGCGGGACAGCGTGAGATCGGCAAGATGGATCATCCAACGCCCAGATTGTTGGGTGATAAATAAAATCAGGGATGGATAAAGAATCATTGCTCGACGGAGGCTTTTGCTGCTAGATTCTGTATATGCTGAGTATTCGACTAAATCTTGCAGGGGCTTTTGTATGCTTTTGGCTAGGTACCTCTGGGCTGCTTGCTGAGCAGGACCAAATTCCGGCGCCTGCTGTTAGTAATGTAACGCAGACGAAGCAAGACGGTGTTCAGTCGGGCGGGCAATACATCCGATATGTTGAGAAAGGGAAGACCGCTCAACTGCAAACAGCCATCGCTCATTTTGTCAGAGATCGTGATGGCGCGACGGTTGACTTGATCGCGGTGGTTCATATTGGAGACCAAGCTTATTATGATGATTTAGACAATCGCATGATCACTTATGAGGGAGTGTTGTATGAAATGGTCGGGGGTCCCTACAATCAAAAGGTCGAAGAGTCCGCGCCAGCGCAAGGGACTCCGTTGGCGGCGTTGACGATGTTGCATGGCATGATGCAAACGCTTCTTCAACTCGAATACCAAAAGGATGGCATCGATTACCTAAGAGGAAATTTTATTCATGCCGACGTGGATTGGGAAAAATTTCAAGCCCTGTCAGAGCAGCGCAATCAGACTTTAGTTACTTGGTTTGAGCGCGCGATAGCTTTAGCTAACAGTGAGCAGATTCCGGGTATTCCAAATAACGAAGAGGAAAGTCAGGAGATGTTAACAGCTTTGTTGACAGCAGTCATCAATGGCGATGCGGCAACGATCAAAAGAGTGTTAGCGCCGATCCTCAGCGAAGCGGAAACTTTGATCACGCGATTAGAGGGAGAGCAGGGGACGATCATCGTGACTGAGAGGAATAAGATTGCCTTTGAGGTTCTGCATGAACAGCTGCGTTTTGGTAAACGCAAACTAGCTGTGCTGTATGGTGCAGGGCACATGCCAGATCTGGAGAAGCGCTTGCAAAAGCTAGGTTTTCATAAAACTAACACTGAGTGGAAGACAGCTTGGGATATTCACGATGTCCCGACGGGTTTGTCAAAAAATATACTGGGAGATCTTTTGCAAGATAAAAAAATCAAAGGGTTATTGAATTCGGCAATGAAGTTGATTGATGAAATCACTAAGTTGCCCAAGGGCGCTGAAGGCGGAAAAACTGAATGATCAGTGGACGCTCAGCCTTTTGTAGGGAAGGTGTTGCAGAAAAAAATTATTATGAGTTACGCTGATTCCATCACCGACCAACAGAAATCTATCATCCAATCGTGGGCGGATGAGGGGGACGACCTATCCCGTATTCAGAAAAAACTGCAAGATGAGTTGGAGATACAGGTCACCTACATGGAGGTGCGTTTTCTTATCGGCGATCTAGGCATCGTCATGCCGAGTAAGGAGAAGCCAAGCGAAGAAGTGGAGGAGGAGGAAAAGTCGGAGCCTGTTAGCGAAGAGCAGGAGTCAGTTAAGCAAGAATCGAGTGAGGTCGATAACAAAGAGAGCGATTCTGATTCAAGCCCAGACTCCGATGCTCAAGAACCAGCGGTTGCACAGACTTCGGTCAAAGTGACGATGAGTGAGGTTTTACCACCAGACGCACTAGCAGGTGGCACGGTGGTGTTCAGTGACGGCATGAATGCTAATTGGCTATTGAATCAAATGGGGCAGCTTTCGTTGGATGCCTCAGATCCAGCTTACCGACCGAGTGAAGCCGATGTGACGGCCTTCCAGCAAGAGCTGCAACGCGTGGCGAAAGAAAAAGGAATGTGATAGCTTTTGTGTGTCAGCACAAAAAAAACGGGTAAGCCATGAAGCCTTACCCGTTTAGTGTTTTGATGTTAAGCGCTGCTTTTAAGCTTCTTTATAATTGTAAACCAGCTTGTCTTTTGACTTACCTGGCATTGGCACGGAGTTAGGTTTGAAGCTGTCTCCCCATGCAGGTTCATCAGGTCCGAGATCTTCACCAGAGTTCAAGGCTTGTTCCCAGGTCACGCTCTGACCCGAGTGAGCGGCGATACGCGCCATGATGCCGAGCATAGTGGAGTTGATCATGCGATCGCCATCATTAATGAAGTTACCTGAGCGAATCGAGGCGAACAACTCGTTGTGCTCGACTTGATACATGTTTTGCGCACCTGCATCTTTGCGAGGCTTGCGCCATTTCCAGATAACTTTTCCGTCGTGATCTTCGATGTAGGGATCTTTGCCTTTACCGATGATCAGCTTGCCTTTGGTGCCGACGATAAAATCAGCGTTTTCACCATAACAGCCAGGGAGCTTTCTCTGACCGAGGTGGCACCAGACGTTATTAGGGTATTCGTAAGAAGCGTGAATGTGGTCAAAAATATTGCCGCCTTCTTGCGGGACTTGTAGACCTCCTACAGAACGACATGAGATAGGGGCTTGGTCTCCCATCACCCAACCAATTTTATCAACACTGTGGATGGCTTGCTCCACTAATCCACCGCCGCCGAGCCATGAGTAGTTATACCAGTTACGGAGCTGCCATTCGATGTCGCTTTCGTTAGCGCCACGTGCACTAGCTGGTAGGTGAGGTTTCGAATAACCTCCATAATAAGTTGCGTAAACAGCGGTGATATCACCGATCATACCTTCCTCGAGCACTTTTTTGAATGCGGCACGGCGTGAGGGATGGTATCGCCAACAAAAACCCGCGACCATGGCGATCGGTTTGGTTTTGGAGAGTGCTACGGTTTTGAGACAGCTTTGCACTCCAGCGGCATCGACTGCCATAGGTTTTTCTGTGAAGATATGTTTGCCTGCTTCTACAGCAGCTTTCAAATGTTGTGGGCGGAAGCCAGGGCAGGTCGTTAGGATGACCATATCAACGTCAGAATCGATCACTCGCTTATAGGCATCGATGCCGACAAATTGGCGTTCTTTGGGAACTTTTACTTTATCGCTAAACTTTTTGTCTTTAGAGAGAGTAGCTAATGACTTGTCGATCTGCTCTTGAAACACATCAGCCACGGCATGCAGTTCCATGTTGTCATCTGCACTCAAGGCTTGAGCGACGGCACCTGTTCCACGACCACCGGTGCCTATAAAGCCGATTTTAATTTTTTTGTCAGCAGGGATGCCTGCGCCTTGGGTAATAGTAGCGCTTAGTGCGCCAGCAGCGACGGCTGCGCCTGCTGAGGTTTTGATGAAGTCGCGGCGATTGTGATTCGCTTCGTTGAGGATTTGAGGGTGGTTTTCGCTCATGATGGTTGCTGTAGTTATGTTGGTTCAACTTGATTATTCTTGCAATCAAAGCATACTGATATGGAAGCTTTCCGCTAGTGTAAATATTTTTTATGAATACATAATAAATAGCCTTGCTTGTCGGGATTTGTCAAAGGGAAGTATCATTTTTAGCTTTAATACAGAGGATGCTGATAGAGCAAACGTTACAAATTTACCATGTCGAAAGGATTTGAGACTCATCAATTACGTCAACAGAACTTGGCATCATTAGGCAAAGATTTGGCACGTCGAGCCAAATCTAAATGCGAGCTTTGTGAAAAAGGTGGGGTTAAGCTGCGAACTTATGAAGTGCCCCCTTTATCGACCGATCCAGAACTGGGTCGCTGTTTGTTGCTTTGTGAGCATTGTTTTGAACAGGTCAGTGAGCCTAAACGATTCAAAGCAGGGGAGCAGTGGCGTTGTTTGGCTCAGGTTTTATGGAGTGAAGAGCCCGCTGTGCAGGTGGTGGCTGCGCGCCTTTTGGCGCGGCAACAATCGAGTCAAAGTTGGGCGGCGGAGGCTTTGCAGCAAGTTTGGTTGGCGCCTGAGATCGAGGACTGGATTGCGCAAGAGGTTTGAGGTGATGTCATCTTGGCTAGACAGAGGCCAGCACGTATATGCGTGTATTTACAGGCAGATTAACAAGGTTACTCTTTATAATTATGAAGAAGCTTGAATTTTTTTTAATCTTTGTCGGGTTCACCTTTTGTTTTTTAGCGAAATCTCTAACCGCTGCTAGTGACCATCCGGACATTTTGTTTATTTTTGCAGACGATCAGGCGTTTTCGACGATTCACGCACTGGGCAATCAAGAGATCAAAACCCCGAATCTTGATCGCTTGGTAAAGCGAGGCACGACCTTTACTCACGCTTACAATATGGGTTCATGGAGTGGGGCAGTGTGCGTAGCGAGTCGTCACATGCTGAATACGGGTTTGTATGTTTGGAAGGCTAAAAAAGCAGCTGATGCCTTGCGGCAGCGTATCAGTAAAAAGAGCAAGCAGGATACTACTACAAATTTTAAAGAACAGGGTTTGATGTGGTCACAGCTGATGGGCAAGGCGGGTTATGATACTTATTTCACGGGCAAATGGCACGTTAATACCAACGCTGCTCAGATCTTTAAAGTTGCGAGGCACATTCGTGCTGGTATGCCCAAGCAGACGCCCGAGGGTTATAATCGACCTCAAGATGGCAAGCCTGATGTGTGGAGTCCCTACGATAAAAAGTTCGGTGGTTATTGGGAAGGGGGCAAACACTGGAGTGAAGTGGTTGCCGATGATGTGGAAGATTATTTTACCATGGTCAAAGAGCAGGGAAATCCATTCTTCATGTATGTGGCTTTCAACGCGGCACATGATCCACGCCAGGCTCCAAAAGAGTATGTCGATCAATACCCGCTCGATAAGCTATCATTGCCGGAAAACTTTCTACCCGAATACCCGTGGAATGAGAAAATGAACAGTGGGCGCAAGCTACGCGATGAAAGGTTGGCTCCTTTTCCGCGCACGGAACACGCGGTCAAAGTCAATATGCAGGAATATTATGCTCTGATCACTCACATGGATGCGCAGATTGGGAAAATCCTCAAGGCTCTCGATGACAGTGGGCGCGCGGACAATACTTGGATCTTCTTTACAGCCGACCACGGATTGGCGATTGGACAACATGGTTTGATGGGCAAGCAAAATATGTTTGAACACAGTCTGCGTGTGCCTTTCATCGTAGCTGGCCCTGGGGTGAAAAAGGATCATCGTATTGATACTCGGATTTATTTGCAGGATGTGATGCCTACGACTTTGCATCTGGCGAAGGCGGAGATTCCCAAACACGTGCAATTTCAAAGTTTGTTGCCGCTGCTGGAGGGGAATGATAAAAATGCTCGCGAAGCGATCTACGGCGCTTACCTGACCCATCAACGGGCGGTGATCGAGGGCGATCATAAGTTGATACTCTACCCTAAAGCTGCCAAGGCTCTATTGTTTAACGTCAAGACGGATCCTCATGAAATGAAGGATGTGCTATCACGAAATCAACAACTCGGTAAAAAGCTATTTCAACGCTTACTTGAACTGCAGCAGCAGACAGGTGATGAACTGGATTTGAAAACGATCTTTCCAGACTTGTTATAAATCATGCCCGAGAAGATCATTCAGCACCTGTATTTTCACATTCCCTTTTGTGCCCAGATTTGTCCTTATTGCGCCTTTTACAAACACACTCCTGGTAAATTAGCCAATGCCGCTTTTGTCGAGGCGATCCTATCTGAGTTGGCTTATCATAGCGAACGTTATGATATAAAGCCTAAAACTTTGTATTTTGGAGGCGGAACTCCAAGCTTGTTGAGCCGGCAACATCTCGACCGCTTGTTGACGGGGCTGCGTCAGCATTTGGATCTAGCTAGCTTGGAAGAGTTTACCTTCGAAGCTAATCCTGCTACTTATAATCTAGCTAAAGCGCAACTCTTACGAGATCAGGGTGTCACTCGAATCAGTCTCGGGGTTCAGTCGTGGCATCCCCAGACTTTGAAGTTACTCGGGCGCGAACATTCTGCACAAGAGGCGAAGGATGCGTATCATATTTTGAGGGAGGCAGGTTTTGATCAGATCAATATCGACCTGATGTTCTCCGTGCCGGGGCAATCTTTGTCACAATGGCGAGAGGACTTGCAGCAAGTATTGGCTCTACAGCCAGAACATATCTCTGCCTATAATCTCACTTACGAAGAGGATACGGACTTTTTCAAACAGCTGCAAAGCGGACGTTTTAGAGAAGATCAAGACGAGGATGCGGATCAGTTTCATTTGGCGATCGAATATCTGGAAGGTGCCGGTTACGATCACTACGAGATTTCCAATTATGCTCGTAAGGGGGCTAGGTCTAGACACAACCAAGCCTATTGGGCAGGTAAGGACTATATTGGAGTTGGCCCTGGAGCGGTCTCTACGGTGGGATATGCACGTTGGAAAAATGTGGAGGACACCGCATCCTATGTTCGACAAATGCGAGACAAGGGCGAAGTAGATCGAGCCGATTGCGAAACTCTGAGTGTGGAGCAAAAGCGCATGGAATCCATCGCTTTGCAGTTGCGTACGGAGAAAGGTGTGACTCTTGACTTGGTGGAATCTCAAGGTCCAATTGATCGCACTATGTTACTTGCGGAAGCTCTGATCTTTGAAAAAAACGAGCACGTTTACCTGACGCAAAAAGGTAAGTCTCTTGCAGACATGGTAGCTCTGGAGTTGATCGGGTAAAAGCGGTGATGCTCAAGGTTGATCTTGTTTTTTCAACATCGCTTGGCTTGCTTCGGACAAATTAGCAATGGGGTAGCGGTAGATCCTTCCGCCTCGTAAACGCAAAACAGCGACATCGCCTTCTACTTTCAATAAAGTCGCCATGATCGTTTTACCTGCTTTGTTTTTCCAAGCCTGCTCTTTGGGTAAAGCACGCGGCAAGTCAGGGGAGTCCATCACGTCTTCTTCTGGCATTTTACCGCGTTTGCCACGATCTCCATTGATCGGCGCACCATCGGTGATCCATTTTTGCACGATGCGGATCTCTTCTTTAGTGAGTGATTCTCCTTTGCCTTTGGGGGGCATCGCATCATCATTGTCTTGAGGCCGAGTGATGGTGATGAACAGTAGGCTAGCATCCCAATCACCGGGTATCACGGTGTCGTTTTTTGGCATGCGTTTCTGGAAGTTCTCAGGATCGTCAAAGCGCAAACCTGCTTTGACTTTCTCTGAGTCCTTGCTGTGACAGTCGGCACACTTCTCGATAAAGATAGGCATGACATCGCGTTTGTAATCCCGCGCCCGTGCAGGATGGATCAATATGCCGGATCCAACCAAAGCAATGAGAATAGCCGTCGTGTAGGAATTTTTACGTTCGAACATAGGGGGATTAATTTACTTCTGTGATCTCCCAACCTTTGCGGTATTTGCGGGTTAGGTAAGGATTGGCTTCTTCTTTGTTAGTAATTTTTAGATTTTTGGCATCCCACTTGAGCTCTTCTCCTGGGAAGTGCACCGCGACATTACCGAGTTGAACGGTTTCAGTAAGGTTGCCACCGTATTCAAAGCCGTCACTAGGTTGCTTGCCTGACAGGCAACCATCGATCCAGCCATGATAATGGTTTAGACTCTCCACTTTTTCAATTTTATGCTCGATTTTGGCATCGATGAAATTCAGCTCAGGCATGCCTACGTGAGGCAGCAGCATGGAACCTTTTTCGCCAACGAAGATGGAACCTAAGCGGGGAAGTGTTTTCCCTTTTGGTAAGAGTGCTAGAGATGCTTTGGGTTGACGTCCGCCATCATACCAAGTGATGTTGATGTTATCGCCTGCTATATATTCGGTGCTGGGAAAGTTGTAATACAAAGTCTCCTGACTAGGCCAGACTTCATCGTTTATGCCAGAGTGCTCAGCTTTGATGCTGTTGGGACCTCCGGTAATTTTAAGAGCTGTGAAAACAGGGTCTAAAATATGGCAGCCGAAGTCTCCAATGGCACCTGAACCGAAATCTTGCCAATCGCGCCAAGCAAACGGATGGTAAATGCGCTCTCCACCATAGGGACGCATCGGAGCAACTCCAATCCAGAGATCCCAGTTGATGGAAGTAGGCACTTCTGGAGGATTTTTCGGACGCTCAAGTAAACCTGAATATCCATGTCCGGTAGGTGAAGCCCAAGAATGCACCTCTTTGATTTTGCCAATGACTCCGCTTTGGATCAATTGAACCCCTGTGAGGTAGGCGGAGTGAGAATGGATTTGATTCCCCATGCGGGTAATGATATTTTTGTCTTTTGCAGCTTGATTACGCACTTGTCGTGCTTCCCACACGGTGCGAGTCAGTGGTTTTTGGCAATACACGTGTTTGCCGCGGCGCATCAGGTCGAGTGCAATGTAAGCATGCATGTGATCTGGCGTGGACACTGTAAGTGCGTCAATTTTGTCACCCATGTCCTCCAGCATCTTACGATAGTCCTGATAGAGTCGAGCGTCGGGAGCGAGCCGCTTGACCTTGTCCATGCGGGTGAGGTCGATGTCGGTGAAGGCTACAGGAGCCAACTGCGGATGGGTTGCCATCTCTTTGATGTCGGACCAACCTTTGCCGTTGGCTCCGATACCAGCAAACTGCAGCTTGGAGTTGAGGTCTTTGCCTCGCAACAATGCAGGGACTCCGAATACCGTGGCGACCGCACTGGCAGAGCCTGCGGTTTTGAGGAAATGACGGCGGTTGAAAGAGGTGTTTGAATCAGTCATGATGTTTTGAAAATTGGAAGGATGAAAAAAGGAAGGCCGCACAGCAGTGAGGCCTTCCGAATAAATGGGGGATTTATGCTGCTGCCCTAGGCTTGTTTGGGAGCTGCCTTTTTGGCAGCTGGCGCCGGTTTCGCAGCCGGTTTTTTAGCAGGTGCTGGAGCTGCTTTTTTAGGAACAGGTTTAGCAGCAGGCTTTTTAACCGGCGGAGGTGTTGCTTTTTTGAGTGCTGCTTTAGCTGGAGTTTTGGCAGCGGGCTTTGCTACAGGTTTTTTAGCGACCGCTGGTTTAGCTGGCGGTTTGGGAGGTGTGCTGGCTTTTTTCAATGCAGCTAGAGCCGCTTCAGCTTGTTTGACCACTTGTTGCGCGGTTTTGGCTGCGTTCATGGCGTCAGCCGCTGCTTTAGATGCAGAGTTCGCTGCGAGTTTAGCTGAAGCTACGGCTTTGCCCAGCGCCTCCATAGGAGATGCCGCTTTGGCTGCGGGTTTGGCTTTAGGTTTAGTAGGTGCGGCAGGTTTTTTTACCACCGCGACCACTGGCTTCACTGCCGCAGCTTTGAAGCCTGTGTTCGCGTCTAGACCTGTGATTTTTGCGACCAATTGTTTGGAGCCTTTTTCGGTGACCTTGGTTTGCCAGAGGAAGATCTTCTTGAGCTTTTTCAAGCCTGCCAATTTCATCACTCCTGCATCTGTGACTTGTGTGCCGTAGAGGTTGAGGTATTCCAACTTGCTAAGCTTGGCGATTTGAGCCAATCCAGCATCGGTGATTTTAGTGTTTTCCAAATGCAAGCGAGTGAGGTTCTTCATCGCTGCGACGTCGGTCAAAACTTTATCAGTGACCTGTGTGCGAGCCAGATCCAGCCAGAGGATTTGCTCGTTGACAGGTGCTAGGATTTTCAAACCGTCATCTTTAAACTTTTTAGCGACATTGAGAGCGCTGAATCGTAGCTCGGGAGTGTCTTGCGCGATCGCCATCAAGGACGCACCAGCTTTCTCGACTTTGGGCATCACGCCAGCAAGTGCTTTGGCGCGAGCTGCGGCAACTTTAGGATCGACTTTTGGTTTTTTGGCTTTTTTGGCTTTGATCTTAGGAGGATGCGCCACCACAAATTTGATCGCTTCGGCATCGGCACCCGCAGGTTTTGCCTGCGAGACTTTCATGTCCTTTTTGGCACCGGACTTGATCCAGAACTCCAGCACTTGAATTTCTTGTTTGGTCAGTTGATCTTTGTCTTCGGGCGGCATGTGATCATCGTCATCGAGTGGGTAATGCACACGGATCAGGGAAAGGCTGTCATCGGGTTTGCCGGGGATGATATTGTCGCCCTCACTGCCGCCTTTCATCACAGCCTCAAACGTATCGAGTCTGAGCTTGCCTTTAGATTTGTCTTCACCATGACAAGATACACACTTGGCCTGAAGGATAGGGTTGACCAAATCTTTGTAAATAATAGGATCCTTGGAATCAGCTGCTGTGGCTGAACCGAAACCGAGTGAGGCAACGCCAGCAATGGCGCAGGCTTGCAATAGGGAGTGGGTGTTTGTTTTCATAAGTTGTTATTAAAGGTAATATGGGGAAGTTTGAGTGGCAGGCAAGAGGCAATGGGGGCGCAAATAGGGGATGTGAGATTTTCTATCTGTCTATGATTTGAAAGGTTGGAACGCAAGATGTTCAATCTTTCATAATAATCAAACCACTGCTTCTACCTCCCAGCCTTTGCGGTATTCTTTAGTCAAGTAGGCGTTGGCTTCGGGCAGATTGGTTATTTTGAGTTGAGCGGCATCCCACTTGAGGGTTTTGCCTGGAAAATGAGCAGCAACATTGCCGAGTTGCACGGCTTCAGTCAGTGGACCTGCGTAAGCAAAATCATCGGAAATTTTCTCTCCAGAAAGGCAGGCGTCGACCCAATCGTGCCAGTGATTGAGTTTGCCAACGTCTGGCAATTTGTAATCGGCGAAGTCAGCTTCAGGGTAAAGCTTGGGAGTTCCCCAATGAGGAACCAGTAGATTGCCTTTTTCTCCAATGATCAACGAAGCGGGGGTGATCATGTCATGAGCGGATGGGGTTCCGGGCAACTTAAAATTCGGTCGCCTGCCGCCGTCGTACCAAGTGATGCGCACTTGATCTTTGGCGGTGTATTGGGTGCCAGGAAAAGTGTAAATGATAGTTTCCTGCGCAGGCCAGACTTCGTCATTCAGTCCGGTGTGGTTGTTGGTGATCGAAATGGGGTTGGTCAAATCGAGTGCGGTGTAAAGAGGGTCGAGCAAATGACAGCCGTTATCGCCGATCGCACCAGAACCGTAGGCTTGCCAGTCGCGCCAAGATTTGGGGTGGTAGATGCCGTCGCCACCATAAGGACGCATAGGGCCTGCGCCGATCCAGTTGTCCCAAGAGATGTGAGCGGGCGCCTCAATCGGTTGTTTGGGGGCGGAGAGCACTCCAGCTCGCCCGTGACCTGCGGATACGATCCAAGTGTGTATTTCTTTTACCTTACCGATCACGCCATCTTGAATCATCACCTTGGTGGCGCGGTATTGAGGTTCGGAGTGGATTTGATTACCCAAGCGTGTCGTGACTCCCATTTTTTTCGCCATTTTGGCGATCTGGCGGGCTTCCCATACGGTGTGGGTGAGCGGTTTTTCGCAATACACATGCTTGCCACGACGTAGTGCTTCCATGGTGATGGGGGCGTGCATGTGGTCAGGTGTTGAGACGTTGACCGCGTCGATGTCGTCGCCCATTTTGTCAAACATCTTACGGTAATCCGCGAACATCGGTTTGCCCGGCCAAGCTTTGGCGACATTCCTGAAGTTGTGTTCGTCGATATCGCAATAGGCGACCACATTCACCTTGTCGTGGGTGCCGATGCTTTTGACATCGCGCCAGCCTTGGTTGTTACAGCCGATGCCAGCAAAATTGAGGGTAGCGTTGGGGGATTGGGTTTTGGTGATATTCGCCATAATAAAATAAGGTCAACAATGCTTGAATTTGGACATGAATACTAAAGATAACAACTTTTTTATGTCTGTTGCAGGAAACTTAAATCTAGCACAGGTTGCAGGCTCATGAGTATTCACAAATATCCTCCCTTATACTTAAAGCTAGATCATCACCTCAAACATCAATCGACGAATACACCCTAATGGCTCAATCCAATGCTTTGTCGAAAGACCTGCTGCGCGGTGTTTCGCGTTCATTTTACCTGTCTATGAAGGTGCTTCCGCTGGAAATGCGGGAGCCTGTCAGTTTGGCTTATCTGTTAGCTAGGGCGACGGATACCATCGCCGATACGGCGGATGCGAGTGATGAGCTTCGCTTGCAACTTTTGCAAGCTATTCGCAAACGTATCTTTGAAAAAGGGAAGGAGAAAAAAAGTTTCTACGATAGCTTAAAAACAGATTTCATTGCGCAGCAAAGTCACCCAGGTGAAAAACTCTTGCTACAGCGTTTGGGGGAATGTTATCAATGGCTCGATGGCATGGAGCGAGCGGATCAATTTTTCATAACAACCGTGCTGGGGCATATCACTAATGGGCAAATATGGGATCTTGAACGCTTCGCTGCTACTCCGCAGGTAGCGCTGAGTTTTGTAGAGAACGCGGACGAACTAAAACAATACACTTATTGGGTGGCTGGCAGTGTCGGGGAGTTTTGGACGGACGTAGGTTTTGCTAATGGCGGCAGGCATTTCTCCGATGAAGAAAGTGTGAAAATGAAGCAGCTTGGACGTGAATTTGGGCAAGGTTTACAACTGGTCAATGTGCTGCGCGATTTCGGCGAGGATCT
Source organism: Verrucomicrobiales bacterium (assembly GCA_021648365.1). GTDB lineage: Bacteria > Verrucomicrobiota > Verrucomicrobiia > Verrucomicrobiales > DEV007 > JAADHD01. The sequence goes on from JAKISY010000001.1 coordinate 179,196, forward strand.
AGATCATGGGCGTTGTTATTTGCCCAAAGATCAATTGATCGCAGCGGGGTGGGACGGAACTGGGAAGCCTAGTCAAAAGGCGGTGACGGAAGTGCGCGCGCAGTGGTTGCAACAATGCCGAGCTTGGTTGCAATCAGGACGGGACTACGCCAAAAGAGTGAAATCCCGCAGGGTGCGTTACGCTACGATCCTGCCCTGTTTGATCGCAGAAAAGACGCTCGATGCGCTGGAGCGAGCGGGGGAGTCGGCCTTACAGCAAAAAGTAAAGATTCCACGCTGGCAAGTTCGCATGCTGATGGTGAAGGCCTTATTCAGTTGATTGAAACCTTGGACTGCACTCAAGATCGACCGTAAATCAAACCTTCCAGCGATTGGAAGCTCACGTCTGGTCGATGTCGAGGTAGGCTTGCAGGTTTTCTTTCAGTTGCGTTCTGGCGCGGAAGAGTAGGCTTTTTACGGCGGATAGGGACATGCCGAGGATCTCTGCGATTTCTTCGTAGGGGCGATCTTCGTAGCGTCGTAGGATGACGGCTAGACGTTGTTTTTCTGGAAGGGATTGGATGGCGGTGTCGATAGCTTGGCTGAGTTCGTTTTCCAAGGCCTGCTGATCGGGATGGGGGGTCTGTTCATCGACTGCGGTGAGGTGGTAGTCATCTTCGCGCTCGTCCATCGAAACGACGGGTTTGCGCTTGCGACGACGCATCTCGTTGAAAACTAGATTGCGAGTGATGGTGAACAGCCAGGTGGTGAATTTGGCGGTGACTTGGTAGCGCGATGCGGATTTCCAGACTCGAATGAAAACTTGTTGGGCGATGTCTTCGGCATCGCTAGCATTGCCGAGCATTTTGGCAATGGTGCCGATGACGGCACTTTGGTGGATTTCGACGATCTCTTCAAAGGCGGCGATGTCGCCTTGTTTCACCTGCAGCATCAGTTGCACGTGATGCTCGTTGCATTCTCTGTCGCTGTCTTCAACTTGGGCACACACTTCGTCGGGCAAATCCATGATGATGGGAACTAGAGCAGCAGGGCGCTTGCCAGATTTTTGTGACGGTCGCAGGTTCGGGATGTCAGCATATTCTGCAGGGATGGCATCGACGGCATAGTTGAAGGGTATCAAGCTCACTGATGAATGTAAACCACGCAGAAGGGAAAACGTTGCGCAAAAAGTAGATTTTTTTTAATCTGTTGTGGAAGCAAGATTGAGAAATGGTGGGTTTACGAAAAGTAGGGTGGGTGTCCTCACCCGCCACCTGTTGTGTGAGACGGCTCTCAGCAGGTGAGGACACCTACTCTACTCACTTTTTTTGCCGTGAGCACAAGCTGGCAATGGACAGATGAAAAAAAGGTCTTAGTTTCAATCAATACATTGGGCTTCTGGTGGTGTGCGTAGGCATCGCCGAGAGCTTCCTTTTTTCAGACATGATTGATTTTGCATTTCTCAGATTAGATTGTGGGCAGTTTTTGTGCGGCAAGGGGCCGTTCGAGTCGCTTGAACGGGCGACGGATGCTGAGGTGGTGTTTTATCACAACGATTTTTTGCTCAGCGATGGGCGACCTTGGAAAAAACCTGCTGAGTGGTTTTTGACTTCGGATCCACGAGAACTGCTAGTAAATAATGGCGCGACTCCGTTTCCTGCGGTGGAGTGGGAGGGGCTGACGGATCAGGCTTTTCGGCGGATTTACGATGATGTACAGTCGCGGATTTCGTGTCACGAACTGGAGAAATCGGTGCCGGTATTGACGGAGCGCGGGCGGGTGCGATCTGGGGATCCTGCGGCTTTGCTGCGAGCGGTGGGAAATTTGCCTGCACCTTTCTGGGCTTATGGTTACCGTTTTGGAGAATCGGGGGCGGTGGGTGCGACTCCAGAGCGTTTGTTTTCTTTGCAAGACGGGGTTCTGAGGACGATGGCGCTCGCTGGCACGGCGTCCAAGCATGAACAGGGCGAGTTTGTTAGCAATGCTAAGGAGATCCGTGAGCACGAATTTGTGGCTGATTATTTAGCAGGTCGCTTGGGGGAATTGGGTGAGGTGGAGCGCGGTGAGCGGCAGGTATTGGATTTGGGCAGCATTGTTCACTTTATGACTCGTTTGCAGGTGGTATTGACGGAGCAGGCGCCGCCGCTGAGTGAGATCATCGCACTGCTGCATCCGACGCCTGCTTTGGGGGCCTATCCTAGAGGTGAGGGGGCTTTGCGTCAGCTGATGGAGTATCGTGATGCGCTAGAGGCGCCTAAACATTTCGGAGCGCCTTTTGGGGCGAAGTTCGCTCAGGGTTTTGAATCGGTGGTTTCGATTCGCAATCTCTCGTGGCGCGGATCGGATGTTTATCTGCCCTCTGGCTGTGGTTTGATTCGTGGTAGTCGTTTTGAGAATGAATGGAGGGAACTGTCGTTGAAACGTAACTCGGTCAAAGCTCTTTTGGGTTTGTGAAAGTTGGAGCTATGGCTATGAGCGAAGACAATGAAGCAATCTGGTCGAATGAGCGCTTGGCTTTTGAAGTCATTCAAACTTGCTGGTGGGCTGGTAGCCGTGAATTTGTGATTTGCGCTGGCTCGCGCAATAGCCCTTTGGTCCTGCAACTGTTGCGTTTGCAGCATGAGCATGGAGATTTGAAAATATGGCATTTTTTTGAAGAACGCAGCGCGGCTTTTTTTGCCTTGGGACGTGCCAAGATCACGGGCGAGCCAGCAACGGTGGTGACGACTTCTGGCACCGCTGCCGCTGAGTTGTTGCCGGCGGTGATCGAGGCTCATTATGCTGCGCTGCCGTTGATCTTGGTGACGGCGGATCGGCCGGTAGCTTTTCGCTACAGTGGGGCGCCGCAAGCGATCGATCAGCAGCATTTGTTTGGGAGAAATGTGGAACGGTTCCTCGATGTGAGTGTGCAGCATCACAGTGAGCTGGATGGAATGGACGAGCTTTTGTCACAACGTTTCGTGCAGCGACGTTGGCATATCAATGTGGCTTTTGATGAGCCTTTGGTCTCGCCGTTACAGGTTGAGTTCGGGAGGACCTTGCAAGCTATGGAGGTGAGTTCTGCGAGCTCGGGTTTGCCCGCTAAGGTGGAAGATGATGAGCAGGAGATGGTGGAGGGTTTTGGTCTTAACTCTGCGACTGGGGTGGTATTAGTGGGTAACAGCTCACCAGCTCAAGATCAACAAGCGTGGGTGCAGGCTTTGGTCGATCTGGCATGGCCTATCTGGGCGGAGGCTAGTAGTGGATTGAGAGAGGAGGAGTCTCTTAACCGTCTTATCATTAAGGATGAGGCGGACTTTTTTACTGATTTTATAAATCAGAGGAAAGCGCGTGTTTTGCGATTGGCGGGGGTTCCGAGCTTGAGATTTTGGCGAGACCTTGAAGAGGCGTCGCATGTCGAAGTGCTATCGCTTGCTGCTACTGGTGGTTTTTCTGGTTTAGCTAGAGAGAGTAAGGTGCTGCGGGGTGATGCGCTTGCAGCTTTGCGTCATTTGGTGGACTTGGGGGGAGAGGAAAAAGAGGGTGTGGGGCAAAGTGAGCAGCGTGTGGAGGCTTTGTTACTGAAGTATCCGCTGAGTGAACCTGCTTGGATTCGGAGGTGGTCGCAGCTGATCCCTGAGGGCAGTTTGGTTTTTCTCGGCAACAGCATGCCGATTCGAGAATGGAATCTGGCAGCGACTTTTGAGAGCCGTCGTTTATTTTGTCATGCCAGTCGTGGAGCGAATGGGATAGATGGTCAGCTGTCGACTTTTTTAGGGATGTCGGCGGATCAGCAGGAGAGTTGGGGCTTGTTTGGTGATTTGACCACGCTTTATGATTTGAGCGCTCCCAGCGTGTGGGATCAACTGCCAGCGGGAAAAAAACGCCGTTTGCTGGTGATCAATAATGGCGGTGGTCGGATTTTTTCCCGTTTGCCTCATCTAGCGAGTTTGCCTGAAGATGAACAGAGGGTGGTGCAGAATCGCCATCAGGTCGGATTTGAGCATTGGGCGGCGATGTGGGGGATGGATTATTTACAGGTGAGCGCGAGGCAGGACTTACTGGAGTATGATTGGGACGGTGCAGAATCTCTGGTGATTGAATTGTGCCCAGATTTGCAGCAGACAGAGGCTTTTTGGCAAGATGAGGCTAAGGCTTTGTGATCCATGCAGTGATCGGATGGAGGCACAAAAAAGCTCGGTCGAAACCGAGCTTTTGAGATGGGTTCTTATCTGAACGAGGACTAAACGTCGCCGTAGATAGATTTGCCGGTTGAGAGCAAGTCGTCACAAGCTTGAGCCACGCGTAGTGCCATGTTCTCTTCGCCTTTTTTGAGGTAGCTGCGTGGGTCGTAAACTTTTTTGTTGCCGACTTCGCCGTCAATCATGAAAACGCCTTCGCAGTTTTGCATCATGTGGCTGGCGATGGGACGGCTGAACCAGTATTGGGTGTCGGTATCGACGTTCATTTTGACCACACCGTAGGCGAGGGTCTCGCGGATGTCCTCTAGGGTTGATCCTGAACCGCCGTGGAAGACGAGGTCGAATTCGGCTTCTTTGCCGTATTTTTCGATCACTGCATCCTGTCCTTTTTTAAGGATGCTAGGATCGAGTTTGACGGAACCTGGTTTGTAGATGCCGTGCACATTGCCGAAGGTAGCAGCGAAGCTGTAACGTCCGATCGGTGATAGCGCTTCGTGCACTGCCAACATATCTTCAGTGGTGGTGTAGAGTTTCTCAGCAGGAGTGTCTTCGGTGCCAGCGGCGCCGTCTTCTTCTCCACCGACTACGCCGGCCTCGACTTCGAGGATGATTTCGTGTTCGACACACTTAGCGAGGTATTCTTTCGAAATTGCCATGTTTTCGTCCAGTGGCAGGCCAGATGCGTCGAGCATGTGGTTTTGGAACAAGTTGTTCTCTCCACGAGCACGACGAGCGGCGGTGGCTTCGATCAGTGGATCGAGGAAATCTTTGGCGACGTGCGGTTGGCAGTGGTCGGTGTTCAGCGCGACCAATACATCGTATTGCTCTGCAAGACGGTGAGCGGCTTCGGCTAGCACGATGGTGCCGAGAGCTGCGTTTTTGTGGTTCAATCCAGAAGCGAATTGACCTGCTCCAGTTGAGAACTGAATGATGCCGTCAGATTTTTGATCGGCAAAAGCTTTAAATGCTGCGTTGAGCGTAGGGATACTCGAGCAGTTGATAGCTGGATAGGCGTAGTCGCCCTCCTGGGCGGCATCCAACATGGCGGCGAATTGTTTTGGTGTTGCGATTGGCATAACGCTGTTTGTTTACGCGCGATGCGGGAGTTTTGCAAGTGGAAGAGTGGAGCTAGGCGCAAATGGGGGGTAAAATAGGTGAATGAAAGGATTTTTTATAGCACATCACGGCGCCTGCCAGACTTTGGCTGTGGTGCTGGTAGTATTGTTTTTTAACGAACTTTTGGCGGCTGTGGTGTGATTCTCGATCAGGCGGCTGATGAGGTAGCCTGCCGGGTTGTCATAGTGGTTGTCAATAATCTCCAAAGAGCTTAAATGCGATTCCGCTAGGATTAAGATGACGTCGATGAAGCTCTCTTTATTGGATCTATTAACATCGACGAGCAGATTCTTTCTGATTTTCAGGAAACCTGAACTGTTTTTGTCAGCAAAAATGCCGTATTTTCCAGCTCGGTAGATTTTATTTTCCACCAGAGTCACGTTGTGGGCTGCGGTGAGGTGAAGAGCGCTCGATGCAGTGGTATCAATCAAGTTCTGTTCGATCAGAATGTCGCTACACGAGTAGCCGATGGCGATGCCCCGGTAGTGCGAATGGTAAATCTGGTTACCCTTTGCAATGAGATTGCTGCTGAGTGAATCTGGATTGGCTGAGATGAAAATGCCCGCCTGATTGGTTTCGTTGCCTTCAATATCATCGACGTGAGACATGCCTGAGTTGCGAATGACGTTTTCGGTGATGATGATGTCCTGCCAGTCCCAGGTGTTGTAGCTGGGTTCTGCATTGATATAAATGCCAGCTTGCTGAGCGTGATTGACCTGATTGCGTCCGTAGGTGATACGTTTGCCGCCGACTACGGTCATACCTCGGGCATGGGCTTGACCGTAGGTGTAGTTGTGGAAAGCTTCGATGTCATGGCAATGTGAAGAGCCTTTTACCGGTTTGCCTTCAACGCTTTTGTTCATTCCTTTGTAAGATACCACGGCGATCTGATCATCTCCCGGAAAAAAAACGGCGTTGCCGTTTGTTTGAATCAAATTGGAAGTGGCAGTGTGATGGATGCCGTCGGCATAGGTATGGGTGACGATGTTGCCACAGATGTAGCCTTGGCTGCTCTTAAAGGCGAATATTCCGGCGCTGCCGATGTTGTGCACGCGATTGGCGCTAACCATGAAGTTGTTCGCGTGAAAGATCCAGACGCCCGTGGTATGCGGTTGTGAGCTGCGCACGGTGGCGTTGCCTTGGATGTTGCAGCCGATCAGGGAGGGGGAGTCACCCATCAAACGAATGGCACTTTTCTCTTCATTTTGCGACATCAAAACGCTGGTGGCACCACTGCCTATCATGGTCACGCCATCGAGTGGGATGACGTCATCGTAGCCAAACACGCCTGATGGGACATAAACTGGTAATTTGTCTTGTTTCGCAGCTGCGATGGCAGCCGTGAAGGACGCTAAATTGTTGGTAGGGGTGGCGCTGGTGCCATCCGCCACGGCACCGTGATCGAGCACATTGACTGCTCCAGCAGGCACTCGGATTAGGATTAGGTTATCTATTTGCAGGGTATTCTTGAATTGGTTAGCCAGGATCAATCGGCTGTATAGATTGATGTCCCCACTGGTCAAAGCACCGAGGTCTTGAGCTTTTTCTTGATCAATGGTGGCGGTGACCTGTTGGCTGTTTCGATTCCAAGTGAAAGCAATACTGTGAAAGTTGCTACCTTGAACACCGTGCCACGTTTTGTGAGAGAGAACGGTGTGAGTTTTGCCAGAATCCGAGGTGCTTACCAATTTCAAGGTGCTTCGGTTCAGTTTGTCTTCCGCTAGTTCGGTGATGAAACCTATGCCAGCGCCTTTGCGGTTCACTAAATAAACGCCACCACCGTTCCCTGATGTCGTCGTTTTGCGGATGTCGTAGTTGATCGTGAGCAGGGGGTAATCCTTGATGGATCCATGCTGAGGTAGCGGGGTTTGTGCGCGTGAGTGATCTGCGGCAAAGTGGACGACGCGTTCGTGTTCTGCCTGTTGCTCAAGAACTTTTCCACTGAGCGTTTTCCAGCTAGCGTCGAGAGCGGTTGGTAGCATTGAGGCTCCTGTGTGCAGACTGCCTTGATTGAAGAGGTGGTGGAGCGTCACTAGCTCAGAGTCCTGTCCGGTGGTCAAGGTGACATCATCAAAGCTCACTTCTCCGTGCGCTTTCAGATAGATTTTTGAAAACGAGGTGAAGGACTTGTCGTTGGCTTGCGCTAGCACTTTTCCGTTCATGGACAAGGTCAGCTTGCCGGTGGTGCGCTGCCATCGCAGGCTGAGTGTGGCAAAAGCTGCATCGCTCACTTGATGGGGGCTAGTGACGCTTTTGCTGATGGGGCTGCCGTTTTTCTGCCAGTCTTTTAAGCTTGATGAGTGTTCGTGTTTGCTGATGTTGAGAAACCCCTTGCCTGCTGCGTTGCTAGAATCCCATAGTGCGGAGTAACCTTGTTTGCCTGCGGCATCAAAGGATCCAATCCATAAAGCCTGCTGAAATCCGCTGAGTTTGACCTTGGCGGTGAGTTCAAAGCTCTGTCGTAGAGGAAAGCCAAGTTCGCATTGCAGCAGGGAGTTGTGGGTCTGCAGGTAGGGGCTGTGGAAATTTTCGGCATCGTTCTGGATGATTGGCAGCTTGCCGTCAGCGAGTTTTTCCCAGTGATCCACGCTGGTGAAATCTTCGGAAAAAACTACCGGCACCGTGTCGCTTGCGATGGAGGTGCTAGGGGCGAGCGACAACAGGCAAAGGCATGAGATGCTAGCAAAAGTGCAAAGAGGTTTTGTCAGTGGTGATTTGAGATGAGGCATTAGCGGTATAGTTAATAGAGGTAAGCGAGCTGGGCAAGTGTTTGATCCGCAGTGTGAGTGGGCGAGGTCGAGTCCTCGCTATTTTCTCTGCTGGTCGAGGCGTCGTTTCAGTTGAGCCGCATGCAAATCTATTGGACGCAGTTTTGTGGGCAGGATGGTTTCGAACCATTTTCCGTTTGGGTCTTTAATCGATTTGGTGGCACTTTGCACGCCGATCAAATTGATCTGGTCAGGAGCAAATCCAGCGGGCGGCCAAGCGATGTTTTGTTTAGCTTGAATATTCCAGTAGGTATTTCTCGCTCCCGAGTGCTTGCCCAAATGCTTGCCTCCGCCAGACCTCCAGATCTCGCTACCTACACCGAGGTCTAGGTTGCAGAAGAGATTGGCGTAGGGAGCCTTTTTGTGATGGTCGAGCGAGAGGTTGCTACCTTTGCCATTTTTGATGACATTGCCCGTGTTGAGGTAGTTCAAGCCGATGTCATGGATGAAATGGGTTCTGAAATCGAAATTTTGGCAGAGGCTATCCATCGCCATCGATACACCATGGTGTCCCGTGGTGCCTTTATGCTTAGAGCGTTTTGAATCTATGATCAAGCCATCAATCGTTGTGAAAATGGATCCACCTAAAGTAATGCCGCTGTCGCTATTGGAGATTTGCACGTTTTTGATCCAGCAATGGGCAACACGGTTCATAGCGATGCCGTTCATACCTCGCTCGGTGAAGTGTCCGAGATAGGGTTTCGCAGGAAAATCTATGCTGAGGTCTTCAATACCGACTTCGCTCACCTTGGGGTGGAAGTTTTTTAATTGGGCTTGCCAAGATTTGCGTATATCAAAAGCTAAGGGGCGCTCTAAGGTGATCTCGTTTCCCTTGATCGAGGCGATGCGACTCACGAGGCGGGTTTTGACGGCTGTGGTGATTTTATCGGTATCGCCAGCATCTCCCGCGTATAAATGATCGAGCAAGGTTTTTTGTGGGTCGTCGCGGATTTCGACTACGACCCATTGCCCTTTTTCCAAAGAGGCAGCTTCTTTTGAGCTTTCCAAAGTGATCTGGTGGGTGCCTCGTTTGCTCTCAGAGGTGATGGCGGCGATACTTTTTTCTTCGAAGCGACCTTTCACCCAAATGAAGCCGCCTGACCAAGAGTAGTTGGAGGTAGGTCTGCCACTGGTCGTGGCACCAGGGTTCGGTTTCACAACTTTCAGTTCTTTGGTGAAATGGAGAATCGTTTTGCCTGGCCCGGCACCTCGCAGCACGATGCTCTTTTTCTTGATCCATAGAATGTCGCTGATCAGGTAGCGCCCGGCAGGGATAGCGATAGCTCCTTGTTCAGTTGCCGCGATCGCTGCGCGGAAGGCTTCCGTGCAATCGGTCTTGCCATCACCTTTGGCACCGAATTTTGTCACATCGCTCACCACTTCAATTTGCGGCAAAGGAATCTCACCGCAGTGGTAGCCTGCGTAGGAGAAGTCAGGTAAGCGGCTTTTGGTAGTCCATTTTTCGCCCTTTTCACCCCAGAGATCGGAGTGAATCTGCGCCGCAGAGGGCGCTACGATGGCGAGGAAGAAGAGAAAAGGAATAGTAAGAGGTATTTTATGCGAGATCATAGTCACGGTTGAGCAAGTTTCCACAAGTGGCCATCGCTGCGCACGTAGATGGCTTTGCCTGATAGTGCGGCGGTGCCGAGGATGGTTTCTTTGAGATCGATTTCGCTGATGATTTTGCCTTCTTTGGCTCCGATCTCAACACACTGCCCGAGTCCTTGTTCGTTGAAAATGAATAGGTGGGTGCCATTACTTACGGGAGATCCAGAAAAAGGACCTTTGAGGCGCAGTCGCCACAGACGTTTGCCAGTATGACGATTGGCGCAGGTGAGCACGCCGGCTCCGTTGATCACAAAAATTTTATCAGCGACGATCAGAGGAGATGCGGTGCCGGGACGTTGCTGCCCTTCGTTCCAGAGTTTTTTTGGTGCTTCGCCAGTGAGCTTGGCGGTTTGGATGGCGGTGAGTCCGTTGGAGGGGATGTAAAGCTGGTCGCCGGCGGCAGCTGAGGAGGGGATGGTCGAGGCTCCTTTGGCGAAGTTCCACACTTCGCTGCCGGTGGAAGGTAAGACGCCGAGCACGCCTTTGGAGGATTGCAGGGCGACGACTATTTGATCGCCGCTTTTCAGAGCGACGGGACTGGTCCAGTTGGCGGCTTTGGGTCGCGAGATTTTCCATTCATTGATGCCGGTTACTAGGTTGAGTCCGGCGGCGAAGGAGTCGCTGTCATTTTCGATCTGCACGATCAGGCGGTCGCCGGCGATGATAGGAGAGGACGCGAGACCGAGGGAGTTGGAGGCGTTGGGGTAGTCGAGTGTCAGGCTACGCATCCAAATCAGATCTCCGTCCAGATTAAAGCAATACAGGTCGTTGGATGAAAAGAGGGCGTAGATGTGTTTGCCATCGCTAGCGGGGCTGGGGGCGGCGACGCAGGTTTTGGATTGAGTCATGGTGCGTCCGGTCGCACTGAATTGTCGGTGCCAGCGGATCTCGCCGCTTTGTTGATCGAAGCTGTAGATGTGTAGTTGTTTTTGTTTGGGGCCGCTAGCGCAGGTGACGATCACGTTGTCACCTACGATGATAGGGCTGGCTAATCCGCGACCTGGTAGTTCGACGCTCCAAGCGATGCTGTTTTTTAGCTGGGTAGGAGGTTGCACGCCTTCGATGTAGCCGTTGCCGTTGGGGCCACGGAATTGCAGCCAATCAGCGTGGGCGGTCGAGGTGCAAAACAGCGCGACGGCACTGAGGGTGATGAGTGAGAATAGAGTTTTCATGGCGGACGAGTAGGCTTGGGAAAAAAGGGAGGTTTATTTTTTAAGTTTGCGGCGAGTGGCTTTTTTCGCCTGCGGTGTTGGCAGGCGGTCGGTGGCGAGAATGGCGGTTCCTGTGGAATCACAAATGCGCACTTGAGCTTGCCACTCGACGGTCCAGCTTTGCGTTTGTTCGTTTTGGCAGAGCTTGAGCAGGAGGGTGTTTTTGCCCTTTTTTAATTGAATGGGTAATTGGTATTGGTCGATCTCCATGCCTCGATGGTATTCGTCGCGGGCGAAGATGAGCTCGCCATTGAACCAGATTTTCCAGGCATTTTTGCAACCGATGCGTAGTTCTGCGGGGCGGTTGCTGGGGAAATTCATCTCGGTGTAGGCGTAGCCGGTGACTTCTTTCAAGGGGGTGAAAGGTTGGTTGAGATCGAGCATGCCGTATTCATCGCTTACGGCGAGATCTTGCCAGCCGATGTCCTTGCCGTCTTTGCTGGGGTAGGTGGCGTCGAGCTTGATTTCTTTTTCCGGTGGGAAAACTGCGGCAAAACCTTCGCGCTTGGTATTGTCGAAGGGGGCGATCACTTTCCAATGGGTGAGGAAGCCAAAGTGGTGTGGCAAATCGACTTGATTGCCGAGCTTTTTGAGCTGCTCAGCGATGCTTTTGATTTGATCGGCATCGCGGGCGTTGTTGAGGGCTTGGCGGTAGATCAAGCTGGCAGCAGCATTTTTTTTGGCGGATTTGAGCTCGCTCGCTTGCGTGATGAGTCTTGCAACGGCATCTCGTCGGAGGGTGGGGGAAGGGTCGTTAATCATGCCTGGAATCAATTTGGCAGCGGTGCTTGGATCGACGGAGGCGATCAGATCATAGGCTAGACTCCGCGCTTTTGCGTCATTGCTATTGTTGAGTAAAAATTGACCTATGTCATTGATGGAAAGCTTGCTACCGGATTTAAGGTTTCGAGCAACGATGGTATCGATCACTGAGCGCAGCCAATTGCTTGCCATAGGGCTTGCTCCGTTCATCGCTTGCAGCAAGATCGGCAGATCAGCGGCATCGGCTTGGCTGAGAGTTTTCCAAGCGGGGCCAGCTTGCTCATTACCTTTACCTTCGAGGCCGACATTTTTGATCGCGGCGATGGCGCTCTGGAGGTCGCTTGAGTTGGTGGCGTGCAGGCTTGCTGTGTTTCCTGAAACGAGCAAGACAACTGCGACTAGGGACAGAGCAGTGAAAAGGGGGGTGGCGTGGAGTGTTTTCATCGCAGTAGTTTAGCTGCTTGCATCTAGGGCTCAAGCTAAGTTTGAAGAGTTGCGCGGTTTTTAAGTACCCTACCAACAAGACAATTCTGTGTCCGGGCGGACACAGAATTGTCTTGTTGGCGTTGGGAAGAAAATCTAGGATCACAAAAAAACCGCCCTCTGCGCAGAGGGCGGTTGCTTGAGCATATTGCTGTAGAGCCCTTGTTTAGTTGGCTGCCAGAGCTTGGTCGATGTCGGCGAGGATGTCGTCGATGTTTTCGATGCCGATGCTGAGGCGGATGAGTTCGGGATTGATGCCGCCTGCCTTTTGCTGCTCTTGTGTGAGCTGGGAGTGAGTGGTCGAGGCGGGGTGAATGGCAAGTGACTTGGCGTCGCCGACGTTGGCGAGATGCTTGAACAGACCGAGCGACTCGATGAATTTGCAGCCGGCTTCTGCACCGCCTTTGATTCCAAAGACGACCATGCCACCACCTTTACCTTTGAGGTATTTTTGGTTTTTATCAAATTCGGGATCCTCTTCGAGTCCTGGGTAACGCACCCATTCCACGGAGTCGTGTGCTTTGAGGTGCTTGGCGACAGCGAGAGAGTTCTCGCAATGGCGATCCATGCGCAGTGGCAGAGTTTCGATGCCTTGCAGGAACATCCACGCGTTGTCAGGGCTGATGCAAGCTCCGAGGTTGCGCAGTGGCCCAGTGCGCAAGCGCAGGATAAATGCGAGTGGTGCAAGCGGCTCTGGTAGGTCGTGTGCCCAACGCAGTCCGTGGTAAGAAGGATCTGCTTCGTCAAACATCGGGTGTTTGCCGCCTGCCCAGTTGAATTTAGTGGAATCCACGACGATGCCGCCGATGCCAGTGCCGTGACCGCCGAACCATTTGGTCAGCGAGTGCACCACGATGTCGGCGCCGTGTTCGATCGGATTGGTCAGCCATGGTGTCGAGAAGGTGCTGTCCACGATCAGTGGCAAGCCGTGATCGTGCGCGATTTTGGCGATGGCTTCGAGGTCGGCGATTTCGAGAGCTGGGTTGGAAACGGTTTCGCAGAACAGCGCGCGGGTATTTTCATCGATGGCAGCGGCGAAGTTCTGCGGATCGGTGGAATCGACAAATTTGGTTTCAATACCGAAGCCCGGCAGGATATCCTTAAATTGGGTGTAGCTGCCGCCGTAGAGGTTTTGCGCGGAGACGATGTTGTCTCCTTGGCGAGCGAGGTTGACGATGGTATTAAAGATAGCAGCGGTGCCAGAAGCGACAGCAAGAGCAGCTGGTTCGGGCGCTCCTTCGAGCAGGGCGACGCGTTTTTCCAGCACATCGTTGGTGGGGTTCATGATGCGGCTGTAGATGTTGCCGAGTTCACGCAGGGCAAAGAGGTCGGCAGCGTGCTCGGTAGAGTCGAAGACGAAGGATGCGGTGCGATAGACCGGGACGGCGCAGGCGTTAGTAGTGGGGTCGGCTTGTTGGCCACCGTGGAGACAGAGCGTTTCTTTTTTCATGGTTATTTGGTGTTGAGAAATTTTGGAAAGTAAAGAGGCTCTTGGCTGGTGAGTCAAGAAGGACGAGTAATGTGGAGAACAAGTGATGAAGCGCAAGTTCAATTGGCTAGGGTAGTTTTCACGGGGTCTTTATTTGCTGATATTTTCGATTATAAGCCAAGCAGTTTTTTGCTAGAAAAAAATCGCTAAGAGCGAAAGCGAAAGCAAAGAATAGGAACGCCCATTTTAACTTTACGGGAATATTGAAAGGGATAATGGAGTGCAATTGGATATTGATAGACGCTATAGCTATGACGACCACTGACAAAGAGACTAAAGCTCGCACGATAAAAGGGCGTTGAGTCATGGCTTGTTGCTGTGCTTCCATAGGTATTCCCAAATCACCTGGGATAATGCTAGGAATGATGTAAGCGATGACCATAGGAGGAAACCAGATGATGGGGTAATCCAAAAAGAGAAGAATTCCTGAGAGGGTTACAAAGGTGTATTGCAAAAAAAAGGTTCCAAATAGAAGCGGTTTATTTAGCGATGACTGTTTACTAGATAGTTGAGGTTCAGTTTTATTAATATTATGCTGCATGGTAATAGGTTGGCGTGCTATTTTTTAATCAGGAATTCAACCACTGATGTGCACTGATAAACACTGATTTGTATTTTTTTTGACGTGTAGTGTGAATGTTGATAGTTGCAGTCTATCAAGACTATTCATACGTGGCATTACGAAAGTTTTCAGGATTGATCAAGCATTTTCCCGCACTGATCGTTGGGACTTGCTGCTTTTCGATAGGGAGATCAGGAAAGCTGGAAAGCCATTTTTCCGTGGCACGCTGAACCATTTCGCTGACAGAAATGTTGGAGGCGTTGGCAACAGAGAGCATTTTTTCCACTAAGGAGTCGGGGAATAATATTTGGATCTTTTGCATGTATCCAAGTTATCCATGGCAAGTAGGGTAGCAATGTTAAAGTAAAATATTATGATACATAAAGATATCTTTGACCCAACGGGGCAACATGCATCTCACGACAAAAACCGTTGTTGTTACACGCAAAGCTTAACCCATCATGGTGCCACTTCAGGGCAATATCATTTTCGCATCAATCCCACGGCGGTGCCGTGGTCTTTCACCTTGAACCCATTCAGGGTTCATCTCGCTGCATTAGAGTTGAATAGGTGCAAATATTACGATATAGCCCTAACTTGTTCTCTCTGAATACCGGAGAGGCAATTTAAGCGTTTGCGCCAATTTCAGCTATTTTTTCTTCGTTGTCAGTCACATCTGCCTCCTCACGCAGCCCTTGTTTCACTTCGAACTCGCGGCACCAGCCTTTGATTTCTAGGTCGTTGAATACTTTGCCCAGAACTCGGCGTAGCAAACCTTTTAAGTTAGCATTGTCCACTTCTTGCAGGCTGCGGATGGCGGTTTCTTTGTAGGTTTCTAACAACAGCAGGGTGCGTTCGTCGGTTTTGGTATCGCGCACGATGTGGCGGATGCGGTCGATGGGGGTTTTGAAGCCGTTGACGGGCTCAAAGTTTTCTGCGCCTTTTCCAGACCAGACGTCTTGCATGAACTTTTTATCATCGCCTTTGGCACGTTCGAGGGTGGTGGAAAGTAAGACGCTGGGGCGGATGCGTTGCAAGGCATTGTCGCCTGAGTCTTCGTGCAGGTCGTCCATGTCGTCGCGGATCTGGTAGGCGATGCCGAGGTTCTCGCTGTAGCTGTGAATGACTTCAGCGACTTCATCTAACTTGCCTGCGTAAGCGGCGCCGAGCTGCAGGGCAACTTCAAAAGCGGGTGAGGTTTTCTGGCGGAAAATTTCTAGCACTTGAGATGTCTTGAGCGGTTCAGGATTTTTTGCCCAAATCAGCTCAGCTCCTTGCCCGAGGCACAACTCACGTTGTCCAATCGAGGCGGCTGCGATCATTTGGTTTTTCTGTTCTGCGGAAAGATCGCATTCGCTGATCAGTCGATAGCCTTCACCAATCAGTAAGTCGCCAGCATTGAGAGCAACGGGGATGCCGTGTTGGGCGTGCAAAGTCGGCTGATCATAGCGGTGGTGATCTTCGTCTTCGATGTCGTCGTGAATCAGTGAGGCTTTGTGGAAACACTCTACGGCGACGGCGATTTTTTTGATGTCTTCTGGGATCGGCTCGCCGCGATCTTCGCGCAGAGCCTGATAGGTAGCGACCGTCAGGAAGGGGCGCCAGCGATTACCGGCAAGTGCTAGCCATTCGCGTGCGATTTTTTCTTGCTGATTGGCGGAGGCTCCCATGATTTCCGTTAGCGAGTCTTCGCTGAACCATTCGCGGATATCTTCGTGCAGGGCGTTGAGATTGAGTCGTCGGGTCTGATCGTCGCTGGTGAGGTGGATGTATTCCCACACCCAATCGTTATCGACGGTGGTATTGATGCAGTCGTCTTGTAGTAAGGGGACGGCGATCGACGGAATGGCGGCGGCTTCGACGTAGGGGAAAGTTCGCTCTAGAACTGGCAGGCAGGAGATGCCGACGATGGCTTCGATTTTGCCTGTTTGGATCAGTGACATGACGACGGCGGAACCTTCGGCGACTAGCACGGCATAACCGAGACGCTCGGCTTCGTTTTGGAAATCTTCGATGGTGCATAGTCCGCACTGTTTGCAGAGGAGTCCAAATTCATCAAAAGGTGCGGGGCATTTGTCCTCAACTCGCAGGCATTTGGGCATCAATAGCAGGCGGCGTTCGTAGGGGATGCTGGCGAGCGTCTCGCGCCACATTTCGTTATTGAGCACTACGGCAGTGTAGTGCAGGTAGGCTTCGTCGGTATGGGTATCGGCGAGGATTTTTCGCGCATGCACTTCGAGTTCCTCTTGTGGCATCGGTGGCACGGGAACTTCGCGTTCGACATAGTCCCGGATGCAAGCTAGCAGCGCATCGCGCTCAGGTTTGGTCTGGGGGATGTTTTTCTTCGGCGGGCGAAGGAGCGTGGTGGTAAAAGGAATGGTGCTGGGTAGCTTTACCGATTGGATTTTGGATGATGCCATCTTGGGAATTAGGGAAAGTTCGAAAGTGAGTGAATAGGAAACCTCAAGAAGCCTCGCAAATTTTGTTAAATGTTCAAGGGAAAGAGGCAAATAGAGACGCTTAGCTGTTTGCCTTTTTCGCTAAAGCTGCAGCTTCTTCCGCTTTGCGTTTGATTTCCTCGGGCGAGGGTAGCGAGGCGAGGTCGATGTCGGCGAGCACTTCGGCGGGGATCAGTCCGTCGCTTTGCAGTTTGTTGAGACAGCGGGTGCGTTCGGCTAGGGCTTTGTCTGGACTGCGCTCTTTAGAGAAGCGTGATTTGGCTGCTTCGCTGCGATTGCGCAGAGAGGAGTAGATGTCGCCTCCGAGCAGGGACGAAATATCGACCTTCATTTTTTCGCGATTGAGATCGTTCTCGCTGACTTCATCGCCATTGATCGGACCTGCTTTGTACTTAGGAAACATGATCGCTACTTCGGGACAAACACGAGAGCAGGCTGGGCAGTTGGTTTTACAATTGTCCTGATTGCGCACTTCGATCTGTTGCTCGTCATCGACGCTGTAAACGTCGAAGAGACAAAAGCTGAGGCACTGCATGCAGTTGGTGCAGCGGTCGAAGTCGATGACGGGGAACCAGGGTTTCCAAGTGCGCTCAGTATTGGCACTGGCGGTTTCCAGTGAGGCTGGAGGTTGGTTCATCGGGCGTTCGAAGGCCGCGCGGCGCTGCTCGACTTGTGCGAGGATGGCGGCGGAGTCGAGTCCAGCGATGTCGAGTGCTTGCACCGAGCTGGTTTCAGTGGTGGGAGGGTTTACTGTTTTAGAAAATTCGCCAAGGATGAGCCGTAAGCAGTCACGGGTAGGGGACTCGACTTCATTTCGGTCGGTAAGAGCTACGCTGTAGCCACGGTCAAGAAGGGTGCTGATGATGGAAAAACGGTGAGCTGGAGGGAGGGCAGCGGCTTCGTTTCCTTCGTAGAGTGAGATGTGAATAGGGGCGGCGTCGTTGATCATGAGTGATGGAGTGACTTGGAATGTGGGTGAATTTGAGGCAACTTGCAAATCGTATTGAGCTTATATTGCTTGGGGATCTTCTTATTTTGTTACCCTTTCAAAGTTCTTCGTTAAAAGGGTTTGACGCTTATTAAGAACAGATTACTTTGTTGTTGCAATTGAGACTCAGTATCAATAAGGGGGGGTCTCCAAGGTATTCTGATAATGAACCGATCACTACATACAAACCTAAGTAATTTTTGCGCTAACAGGTATCTGTTGGCGGTGGTTTTGAGCGTAGTCAGCCTGGTGTCGTCGTCCATTTTTGCTGAAGATGATAATGCTGTGCAAGCAGAAGCTGATGCGGCGGATCAACCCAGTGAGCTTGAGGCTACCGTTGTTTCTGCTGCGCCTGTACGCAAACCTGTAGTCAATCAAACCGTCCGCCAAGCGACGGCTACTCGACCGGTGGAGATTGATATGTATGATACGTTGACTCCTGAGCTGATCACTGGTTCGGGTAGATCCAACTACAGTCTGCCGGGGTCGGGTTATTTCATCACGGCGGAAGATATCCGCGATCAAAATTACACCAATATCAATCGGGTGTTAGCTAAAGTGCCTGGGGTTTATGCTCGTGAGGAGGACGGCTCGGGGATGTTTCCCAATATTTCTATTCGCGGTGTTGATGGCACTCGGAACGAGAAAATCACGGTGATGGAAGATGGCATTCTGCAGGCTCCAGCCCCGTATGCGGCACCGAGTGCCTATTATTCTCCGAATGGGGCTCGTATGGCTGGCATCGAAATCCTCAAGGGTGCGGGTCAGATTAAATATGGTCCGAATACTACGGGCGGGGTGATCAACTACCTTTCTACTCCGATTCCTGACCAGGAGCAGTTTTACTTGCGCACCATTTACGAGAGCTTTAACGGCGCGCAGATATTCTCCCATTATGGGAATACCGTGGATACGGCGATTGGGAAAATCGGTTTCCTTGGTGAAGTTTATTATAAGCGTTCGGATGGTTTCCGAACCATTGATGGAGCATCGAAATACGGTATCGCTGAGTCTGATCAAACGGGGTATGAAATTTTCGAGCCAATGGTGAAGTTTTTCTGGGAGCCTGATACGGTGCTGAAACAGCGTTTCGAATTCAAATATGGTTACACTGATTTTACTGCCGATGAAACTTATGTGGGATTGACTGAAAATGACTTTGGAGCAGACCCTTACCGTCGCTACGCAGGCACGTTTCTCGATAATATCAGCACTCAACAGCACCGCTCTTATTTGAAGTATAAAGTTGCTGCTACTGACAATTTGGACATCCAAGTTGCCGGTTATTACAATACGTTCAAACGCAACTGGTTCAAAATACGCGAAGTTAATGGAGCTGCGCTGCACCGCACTTTAGGACCCACGGGCAATGCTGCCGATCTTGCCACGTTGCGGGGACAAGCTCCCGGAACTTTGGGCTATCGTAATAACTCTCGTGAATACAAATCTTATGGGGTGCAAGCTTCTGCTGATTGGCGGGTAGAGACTGGAGAGCTAGATCACACCTTCAGTTTTGGTGTGCGTCAGCATGAAGATGAGATACGTCGTTTCCAGGAAGATGAGGACATTATTCTAGGGGGAACAAACCCTGTCATTAACAAACTCGGAGCGGGATCTGGTGGTAATCGTTTTCAACAATCTACCGCTACCGCACTATGGCTACAGGATACCGTGGAAGCTGGAAATTTCACTTTTACACCAGGTGTGCGCTACGAGAATGTCAAGCTGCACAATACGGATTACAAGAGCGATGCGAGCAATACGCCGACCGCCATTCGCAATGGTGGTGTTGATTGGTTTGTTGCTGGCATGGGGGTCAACTATGATTTTGATGAACGCAACTCGCTGTTCGGTGGAGTTCATCAAGGGGTTTCGATGCCTTCTCCACGTTCTATACTCAGGAGTGGTGTGGAACTCGAAGAGAGCGTTAATTACGAGCTGGGATTCCGCCATCGCAGTGGTAACTTTAATGGTGAGCTGGTGGGTTTTTATTCCGACTTCAGCAACATCATCAGCACGGCAGCAGGACTAGGTCAAGGGGCTAGCCAGAATGCCGGAGCGGGCGAGGTTAAGGGGGTCGAAGCTCTGGTCAGTTATGATCCATGGCAGGATAAGGCGATGCGCTTACCGATGTATTTCAGCGGAACCTGGACGGACGCTACTTTGAACAATGCATTGGCGAGTGGTGGTGGGGAGGATATCTATAGCGGCGGCGTTGCGGGTGCTGCTATGCCCTACATTCCAGAGTGGAAGTTAGCAGTGGGTGTTGGGCTGGAAACTGAAAAGTGGGGACTGGATGTGGCAGCCACTTATGTGAGCGATACTTTTGGTACGGCGTTGAATTCGCCGCAACCCATAGATTCATCTCGCCAAGGGCGAATTGACGGAGGTATCATTGTGGATCTGGCGGCTTATTATCATCTGAATGATAGCGTCAAGTTTATCGGTGGGGTGCAAAATGCGTTTGAGGAAGTGATGATCAGTAGCCGGGTGCCAGAGGGTCCGAGGGCGAATGCTCCACGGATGTTCTATGTAGGGGTAGAAATACTGTGGGAGCCGCGTTCTATTCTGCCAAGCCTTTCTGGAAAATCGGTGGTGAGCAAATAAGTGTGTTTAGTGTATTAGATATGAAATGGGTGCTGATAGTTTTATGCTGCGGATTGAGTCTTGCTCGTCTGAAGGGACAAGAGGCGGCTGATGTGGCGGGGGCTGAGACTCTGCCCAAAGCCAATGCCAATGCCGTGCAGTCAGCTTTGAAACAGTGGGTGCTGACGAAGCAATTGATCAGTCAAGAGCAGGCGGATTGGGCGGTGAAAAAGGAAAGCTTGGCTGATCTTAATGTGGTGAGGAAGCGCGAGACCCAGCAGTTAGCTGAGTTCAAAAAGGCTGCGACTTCGCGCATTGCCGAGATTGATGAAAAACGTAAAAAGTTCAGTCAAGAAGAGACTTCACTCAAGAGCTGGCGTCGCGAATTAAAAAAACAGATACTCGTCTTTGAGGGCGAACTGAAGAACTTGCTGCCACTTTTTCCAACTCCACTGAAAGCCAAGGTGCAGGAGGCGATCGACCGCTTGCAGGGTGGTGACTCGGATCGCCCCTTGCAGGAGCGCACCCGCGACGTGTTGTTGGTGATGCAGGCTTACCTGAATTTTCAGAGCGTGATCACGCTCGATGCCGACCTGCGCACGATGGAGGGGCAGCAACGTGAGGTGGATGTGCTGTATATGGGTATGACTCAGGCTTGGTATGTGGATCAAACGGGGAAATACAGTGGTGTGGGCACGCCGAGTGCCAAGGGCTGGGTGTGGAAAGAGGTGCCAGAATTGGCAGTGGCGATTCGCCAAGCGATCGAAGTGCAAAGCCGTCAGGCGACGCCGACTTTTGTGCGTTTGCCGTTCATGAATTCAGCGGGAGGGGGGCTCGGACAACCATGAGGTTTTTGTTATCTATATTTATGCTAGGTGCTTTTGCAGGGCTGCTTTCTGCTCAGGAGAAACCACAGGCTGAGAAGAAGGGCGAGCAGCAAGTTCGTTATCAGCAGGCTGCAGATTCGGTGGATAAAGATTTGCGCTTGGCTCTACAAGAACTGGCTGAGGTTCGCAGTAAAATAGCTGAGGTAAAACCCGCCTTGGCAAAAGAATCTAATCGTATCTCTGCTGATTTGCGCGAGGCACGTCGTCAGGCTGATCTTGCACGCAGTGGTCGCGATGCTGTGGAAGCGGAGTTTGCCAAGGTGGATGGCAAACTCAAGTCCTGGCGGGAGGAGCGTCAGTATATCGAAGGATTGCTGCTGGATTTCAGCAAGACTTACCAGAGCAGTCAAAGCCTAATCCGAGTTGAATCCAAAAGGGAGGGTGTATTGAAAAATGGTTGGCAACAGCACTTAGCGCTGCTCAAGGATAGTATCGATCAAGTGGCGAGTGGCGGCAGGCTCAGTGTGATCGAGGGGGAGGCTCTCAATGCGGAGGGCTTGCTGGTGAAAGGGCGTTTTGCCGATGCGGGGGCGGTGACTTGGTTTTTATCTGAAGATGGTGAGGTATCGGGCCTGGTTGCTGCAGATCGGAAGTTGCGTGCGCGCATTGTGCCTGGCACAGCGGATGCGGAAAATGTAAAATTGGCATTGAATGGAGGTGAGGCGGATTTGAGCTTTGATCCGACTTTAGGCAGTGCGGTGGCGTTGACTCAATCGGAGACTTCGATCATTGGACATATCCAACAAGGTGGTTTTTGGATTTTCCCTATTCTTGTTCTTGCTGCGATTGCTCTGTTTGCCGCAGTTCGAAAATGGTTGCAATTGCTGAGTATTCGCGAACTGCGTCCTGGTGTGGTGCAGGCGGTGATCGATGCGGTGGGCGAGGGTGATTTTGAGACGGCGCGAAATCAAGCTGCTGGGGTCAAACATCCAGCAAAGCAGATGCTGGAGCAGGGCATCTCGGTGTTGAGCGCAGCACCAGACACAGATCGTGACGATTTAGAAGAGGCTCTTTATGAGAAGTTTTTGGAAGCCTTGCCCCAATTGAATCGAGGTTTACCCTTGGTAGCGATTGCTTCGGCGACAGCTCCCTTGTTAGGATTGCTTGGCACAGTCACGGGGATGATCGAGACCTTTCGCTTGATCAATGTGTTTGGAACAGGGGATGCTAAGTCGCTGGCTTCGGGGATCTCTGAGGCGCTGGTGACGACGGAATTTGGTCTGATTGTGGCGATTCCGGCGTTGATCATGCATGCGTTGTTATCACGTAAGGTACAGGGGATCAAATCAACGATGGAGATGACGAGTTTGGCATTTTTGAACGGGGTTAAAGATAAGAGCTGAACCGCAGATGTCGCAGATTCACGCAGATGAATACAGAAAAATTTGAGATTTAAAATTTAGAGAAGGGATGAATTATATTTTACAGCTTAGTGATGAAGTGCAGACGCTGGCGGGAGCTGGGGGGTGGGTGTTTCATGCTTTGTTGGTATTGGCGTTTGGAATTGCTTTTTCTTTGTTGGCGCTGTGGCATTCGATGCGCTTGACGGAGGCTCCTTTGCTTTCATCACAGGATTGGGTGACACTGCTCAAGGGAGGGCGGGGGAAGGAGGAGATCAGTGAACGCTTGTTGCTGCAACTTCGCAAGACGGGGGATTTGCCGCGCCGCTTGCAGGAAGTGGGGCAACGCTTGTTTGCTAAAACGGAGCGGCGTTTCCCTTTTGCTTTCATCATGATTGGGGCGGCTCCTTTGCTGGGATTGTTGGGCACGGTGTCGGGCATGTTTGCGACTTTCCATGGCATGTCCACGGCATCTGCGACGGCTCCAATTGATATCATTTCTGGAGGCATCTCCGAGGCACTGATCACGACTCAGACGGGGCTCATCATCGGGGTGCCAACTTACATTGTTTGTGCCTGGCTCAAGAGCCGTCATCAAGATTTGGTGATGCGCTTTGCCCAACTTGAATCTCAATTGTTACAACAAAACAGCTAACTATGTCTCGAAGATTCCAGCGTTTTGGTGAACCAGCCAGCGAAGAAAGCAGCGAGATCAACATCTCGTCGTTGATCGATGTGGTGTTCATCTTGCTGATATTCTTCATCGTCACTACGGTGTTCGTCGAAGAGAGCGGGGTGGAGATCAACAAACCTCGGGCAGCGTCGCAGCAGGATTTGGAGAGCAACAGTATTTTGATTGGGATCACGCCGTCGGGTCAGGTTTTTTATGGTGGGCGTGAGATCGGTGTGGCTGGGGTGCGCTCCACGGTCAGTCGGTTGATGCGCCAGGAGGAGATGCCGGTCATCATCCAAGCAGATCGCCGCACGCCGACGGATGCTACGGTGCAGGTGCTCGATGAAGCTAAGCTGGCAGGGGCTAAAAAGGTTTTTGTATCTACGACTAACGAATAAGATGAATCAAGCCCGCTCTATATCCTACGGTTTGATTGCTCGCGCTGCGCTAGCCGTGGTATTGACTTTTGGCTTGTTAGTTTTCATCGCAGCGGCGCGCTTGAGTCGTGCTGCACAAGTGCCGACTTTGACCATTCGAACCCTGGAGACCACGTCGCCCGTCAGCTTGCCAGCTCCGCCGCCTCCAGCTGAGGTCGAGGCTCCGACACCACCTGCACCGAGTCCTGATTTGCCTAAGTTGGAGCTGTCTTTTGATTCGGTGGCTCCACCGATTCAAGCGCTGCTCAAACCTGAGCTCAAGTTGCAGTTGAATCTCGCTGACTTTGCTCCGCAGGCTGAGCAGCCGCGCGAGCACATGACTTTCACGGCAAAAAATCTCGATAGCCAGCCTCGCCTAGTCACTCGTGCGACGGTGCCTTTTCCTAAAAGTCAACAAGCTCGCGGAGTTAAAGAGGGGCGGGTGACCTTGGAGGTCTTGATTCGTCCGAGTGGAAAAGTCACGGTGCGTAAAGTGATCAAGAGCAGTCATCCAGAGTTCACCCAAATGGCACGTCTTTTTGCAACAGGATCGCGGTTCACCCCGCCGCGAAAGGACGGTCGCGCGGTCACCGCTGTTTTCAAATGGCCACTGATTTTACGACCATGATGCGTTTTATATTATTATTAACTTTTGTGGTTTCTGTGGTGCAGGCTGAGCAGCAGGTTTCGCCTGCACGCATAGCGCAGCCACTGCCGATCGATGCGCTTTGGCAGAGCGAGTTGTTTCGCAAAACGGTGACGGGGAGTTTTGGGATTGATTCACGCATCGAACCACGCATCACCGTGGACGAGGAGTTCTACCTAGATGCGGCGGCTAAAAAAATGGTGGCAAAGGATCGGGCGGGAGCGATCAAAGCTTTGCGGGAATGTTCGCTTTTGGCGGAGAGCCCTGCCTTGCTGTTTGCGCTGGCAACTTTTGAGTTTGAAGCGGCTGAATTAGATTCTGCGGTGAAACATTTCACTCAGGCGCTGGAGAAGTTTCCTAACTTCCGCGACGCGCATCGCAATCTCGCTATTGTTTTGGTGCAGCAGGAGAAATATGATGTGGCAGTCAAGCACTTGGCTCGGGCGACTGAGTTAGGTTCTAGGGAATCGCTGACGATGGGTTTGCTGGCTTACTGTCATGCGGTGCAGGATCATCCTCAAGCTGCGCTCGATGCCTATCGCTTGGCAGCATTGACTCAGCCGAGCCAACGAGAGTGGCAAGTTGGGCAGGCGCAGGCTTTGCTGGCATTAAAGCGTCCCCAGCAAGCGGTGGCTATTTTTCACCAGCTGATCGATGAGGATCCGAGTGACTTGAGGCTGTGGTTGTCGCAGGCGGATAACTGGATCGCTCTGCAGCGCCCTGTGGATGCGATCGTCAACCTTGAATTTGCCTATCGTGCAGATGAACTCACCGCTGAGGCGATCTTGTCTCTTGGTCATTTGTATCTACAGAATCAATTGCCTGACTTAGCTGTGCGACGTTACCAAGTCGCGTTGCGACATGCCGCTCCACCTAGTTTGGCTCGTGCTGTAGAAGCACTGGAGTTATTAGCGAGACTCGGAGAGTGGGAAAAAGCGGCGACCCTTGCCGAGCAAATCGCTGCAAGTGAATTTTATCAAACCACGTTGATAGAAAAAAATTCTGATCGCAAAGTGGCCTCGCGTTTCCACCGTCAGTTGGCGTTGATCGAACTGGAAACAGGAGATGCCAAGCAAGGAGAAAAACGTGTGACGGCATGGCTCGATCAGCAGCCACTGGATGGATTGGCTTTGATCTTGTTGGCACGATTCAAAGAAGAAGCGGGATCTAGGGAGCAAGCAGAGATGTTGCTGGAGCGAGCAGAAGGGCTGGCGGAGTATGCAGCAGCGGCACACCGTGCGCATGGAAAGTTATTGGTCAATGTGGGTGACTACGAACAAGCTCTCGAACATCTACAAAAATCTCAAAGCGTCAAACCCAGCGAGACTTTGGCGGATTACTTGAAGGCTGTGAAAGAGTTGGTGAATTGAAAGGCATTTACTTTTACTAAAAAAAGCTATACTCATTACCTAGAATGGGAGCAACACTGAAGTGAAAAAACAACGTGAATTACAGCATTTGGCTGATTTAGAAGTCTGCCCGTATTTGCCGATGGTGGATGAGGCGCTCTCAGCTGCGAAGATGCGTGATGTGCGCGAGGATGCTTATGGTGAGCTTTTTTATAAACAAGCGCTGCTTTGTGGTCAGTCTCTGTGGCGTCAAGGTTTTCCTGCACAAGCGCTGCTGATGTTTAATCGCGCTTTTGGTGCAGATCTAGACGGGGGTGAACAGGTATTAGTGGAGTATCCGCTGCCTTACGAGGCGATGGCTTGGGTGATGTTGCATCGCGAAGAGGATCAGTTCATTGGCAATCCTCGCCGTCACTTTCAGCATTTGGCTACACGGATGGTGGAGCCTCGCAAGGCTCGCCGAGTGGCACGCGCTTGGGCGTGTTGGTGGATGGCGTGTCGGATATTTCCAGATTATCCAGCGGATCAGAAACAGATTGAGCAGGAGGGTGTGGTGGAGCCGAGTAGGGCAGATATTATACTGATGTTAGAGGCGGAGGGGATCGATGGGGAAGTGGAGTTGTGGAAACGAGCGGCAGCTTTGATATGAGTGAAGGGTCCGAATCTGAGTTTGAGCCAGAACGTCAGCCGGTGGAGGTTGCTATCACTCATGAATTAGATTTGCATGCTTTTCGACCCAATGAAATCGGCTCTTTGTTGCCAGAGTATTTCCGCGAGTGTCGCCTGCGCGGCTGGCGTGAGGTGCGGGTGATTCATGGCAAGGGCAGTGGTGCTTTGCGCGAAGGGGTACACAAGCTGTTGCAACGCTTGCCTGAGGTGGAGGGTTTCAAGTTAGGTGATCAGACTAGTGGCAGTTGGGGCGCTACGCGAGTCTGGTTGCGTGCGTGGCAGGAAGAGGATGGGAAACTAGAGTGAAGTTGCATTTTCTAGATGAGTTTTGTTTGGGTTTTCTTTAGACGTAGCTTATCCTATCGCGAAGATGCGTATTTCATTTACAGTGTATTTTTACTCAGCTTGGGCAGTGTTGATGTCGTTAGGCATGGTCGCGGCTGCGGAAAATCAGAGTGATGCTATAGCGCAACCTCTGCTCGAGGATTTGCGGCGTTTTTGTTTTGAGTGTCATGGTGAGAAAGAGGCGGAAAAGGATTTGCGACTCGATGTCTTTCTGTCGGTCGAATCGGTGTTGAAAGAGAAGGCTCTCTGGAATCGGGTTTTGACTCATATCCGCGAGCAGCAAATGCCTCCAGACGAAGCTGAGCTTGTTTTGCCGGAGGCCAAGCGAGTGCGTTTGATTGCGGGTATTGAAAAGATGCTGCAGGACGTGGATTGGCAACGTTATCGGCGACCGGGCAGAGTGCTCGCTGCACGGCTTACGCGGGTGCAATATAGGAATACGATGCGAGATTTGTTAGGACTCGATTTGCATCCTCATAGAGCGCTGTTGGAGGATGGGGAAGGGCGCAGCGGCTTCCGCAATGATCGTGGCAGTTTGAGTATGAGCGGAGCGGAGGTGGGGAAATACTTTGCGGCTGCTGAGCAGGCTGTGAAAGGGATGCTGGAGCTGGCGTTTGCTGAGTCTTCATGGTCGAAAGCTTCTAAGGCGGTGGACATGCAACGCAGCATGGAGAACCGCATGAAACCACAAGCAGGAGTGATGATCTTAGCTAATCCTGGGCAGGAGCTAAGCATCGATTGCGACTTTCCTGTTGATGCTTATTATCGAGTGGAATTGCAAGCATCGCCGACCGGGAAAGATACCGTCGCTTTGATGCGAATCGATGGGGAGCTGGTTGGCGAAGTCACTGTATCAGCTAAGCACAAGGCGGAGGCTGTTATTTTTGTGAGTGAAGGGCGACATAGTTTTTCTATTCAGAATAAAAACTTATTTCCAGTGAGTCGGCAACTACCACTCAATGTGGCAAGCCTGGCGGTGCAGCGAGCCAATGAAAAGGCAGCGAGATTTTTGAAATTTGCAAACGAAGACGCTGGTCTTAAAACAAAGCGAAAGGCTTACAATCAACGTGCGGCGGGGGTGCAGGAGGCGTATGAATGGTTGCGTCTATTGGGCGTAAGCGGAGATCCGCGTGAGATTGATCGATTTCGTTCTTATGCAGGAAAAAGGGAACTGGCTTTGGAACGAGCGCGAGACGAGTTGGCGGTTTACATGGGATTACCAAAAGCTGAGTTGCGTCGCTTGTGGGTGGAACAAAATCAGCAGTGCTTGCAGGACAATCAACAGTTATTGAGTCGCGTGGCAGCGGTGCAGTGGGGGGATTGGATGAAGCATCAAGGCAAAATAGCGATGCGCTCAGTGACAGTACGCGGCCCCGTTTTCCCTCTTGGTGATGTGCTTGCTGAGGGCAATCTTCTACAACGTATGAGGAAATGGGACCATCAAGATGGTCAAATCAGATCGGTATTGGAGTATTTTTTATCACGCGCTTTTCGTCGATCTTTGGCACCAGAAGAATTACATCGATATCTGAGTTTTTACCGTCAACTTAGAGCTGAGAATTATTCGTCACAGGAAGCTATGCGACTGACTTTGACCGCGATTTTGACTTCGCCAGAATTTTTATTTCACGAGGATCGCGGCACGCCTAGTGCGGTGGCGGGCGTAGAGCGTCTGGATGCTTGGAGTCTAGCTTCGAGGCTGTCTTATTTTTTATGGTCGAGTATGCCTGATGCGCCATTGTTAGGTTTGGCAAGGTCGGGAGATTTGCAAGACGATGCGGTTTTATCAAGCCAGGTGGATAGGATCTTGGATAGCGATCGAGCAGAGGGGTTTTATCGCTCGTTTGCTGGTCAGTGGTTGGGCATCGATTCCTTGGGCAAGACGGTGAAACCCGATGCGCAGCATTTCCCGGAATTCACGGATGATTTAGCTGAATGGATGAAAGAAGAGACCTTTAGGAGTTTTGAATACATCTTTAGTTCCAATCGTCCGCTCACCGAGTTATTAGATGCCGATTGGGCTTTTTTGAATCAACGTCTGGCGCAGCATTATGGGATTAAAGGAACGGCAGGAGACTCCTTGCGGCGGGTTGTGCTTAGCGATAAAAGGCGAGGAGGTTTGTTAGGCATGGGCAGTGTGTTGACGGTCACCTCCTCGCCGAGCAGGACCAACCCGATGCGACGTGGCTTTTGGGTGCTTGAAGGATTGTTAGGGGATCGTTTGGGAGAGCCGCCTGGAGATGCGGGGGAGTTGCCGGGTGATGCGGGTGAAGCTCGCGGGAAAAGTTTGCGGGAAGAAATCGAACTGCATCGCACGCGTGAGTCGTGCATGTCGTGTCATGTGAAACTGGATCCGCTGGGATTTGGTTTGCAGAATTTCGATGCCATCGGCAGATGGAGAGATGAAGAGGCGGGCAAGCCGGTGGACAGCTCAGGGGTGATGCCAGATGGACGTAAATTTGATGGACCGGTTGAGCTCAAACAAGTATTGATGGAGCAGAAAGATGTGTTTGTGAAAAACCTTTGTGGTAAAATGTTGGCTTATGCCTTGGGGCGACCGTTGGAATTTTACGACGAAGCAGAAGTGCGACGTATTTTTGAACAAGTCAAAAAAGAAAAATACCACTCCCGAACTTTGATTCGTGAAGTGGTGAATTCTTATCCCTTCCGCTTCAGAGAAGTGGAGGATTAGATGCCGATGGTGATTGAGGTCAATAGAAAATGATTTTTTCTTAGAGCGTGCAGGCATTTGCTTGTATATTGCCTTGGAATGGCGAAAACATGGAAAATATCACGTAGGCGAGTATTGCGCGGCTTAGGCGCTACTTTGGCTTTGCCATATCTGGAAGTGATGGGCAACGATGGTTTGTCCAAGACTCTTCCTCCGGTGCGCTTGTGTTGTGTGTTTCAGCCTAACGGCATGTATCCTGCTGCTTGGGACGCAGGGGTGCCGAGGGAGAATCAAGAAAAGGCCTTATCTGTGCTGTCACCGCTATCTGCTCATGATCAGGGTGTAACGAGGATAGCTGGTTTGGATAATGTGGGGCGGGGGCATGTGCAATTGACCAGTTCGTTTTTGAGTGGGGTGCCGGTGATTGGAAAAAAGGCAGCGACTTCGTTGGATCAAAAAGTGGCGCAGCATTTGGAGGGTAAGACTTTATTCTCTTCTTTGGTTTTAGGCACGGAACCTCCGCGTCAAGGTAACGCCAGTGGTGAGCCGATTTCGTATGCTAATACGGTGTCGTGGTCTTCCTCGGATACGCGACTTTCGCCAGAGATCCATCCTCAACAGGTGTTTGATCGTTTGTTTCGTAGTCGCACTCATCCCGCGGCACGGCGCCAACAAGAGGGGCGTAGAAGTGTGCTCGATTTTGTCCTAGAGGACAGTCGCCGTTTGAAAAAGAAGGTGAGCCAACAGGATAGTAAAAAAATCGATGAATACTTAGCTGGTGTTCGTCAGGTTGAGCAGAGGATAGAGAACTCCTTGAATCCTCCCGAACGGGAGTGGATACCTCCATCGCAACCTGAGTTCACGCGTCCAGATGCTCTGGCGCCAGAAGATCGAGAGGCTTATTTGCAAGTGATGGCTGATCTGATGGTGCTGGCTTTTCAAACTGACTCGACTCGCGTAGGCACTTGGATGATGGCACATGGATTCAGTCGGTTGAATTTCAGTTTTTTGGAAGGGGTGAACGGAGATCATCATGCGATGTCGCATCATAAGAACAAAAGCAAGGTGATCGATGAGTATGTGATGGTGAGTCGTTGGTATGTGAAGCGGTTTGGCTACTTGTTGGACAAAATGAGTGCAGTGGATGAAGGCAATGGTTCTTTGTTGGACAACAGTGTGGTGTTGTTTGGTTCAGGGATGAAAGATGGTAACGGGCATGTGCCAAATGATCTGCCCTTATTGTTGGCAGGTGGCGCAGGTGGGCGTTTGAAACATGGTCGGAAAGTGATTGAGCACCCCGCTGGGACACCTCATGCGAACTTATTGTTATCGCTAGCGCAGATGATGGGGATGGACTTGGATCACTTTAATGGTGTGAGCAGTGGGACGGTGGAGATTTAGAATGGGTTTAATCTGAAGCTTTCCTGCTTGATGAGTTCAGCGGGCGTGGCACCTTGAAGGAGTATGTTGGAAAAAATACTTCATCTTGCATCCATTTTTTGGATATCACTTGCAGCTAGCCAAGCTGAAGAGCAGTGGTCGCAATGGCGCGGCTCATTGGGTTTGGGGCATGCGCCTGCAGCTAATGATCTGCCTGTTCACTGGACGGAGAAGGAAAAAGTTAAGTGGTTTTCAAAGATTCCAGGGCGTGGTTATTCTTCACCCGTGATCAGCGGGCAACAGATCTGGGTGACTACGGCTATCGAGTCGGTAGCGAGTGAAGATCAGGCTCAAAAGCGCTTACAAAAAAATACAGGAAACCAACCTTTAGTTTTGCTCTCACACGTGAGTTTGCGTGCGCTATGTTTGGATCGCAGTAGTGGCAAGATTTTGTATGACGTGGAGTTATTGGCATTGGATGATCCTCAGTGGGTGCATAAACTCAACAGTTACGCTTCGCCAAGTCCAGTTTTGTCAAAAGGGCGCCTGTTTTGTCATTTCGGGGCGCTAGGTAGTGCTTGTGTGGACACACAGACGGGCAAGCTGATCTGGACGAATACGGAGATCAAAGTGAATCATGAGAACGGACCTGGCAGCACACCTGTGGTGTGGAAAGATTTGATGATTTTTCACATGGACGGTAGCGATCAGCAGTTCATCGTCGCGCTGAACACCAAAGATGGCAAGGTGGTCTGGAAAACCAAACGCAGTGGAGAGTTGCGTGAAAATCCACAACTGAGGAAATCTTACGCCACGCCCTTGTTAGTGGAGGTGGATGAAAAAACTCAGTTGATCTCACCCAGTGCCGATTGGTTGTATGCTTACGATCCTGAGACGGGACGGGAATTGTGGAAATTTAAGTATGGTAAATTAGGTTTTTCTAATGTGCCGCGTCCAGTATTCGGTGATGGTGTAATTTATCTATCTACCGGTTTTGGGAAAACTGAGATCTTAGCTTTGCGACTCAATGGCGAGCAAATGCCTACGGAATTGTGGCGGCACAAAAAAGGGGCACCGCGTATGCCGTCGCCCATCTTGGTGGGGGACTTACTTTATTTTGTCAGCGATAGCGGTATTTTTTCTTGTCTGAAAGCGAGTGAAGGCAAGGCGATTTGGCAACAAAGGTTGAAGGGCAACTACGCTTCATCGCCCTTGTTTGCTGATGGGCATTTGTATTTGGGGAGTCAGGAAGGACAAATGCAGGTTTTTTCTGTGGGAGAAGAATATAAGCTTTTGGCAGAAAATGAGATG
Source organism: Verrucomicrobiales bacterium (assembly GCA_021648365.1). Lineage (GTDB taxonomy): Bacteria > Verrucomicrobiota > Verrucomicrobiia > Verrucomicrobiales > DEV007 > JAADHD01. The sequence goes on from JAKISY010000001.1 coordinate 211,075, forward strand.
GGCAGCGCTATCATGGCGAGTCCAGTGGCGCTAGGAAAAGCTTTGTATATACGTACAGTAAAAGGATTGTACCGCATCGAAAAATGAGGCGCATGTTAGAGCCATGTTTGAGAGTGAAAGGTGCGGCTTGGCTGTTGCACCACAGTTTTGGGTGTTGCTTGTTTGTAATAACTGCTCTGAGTCCTATTTCCGCTTGGGCGGAGGTGGATGAGAATGGACTTGAACAGGAGGTGCCATTCGAGATGCCTTCCGATTTGTTGGAGCCCAACTTGCGATCAAGGTCAGATTTGGGCGACCGCTTGGCGAGGATGCTCAGCTCCGAGTTGAGGCATTTAGAATTGCGCCAGTCGGTGATTCTCGGAGAGCTTGAAAACTTGCCGCAGTTCTCTCTGCAATCGATCAAGCCGGTAGAGTTTGGTTACCACGCTAACCCCAATCGTCAGCGTCCTAAATGGGTGCAACTGGATTTTGGCAAAGAGATCGCTCCCGATGCGGTGGTATTGATACCTGTCACGGTGCAATTCCAAGGTCGTTCGGTGCCAGGCTACGGTTTTCCAAAAGCGTTCCGGGTGGATATTTCAAATGATGATAAGTTCACCACATACGAAACACTGGTGGATTACCATAAAGAGGAAGGCGAGGTCTTTCGTCAGGCTCCTTTTTTTGCTGAAGTGCCCGTCGGTCTGGTGGGGCGCTACGTTCGATTGACTGTTACCCAGCTATGGAGTGCCGAGGGTGGGGGAGCCAATTCGGAGTTGTTTGCCTTAGCGGAAATGATGCTTTTAAAGGGAGCTAGGAATCTGAGTTGCCGCCAAAGAGTGACCGCTCGTGATAGTGTTGAACGTGGGGCCTTGTGGTCGCGGAGCTTTGTCAATGATGGACGCACACCTTTAGGTATTGCACACACCCCAGAGATTAGTCCTACTTTTGGCTATTCCTCTCAAGCGAGTAAAAAGGTCGATAAAAAATGGGTGCAAGTCGATCTCGCTGAAGAACGCGTGATCGATGAGGTGACTTTGATCCCTGCTAATCCAGATAATTTTGTTTTTGATTTGAATACAGGATTCCCTGAGAAGTTTGAAATTCAAATTTCGAGTGATGCTCAATTTCGAGAGAGCGTGACGGTAGCTTCTTTGGCACCGTATGCGTTTAGAAATCCAGGAGATAATCCGGTGACCTGCCCTGTCGATGGAGTGAAGGGGCGCTATGTCAGGGTGCTAGTGCGACGTCATCGACCGAATGGAGGACTGACCTTCGCCTTGGCTGAGTTGCAGGTGTATTCGGGTAACCAGAATGTTGCATTGGGAAAAAAAGTGACGGCTTTGGACAGCTTGGAGCGCGGCAAATGGAGTGGGCGTTTCTTAGTGGATGGTTACAGTAGTCGCTTTCGTTTGTCTCCACTGAACGTATGGCTACAGGCACTACAAAAACGCGGTCAACTGATTGATGAATGGCGTGATTTGGATAAAAAGCGGATCGATTTAGTGCAAGGGGCGGTAGCGTTGGCTTTTCGCATTTCTATAGCGGCGTTGATTTTAGTAGGTTTGTTGTTGGTGGTCGCGGTATTGCGTTCGCGCATGAAACAGCTCAAAACGATGGAGTCTTTGAGAAATCAGATTGCTAGCGATTTGCATGATGATATTGGCAGTAATCTGAGCAGCATTGCGCTACTTGCAGAGTTGGGTGGATCCGAGCTGGATGATCCGAAGCTCGCACGATCTGAGTTTGAGCAAATCAAACGAACTGCCGATCAGACGGTGGAGTCGATGAGGGATATCGTTTGGTTGATTCAACCTGGTGATGAGAGTTGGAAAGATTTTTTGCGTCACTTTCGTGAAACGGCGGCGAGGATGTTGAAGCACACAGATTATCAATTCATCATTGATGGTGTTGACGACGCAGGCTCGGTGCCATTGAGCTTCAGGCGAGAGTTGTTTTTGATTTTTAAGGAGGTGCTCAATAATACCGTCAAACACGCCAAGGCGGATAAGGTGGAGATTCAATTGATCCTCAAGCGCAAGGTTTTGTCTTTGACCGTGACGGATAATGGACGTGGCTTTTCTGAAGAAGATGATGATTTCCGAGGTGGTAATGGTTTGCTCAATATTCGTCGTCGCGCACAAAATCTTGGGGCTCAAATTGATGTGGATAGCCAGCAAGGGCAGGGGACTGTGGTCAAGTTGCGCGCAGTGCTTCCATGATTTATCCGCTGCGCCATAGCAGGGGTGAATTTTTGTGAATTAGCAACTATAGAAAGTATTCAAACTTAGCCTTGGAGCAAGTCTAATTGCCTCTCGTATTGGACTTCACGGAAGTCTACTTTTGACTATGAGGCATGTCAATGCTCAAGGCTTCACGCGCACATTGATCACCATCCGATCCCAGGGGCGATGAGGGTAGTCCGTGCGCAGCATGATCATGCTCGATCTGGCTTTATGTTCACTCTTCAGTATCTACCTAAAATCACAAAAAATAAAAAACATCTTGCTATCAAGTTCAGGATCGTATTTACTCGCGCCGATTCTATAATAGTTTCTTTCTTTCCCAACTCATTCATTTTTCCCATTTCATCCAAATATGCCTCTCGTCATTCCGGCTAATTCAAGCATTGATGTAACTGTCCTGTTCTCGCCCGATCAACAAACAGGTTATCTTTTTGACCTCACCGTGACCAGTGACAGCTATTACAATAGCCAACTCATAGGACGAGTGACCACAGGCGGAGGAACAGACCCCGCCTTACCCGTGACCAATCTCACCGCCATACCAGCAGGTGCGGATCAAGTTGACCTGAGTTGGGATCCCTATGTGGATGCTATAGGTGATTTTGCCTCCTTTCGTATTTATCGCTCCGAGACGGCTTTCACAGAGCTTGCTGATGCAGGCGTTAGCTTAGTCGGTTCAGAACCCAATGTAGCCACGACCTCTTACACCGATACTACCGCCATCAATGGTATCAGTTATTATTACGCCGTATTGCCACGAGACACCGCAGGAGCAGCTGCCGACCGAGCAGGGGAGTTTGAAGTGGTCGGGCCCATTTCGCCCAACGCAATTCCGGGCATCACTAACATCACCGCGATGCAGGATCCTCAAGCAGGCACCATTCTGGTCAGCTACGACCTGACCGACGCAGAAAACGGAGACGTGCAAGTGTGGTTAGAGTATTGGGATGGCACCACTTGGCAAGTCGCCGAGAATGTCACCGGCGCAGTAGGCGTGCAGCAGCAGGGCACAGGGCTCATTGCGATATGGAACGCGCGTCAGGATTCATCGCTCTACGTAGCCGCAGCCTTGATTCGAGTGAACGCAAAAGACATCAACAATCCCGCTGCCGTAGGGCAACTCGCCAGTGCCACTTTTGAGCTAGACACACTGCCGCCCACCGCCCCTTTGATGACCAGTGGCGTAAATTCCCCCACCAAGCTCGCCAACCAGATTCTTTCGGGAACTCGCGAGAGCAACACCGCGCTGTATGTCAATGGCGTTGAGATCCAGCCAGCGGCAGTAGGCGTCACCGCTTGGTCCTACGATATGCCACTGGTTTCCGGAGAGAACAGCTTCGCGCTGACCTCAGTCGATAGTTATGGAAATATCAGCCCAGCTCTCAATGGTAGCATCACCTATGACGATTCGCCCCCAGCCGCCCCAGTGGTCAACCCTGTCGCCTCGCCGATCATTGTCGATACCATCACCGTGACCGGCTCCAAGCCGATCGATACTGGCTTGTTAGTAGCACGATGGGATAGCTTGGCAGGAGCCTGGTTGCCGCTGAGCCAAGCCTATCCAGATCCGTCCAGTGGTTTTGCCACCGAGAAAGACCCCACCTGGGCCATCCAGATCGGCTCACTCGTTCAAGGGCTCAA
>JAKISY010000064.1 GCA_021648365.1 Verrucomicrobiales bacterium
GCCGATTACACATAGTGGATAAATCCACCTGCAATCGACTGAGAGTCGCTCGAGCCCGACTTATTCCGGTCGGGATCCGAAGATAGAGCAAAATCCCCCTTCGTCAACTGCTTTTGGCTCTTTTCTTCGTTTTTTTACCTCAACCGCCAAAACCCTCCCCATTACCTACCCCGATTCAATCGAACCGCACTCATTTCACTGATGTGCGCCTAGACCGCCGCCCCTATTACGCAAAAAACCCGAGAGCATGCTCTCGGGCTTTTCTTACTTTCCGCCTACAAAGGGAGCGTCTCCCTTTCTAGGAAAATAGCTGCATGATAGGCTCCGCTTCCGGCACCATCTTATTCGTTTTGGGATCATGCTTATGTCCCGCCACCATGAACGGTCGTCCCGATGGTGCGTAGATCACTTTATCCAAAGGCATGCCCATAGCATGAGCGATGGTAGCGTTATGCTCCTTAGCACCCACTTTGTTTTCCTTCGGCGCAATACCTTTATCATCAGACGATCCATAGACCTGCCCTCCGACAATACCACCGCCAGCCCACATCGTGCTGAATACCGCCGAGTGGTGATCCCGCCCGCCGTTGGCATTGATCCTTGGCGTCCTGCCAAATTCTGATCCCAATACAATCAAAGTCTTATCGAATAGACCCTCCGCTTTCAAATCATCTATTAAGGTAGAAATCGCATTGTCCATCACACCTGCGCGCTCTGGGATCACATTCCATAGATCGTTGTGCATGTCCCAACCTCCGTAGGTGACTTCGACATGCCTGACCCCGTTTGCGACCAATCGCTTAGCAAGTAAAGCGCCTTGCCCCAAGCGGTTCATTCCATACTTTTCGCGTTTCTCCTTTTTCTCTTTGGTAAGATCAAATACTTCGAGATCTTCACTCTTCATCAACTTCAATGTTTCATCATAGAAGTCAGAATAAGCTTTAACTTCTTTGGTTTTGAACTTGTTTTGGAAGCTTGCATCAAAGGTGTCGATCATCTTCATGCGTTTCCCAAATGCTCGCTCATCCACTGTTGCTTTCACATTTTGGATGCCTTTCTCAGGATCGCCAATCGGCAAAGGGCTCAACAACGGCCCCATAAATCCGGATCCGGAGTGATTACCTCCACCGCCGATCACCACACTGTCAGGCAAGGTATCATGCCCCTTACCCAGCAGACGCTGAGCCCAAGGCCCCGTGGTAGGATGGATGATCGTAGCCTTGCGTGCATACGCTGTGTGTAATTGATAACTAGCCCCACGGTGATCCGCCGTCAGCAACTGCATCGATCTCACCAAAGCAATATCCTTAAAGCGCTGCGCCAAACCTGGCAGAAACTCAGAAAGCTCTATGCCCGCAACCGGAGTTTTAGCCGTGCCCGTCTTCCCTTGCGTTTCTGCTCCAGGTTTCGGGTCGAAGGTATCGAGGTGTGTCATCCCTCCACTCATGTAAAAGAAAATGCAATGCTCAGCTTTGCCTCCCGTAGCAGCTCCATACACATTGTCGTTTCCCAACATAGGAACCATGCTCACACCTAACGCGCTTTTTGCAGCGTTTAGCATAAATTTACGACGACTCTGACCGTCTAGACTATTCAGACCTTGTTTCATTATTAACTTTCCTTTCTTAACTATAATTAAATTCAGCAACTCTATTTCAATTTTCTACTTCTACCGACTATTGAATGAAGAGAAATTCTCTAGTGTTCAACAAAGCCCATATCACATTTCCCATTTTCGCCACCTCCTTCGCCTCCTTGCTCATCGGCTTATCTTTATCTTTGGAGACTCTCATCCCGCTAGATGCGGCACTTTTTTCTGCCGATGTCGGGAAGCGCCCAAGAATGCTCATAAAGATCTTCTCAGTCTTTCCACCTTTACCACGAGTATTGTTGACTACCTCATTCACCAAATGCGCTTTAGCATTCGTCAGCACTTGGTTGGTGATTTTGCCATTCAGCAAAGCCATCACCTGTGGAGTCGACCCCAGCGTGGTATTGTTCTCAATCAGCTGCTTGTTCGATTGACCAAACATCCGAAGGAAAGACCCAGGACGCTGAGGCAGCTGAAGCTCAGAAGCTCGCACCATCTGCACCCCCCCCACTTTCGAAGCAGCCATCGCTTCCTTACTGCCCATTTCTCCGCTCATGCCTTTGATCGCGCCGACTGCATAGAAACGTTTTTTGTAATTCAATACGTCGTCAGCAGTTTTTAAAGTAGATAAATCTGTATTCATCACTGTCTGATAATCCTCCAACCCGCGCCGTTGCATCGACTCTGGATTTGAAGTCGTCAATGCGACCAAGGAGTCCCATAACTGTTCAGCTGTCATACGACGCAAGATAGGCTCAGCAAAGTGATACTCTCCACGGTCGATTTGAGTCAGGGTCGGTGATACATGGCAAGCCTCACGTTGATAAGCATTGGTATTGTATAATATCCGCATGAAACCTTTCACATCAAAATCCAGATCCTGCATGGTGAGTTGGAGGAAAGTCAGCAACTCCTTATTCTGCGCCTGCCCACCCAAATCACCTGGAATGTTATCCACGGGCTCGATCTGAGCTAAGCCAAAAGCTCGCTTCCACAAACGATTCACCAAATTCACAGTGAATCTAGGGTTCTCTTTCGATGTCATCCACTCAGCAAAAGCCTTACGCGGAGTCTCATACTTTTTTACATCCACTTTCTCACCAAAATAAGCTGCAGGGATCACTGAAGAACTGGGATCAGCATCGTCATATTTGTAGTCATGTGGCAGCTTGACCTTATTTCCCCCACCATCAGACACATTGTAGGCGTAAGTTCCCAAAATATTGTTCAACTGATTATCAGTCTTGGCATCCTTACGCAATTTTCCGCCATCCTCTAAAAGTTTATTCAAGCGGTTACGCTCAGCACGTAGATCTTTGCCCTTCCCCATCGCCATCATGCCGCCTCCACCGCCGCGAGTATTGGTCTCACCGAAAAATGAAGCCATTTTGTAGAAATCCATTTGGTAAACTTCCTCAAATGGATGATCATGGCACTGCGCGCAGGTGATTTCGGTCCCCAAAAACACAGTGAATGTATTCGACAAATTACACAGCGGCATGCCATTGTCCGTGATCAAATAACCTGTCGCCGGATTGTCCCATAAAGTGCCAGTAGCTGTCAGCATCTCCTGCACCATTTTGTCAAACGGCTTGTTCTCCCGAATGCTGTCTTTGACCCAGTCAGCATAACCTATCACCTTCAATTGCCCGCCTGCTCCCATCACCACTCCATCTCGAATGCGCAAAAGATCACTATACCAGTTAAACATGTGCATGACATTCGCCTCGGAGTCGAGCAACTCGTCAATCAACTTAGCGCGCTTGTTTTCACCCCCACCTTCAAGGAAGTCTACCGCCTCATTATAAGTCGGGATACGCCCCGCTATATCCAAATAGACTCGACGCACAAACTGCTGATCAGACATCCGCTTGTTAGGAATCGTCATCTTCTCCTCATACACCAACTCCTCCGCTTTTTTCTTCCGCTCCAACTTACTCAACCCCTTCTCTTGCGACAAAGCCGCTCCACGAGTTCGAATCTCTGCATTAGCAGCTTTCAACTTAATCATGATCATCTGATCAATTTTCTGCGACGGCGTCCCCGAAAGCACTGGCGCTTGTGCCGCCGCTTGCTTCTTCACATAAGCCTGGTCCGCTGGGCTCAACTGCGCAAAAGGAAGCTTGATAGCCCCTTCACCTGATTTCAACTTCACCATCAAACCCTGAGCCGTTTTTTCGTAGCCCACATAGTCCGCCTCCACCTCATGCCCTTTTTTATCTTTCCACACCCTGCCATCAACAGCCATCGGCGAGGCGAGCAGCAAGCCGCCCACCAAACTTAAAATCATTGTTTTGCTCATTTCTTTTCGCTTCATTGTCTTTTTCCTAATTATTTTCCAAAGAAATCATCTTTCTACCTACAGTTCTCGTCGCTTGCCGATCTCTTCTGTGGGGTAGGGGCTTATACTACGATCTAATAATCTTGAGTTTACGCCAAATCGTTCTGGGGTTCTTAAGGGAATAACACTATGCCACCTCCCTGTTACAGCTTTTTATTTGTTTTTTATTCTTTTCACTCCAAGCCGCAGGCCTCATGGCAATGCCAGCTCATACAACTCCAACACCGCAGACGAAGGCGCGGCACCTTCCAATAAATAAAATTCGTCTAGCCAGCCCTCAAAGCCCGCCGCACCACCGAGATAAAACTGTGAAGCGTCAACACTCGAGCCACCCTCCACAGACAACACAGTGTTCGAACGCGCTCCACTGAGCGCTTCCAGCCTGCCGTCAACGTAAAGCCTCACATGAGTGCTCACATCCACCAAATCCCGTGCTGAGTTCCCCACTGCCGACGCACCATAGCCTTCATCGCCAATGAACACGATCGCTACATGATGCCAACGACCGTCCCTGAGATCCGTCGCCGCCACCACATGACCACTACCAAAATCAGCCCGCAAAGCCCCCTCGACCCCAGCTCCAACAGCCTTATTCCAACCCAGCTTCCAAATAGCCTCCTCTTTCCCCCAGCTGATCATCGCCTGCTCGCCATCTTCACTTGTTTTAGCTTGAATCTTTATCCACAACGCCATTGACCAAGGGCGAGTGCCTCCCGCCAACAAATCCGGACTATTCACCTTCAAACGCTGCCCCTTATCAAAAGCCAAAGCCCGCCCCACCACACCCGCCGTTCTTTTCGGCGATGCCCTAACCACATCCCCAGACTCAGACTCAGACAACAGCGAAATATCAAAGGGCCCGCCAGCCATGCCCAGACCCGTATCGTCAATCTCTGCGCCCCCCACTTCATCAAAACCGTAATGCAAATAATCGGAAGTCGCCAGAATACTCGCCTCCTGTTCGGGTAAAACATAATCATGCCCCGCATACACAATCGGCTTCAATCGACTTTGCGGCCTACGATCTGCCAGCACCGCCAACCCCTCTCGCAATACTATCGGAACCGCACGACCACGGGTGCGGCTCACCTCCACCAAGCCCTGCATCACATGCACCTCCGACACCCCGCTATTTTTCACCGTCAATCCAAATCGCGTGCCTATATCAATCACATTCATCAACGGCGTATTGATCACAAACCCTGACGCTGGCAACGGCACCTCAGCCGTCAAACGACCACGCTTCAAAAAACCCCGATTCATTTGCTCCAAATCAAACACCGCCGGCCCCTCTAACATCACCCTCGCACCCGAGCCAAAAGTCACCTCCGCCAAACCACTGCGCAAATCCAAACGCCCCGCGCCCAGCCATCCATCCTCGCGAGCCTGCAAACTATCCTCCCCCCACACCGCACCATCACCCGCACTCAAGCGAGCAAGAAATTTTGGCGTCGGAGCCGCTCGCCCCTCCTGCCCAGAATCCATCTGCACCGATTGCAAAATCCAAACCGTCACCGCAGCCGCCACCGCAGCAATAGCCGCCGTTTTGGACCACACCCACCAGTCGAACCGCTTAGGCTGATGCCCGCGCAGCGAAGCCTCGCGCTCATCGAGGATTTCTGACAACACCGATTTTGCCAACGAACGCTCAGGTCGCGCCTGCACACTCGCCATCACCCCCTCTGCAAAAGCTTGCACGCCTTGCTGCTCTTGCATCAGCGAAGACAAGGCAGCATCCATCCGCGATTGCTCAATAAAGGCTTCACGCAAAGAATCATCCGCCCTGATCTGCGCCTCCAGCGCGACCACATCCCCTTGAGGCAATTCTCTAGCGAGAAAAGCATCCAAGCGTTCTGTGTTTTCATCTTCCATGATCAAGTAAATATTTCCCCCCTTAACCCCGAGCCACCGTCGAAACCTCCTGTTTATGCTCCACACAAGCCCGCAAAGCCCGCCTCACCCGGCATAAAGTCGTGCGCACCCACGCCTCACTCTGATCCATACCCTGCGCCATGTCCCGAGTAGATTCGCTCAACTTATATCGGCGTTGCAACAGCTCTCGCTGCCCCTCCGGCAGATCCCCCAAACACTCTTCTAGATAGAGCACCATCGGCGACTCAGGCTTCAATCCCTGATCCTGAGAAGATTCCACCAAACAATGCTCAAGGTAATTCTGCTGATTTTTCACCGAACGACTGTAGCGCAAGACCTCAGCCCTCACCAAGTTGTTCGCGATCGCCCGCAACCAAGCTCCAAAATTACTCCCCACAGTGAAGTCGTCCATGTGACGGTAAGCAAAAACAAAAGCCTCGTGAGCAATCTCATCAACCAAATGGGACACCGGCAAGCGCATCGATACAAACGCCCGCACCCGCGAAGAATGCAGGTGAATCAACTGCTCAAAAGCCGCCAAATCTCCTGCCTGCACCGCGCAAATCAGATCGTCCTCCTCGATCTCCTGCACATCGTTCTGATTCAAATGATTTTCCATAAGGCACCGCCGTAGGCAAAGGTAAAGCATGCCTATGAGAAGAATATAACCTCAACAGCAAGTTTTGTTACAGAAATTATGCTCCGTAATCCTCGACCGAAACTTTGTCCGCCCGGACAAAGTTTCGGTTACTTTCCTAAATCCTCAGTCACTGCAAACATCGCGGCAAAAGCCGAAGTCCGCTGCAAGTCACCCGTTTCACCTTTAATAAAAATCTCTGAAATATCACCATCCAGAAACAACGCATTTTCACATCCCAGCTTTTTGAACAACATAGCAAAGCCATAAAGGTTGATCCTCCCCATCTCATCATTTGATCACCTTATACTGTGCCATCGCCTCCTCCACGTCTTGCCCGCCACGAAACAAGGTATTGCCCGCAAACAGCGCCGACGGATCCACCCCCGCAGCATCCTCCCAATCGCTCTCGCTCACCTGCCCACTCTGACCATAAGCCTCCAGCGGATTACCATAAGTCACCCGCTCGATCGTCTCCATCGTGGTGCCATTTTCTTTCAAAACCGCCGCCGTCTTCGGCACCGCCAGAGCATCACTGATGCCCCAGTCCGCCGCACTGTCCACGATGATGCGCTCCCCGCCATACTCCCTCAAAATCTCCACCAAGCGCTCATTTCCAAGCTTCGTATGTGGATAAATAGTGAACGCCGCCCAATACCCCCGATCCAGCACCTCCTTGACGCTTTCTTCATTATTGTGATCGATGATCACCCGCCTAGGATCACAACCCGTATCCTCCAACACATCCATCGTCCTTTGCGTACCCTTCTTTTTGTCCCGGTGCGGCGTATGAATCTGGATCGGCAAATCCGCCTCCACCGCCATCCTCGCCTGGATGCGTAAATACTTCTCCTCCAATTTGGTCTGATCATCAAAACCAATCTCACCGATACCCACCACCCCCTCTTTGCAAATATACAAAGGCAGCAACTCCATCACCCCGTCCGCCAATTTTTCATTGTTCGCCTCCTTCGGGTTCAGCCCAATCGTGCAATAATGCTTGATCCCAAACTGACTCGCACGGAAACGCTCAAAGCCAATCAGGGTATTAAAATAGTCCTTGAACGAACCCACCTCCGTCCTCGGTTGACCTTGCCAAAAAGAAGGCTCGATCAAAGCCACCGTCCCCGCCGCCGCCATGCGCTGATAATCATCAGTCGTCCGCGATACCATGTGCACATGTGAATCAAAAAATTTCATCGTTTTAACTGGTTAAAATTTAACAGCGATTAAGCAGGCTCACTCTGTTTGTCATCAAAAACCGAAAAGCTATCTTTGCCAAAATCACGCCCCACTTGGTCCCAAGTCAAATCCCCCGCCTTCACCCGCTCGATCAAATCCGCTACTTGCTCACGCAATGCACCCACCCCCTCATTCGAACCCTCATCGGCCAACAACAAAGCCACCACCTCACGCTGCCCAGGCTGCTTAGACTCGAGCAATCGCGTCAAATCCGCAAGCGCCAGCTCATTGACAAATTTTTGACACGAACGCCACAGCTCCGGCGACACCCAACGCCCCGCCGCCCAGCGCTCATGAGCCAGATCAACCAGAGCCTCCACCAAATGAACATTGGCACGCTCATCCATCCCAAAAATTTGATACAAAGGCCTACTGATAAATAAAGCCTTCAACACCATCTGGTTCCACGCATCATCAGCAAAAAACTTTGCCGGAAACGCATTACCCAACGCCACCGCATCAAAAACATCGACGATATTCGTGCGCAGCCCATCCTGAGCCAGCTCGACCAACTGCTCCCCTCGTGGAAAAAGTGGCAACGCAGAATAGATCGCCGCCTGCTCCCGCAAATCCGCAGTTCCCAGCAGCTTCTCCAGAGTTTCCATAAAAATCAGCTCATCCTGCTCCGCCAAAACCAATAATAAAATCACCCGCCCCAAGCGGAATTGATCCCAACCCTGCAAACTCAGCCCCTCGACCAAAGCCGTCAACTGCGGCTCATCCTCCACCTGCAACTGCAAACCTCCTCGTTTATCAAAACGACGTGACACCCCGCTGAAAGCGTAATAAAAAGAACGCTGCACAAAATTTCCACGCTGCGTCGCACACTCCTGCGCCAGCCAATCCATCGCCTCAGCCGAAGCCGTGCGTCGCAAAATCACCAATAATTGTTCTTCGAGGGTCATAACAAGACCCACATCTTACCAAGCTCCAACACAATTTCAAATAGACATTCCACACACTTTCGATGTCGGCAAAACTGCGCCCCTCCGTCACTTTGAAATAAGCATACTCAGGCGTGCTGGCGGTGTGCAGCCACGACGTTTCATCAAGGATATTGAGTCCAGTTTCATCGTTGTGCATAAATCCCGAGGCTTTGACTTTCTCTTTAATCTTATCATGCAAGGGCTTGGCGCAATCCGCCGATTTTTTGATAAAACCTGTTAGCACGCCTGTGGAAAGCTGAGAGCTAAAGAGGTGATTGAAAATTTCGCCTAAGCGCTCGTATGGTATCAGGTGATAAACGTGGAGGTAAGTTCCTACTGCTCGGATGCGCGATCCGTATTGCACGGGAGCACTTACCTCTTGAGGGAATTTTCCAACATTTTTGTGCCCGCAGCTCGGACAGCGGCAAATGGGAGCTTGATACTCTGTGACTTCCACTTTGATTTCAGGTGGAAGATCAAAAACCTGACGGCGTTGTTGGCCGCTAGCTGCTACTGCATCGAGATCTTTTCCGCACTTACATTTCTGGGGAGCATCGAGTTTAACGATGTGTTCGGGATTAGCTCTTTGTTCAAGCGTTGCTCCTTTATGCCCTTTTTGTCCTCCCGGTTTTCTCTCGCCAACTTTACGACTGCTCTTTTTTGGAGGATTGCCTCCAGAGTTACTCTTGTCTGTCGATGGGGGTTTGGAACTATTGCGGCTATTCTTGCTGATTTTAGCCTTTAGCTGTGCTATTTCGAGGGACTGTTTTTCCTCAATTTCGGTAAGTTCCTCAAGTTTGCTCCAAGTCAAAAACAGAAGAGTTGCCACTTCTTCAGGGTCGGCACCACAAAGATCTACGAGAGCTTTTCGAGTGGGCTTTGGCGGCAAATCTAGTTTCATCAGAGCCAATTAAACACCCTAAATGCTAACCGGTCCAGTTTTAAATTTAAAAATTTGAAAATAATTCGATATGACCTGAATGGTTACCAAAAAGTAGAAATTGATGGAATGCAAACCCATACCTCCTCCCATTCCAGACCTAGCTCTCCCCTTCCAAGCAGCAGCCAAAACGAGTACCGTCACTAGCCCCCCCGAAACCAAAACACGCCACACTCGTCAAAGCCGAAGCTGCCTACTGTCAGGGTATCCTCTGCCACCCTAAAGCTGCATTTTAAAGCTGCATCTTCTCACCCGCTTCGTCCACTCGCACCATCGTCACTTGATTCGAAAAAACGGATTCTGCAGACTTTTCATGCCCCGCATCATGACGACAAGTCACGTCCACCTGATAAGTCACCGAAGTCTTGCCCACCCGACTCTGCTGCACAGAAAGCATCAAAATCGACCCCTCCTGCACCTTGTGCCGAAACTCCACCTTCTCCATCCCAATCGTCACAAAATGACAATCGGGACGCTCCAGACTAGCTGCAATCCACGCCGCTTCATCCACCCACATCAGCATATAACCACCAAACAAAAAGCCGTAGTGATTCAAATGCTCCGGTCTCACCAGTTGCAGTGTTTCCATAATACGTTCTTCTGCTTACTAAACTCCCATCGAAGCCCCCCACGGCTCCACCTGTTTGAGCTTTTTGGCTTTGAGCTCGGCATAACATTCTGGTAAATCAAACTTCGACAACACACCAGGCAAAAAAGACGACAGCGGCCACTTGTAAAACTCCTCCTGACTCACATCCAAATAGCTCGTCAACGAATTTTTCAAAGTCACTTGCTTGACGTTCTCCGCATACAAAGCAGCAAAGGTCGCCGGCAAAGCACCCCAGCCTTTGCCCACCAAATGCACATTGTCGTATCCCCGACTCGCCATCCAATCCAACACACACAGCACATCATGCGTGCGTCCACCGAGGTAAGGTTGATTGAACATCATCGAATAAATCGCATACATATAATCCGCACCATAATAACCATACGGATCCGCCTGCGAAGTGAAACCTGGACGCGAATCGCCCACCCCGCGCACGTCACAAGCAAACACCTGTGTATCCTCCCCTTCTTTTTTGATCAGCTCACGCAGCAAAGGCTCGTCTCGCAATTCAGCATCCGCAGACAAGTGCGATACATACAGCAAAGCGCGCTTATCTCCCTGCGCCTGTGGCGGACGCGAATGCATCCTCTCATCTCCAAGCATCGTGCACACCGCCATGATTCCGGGGTCAGTCTCTACTCCATAATTGATATAATATTTTTTAGAATAATCACGGCTCCCTCCCGTTCGAAAAATCCGCACCCGAGGAGCCTTCACCCTTTTGGGCAAATTCAAAACCTGCTTCACCGCTCTCAACAGCGCCACCCCTTTCAAATCCAGCTCTTTACGCTTTTTGTCCTGCTGCAAAGCACTTGCGGCAGTAAAGGAAAACACCGAACGCGACTTCATATCTTTCACCTGCCCCGTCGCTGTGCATTGCAGGGTTTTGTCCTCCTCAAGTTGAATCTCAGGTTCCTCCTCTATCGCCGGCAATCCGCTCGCACGATTGAATATAGCATACATCGCCTCGCGATTCTCCTGACTGTAACCGTGTGTCTGCGGTCCCGTGTGCAAAACAATGTTCTGCTCCTTACCCAAAAGTCGATACAGGTTTTTCAATCTCTCATAAGCCTCCGCAGAACCACGAGCATCAAAGAAATCCTTCTCCTGCGCCATGATCACGATCGGCTTCGGTGCCATCGCCGCGAGAAAATCATCGTGATCCAGTCCCAAAGCCAGAGTCCCAGGAGGGCATTGCTCGGTATCTTGCGGCAGCTCATTTTCCATGTTATGCCGCCAAGTCGTCACAAAACAACTCGGTGCCGCCATCGCCCAGCGCGACTCCACCCCGCACAACCAAGTCGTCATCGTGCCACCTCCCGAGTTCCCCGTCACCCCAATCCTTTTGCCATCCACTTCCTTGCGCGTCAGCAAATAATCCAGAGCTCTTATACCATCCCAAGCACGCCAGGTGCCAAAAAACTCCCCGATCAAAAACTGCTGATTGCCCGCCTGAGCGTGCTCTGTCGTCGGTCCACCCACCAATGACTTCAAATCCTCACCCGCATATTGCAGACGCTCACCTTGCCCGACCGGATCGTAAATCAAAACCACGTAGCCCTGTTTTGCCAAGCCTTGCGCATACGACTGATAAGAACCCGCCGCCTTGCCATTGTGAGAATGTCCGCAAGTTCCCACCACCGCCGGCATCGGTTGATCAATCCCTTTCGGCACATACAAGTTAGCGGTCACCAAAAAACCGGGACGGCTTTCAAAAATCAACTTCTCAATGCGATAGCTATCCCGCTCCACCGTGCCTGTGATCCGTGCATTCAAGGGTGATTTCTTTTTTGGAAAAGGAGAAAAAACCGTTGCTATTTTTTTCTGTAACTCCTTCACATAAGCTTCCGCATCCTGCTTATTTTTAAGATCTGCTTTAGCCAACAAACCTTTTGCTTCCACAGCCTTCACCCGCTGCACAAAGGACTCCTGCACCATTCTAGGGAAACGATTGAAAGCCTCTCGCTTAGCTGCCCCCTTCTTATCCGCCGCCGCCATCAGCTCCGTCATTCCTGCCACTCCGCTTAAAGACAAAGCAAAAGCCGCTCCACCAGCACCATGCAACCATTGTCGGCGCTGCATCAAAAAAGGGGTATTCTCTGTTTCCATATCAAAAACAGTAAAACGACTTCGTCGTGATCACAACAGCAAACGCCAATCATCCCTCTTTAGCTGCCACCAGCGTCAACCGTTGCCACCACCAGATTACCTTCCCATCCCGCTCTACCAACTGAAACACACGCCGCGCCTCTGCTGGAGCCTGCTTCACCAGTTCTCTCACCTTCACCCGATTTTCCTCACTGGTATTGGCAGCTTCAAAATACCAATCCAAATCGGGCATTTTCATCGGCTGCAATTCGCTCGATTTCACCACCAAATCTGCCTGCTCACACAAATCGCTCCACTCCCCCTGACGCAAAAATCTACCGTGACTCGGATCACGCAGCTTTTCAACCTGATGCGTCCACGCCTCAGCCACCGGCTCGTCATTAGGCACACTGCCATCAATCAACAAAAACCAGCCACCAGCTTTCAGCACCCTCGCCGCCTCCTTCACAAAAGCCGCTGGATCACTGAAATGATGCCCAGCCACGCGACAGGTCACCAGATCAAAGCTCTCATCGGCATAAGGGAACACCTCCGCGACATGCTGCTGCAAATCGATCTGCAAACCACGCTCTGCCGCAGCCTCCGCCGTACGATCCAGCATCGCAGCAGCCACATCACAAGCCGTCACACAAAACCCGCGTCCAGCCAAATACAAAGCCGTATGCCCCGCACCCGTCGCCACGTCCAAAGCCCGCGCCCCAGCTTTCAAAGCGATATCGTCTAGAGCCGCCGCCACATCAGCGACATCGGCGAGGATATGCCCCTTGCCATATTGCGCGCTCTGTTTGCCAAATTGCAACTGTGCCGCCCGTTGTGCTTCGTCGAGTTTCATCATCACCCAAGTTCCCTCTGCTCCATAAGTTTATTGAGCCCATTTCCTTTTTTACACATCCTACTGCACTAGCACCAATTTCGCTTGCTATTCTATAGCCGTTGGCATGCTTTTTAAAATCGCCCTACTCTTAGCTAACTCTTTATTGGCTTCATATTTAGCATCCCCCTCTGGAAAACCCTTGATCCATTTCTCCGCTTTATCAAAGTTAAAATTGAAAACCCATTTTCTTATCAATCCTTGAATGGCTGCTTTTTTATAAACTCCATCCGTTAAGCTTTCTACCCATTTCACAGCACCATCCACATCTTTTGCGTGAGACCAATTTACAACCAGCTTCCGGTAAACCTCCAACTTAATGTCTCCATCATCCAAGCTTCCCGCCCACTCTGCTGCCTCCATTGGATCTTTCCTAGCCCATTCCCTTATCAAATATAGGTATGCCTGCCGTTGATATTTTTCATCTGCCCATGTTTTCACCCAAGCTGCGACCCACTGAGGCTCATAGCCACTGGCTCTTTCCGCCACACCCTTTGCTGCTTCCCATTTAATCCGCCCTTCAGACCACTTATCTATCCACATAGCCGCCGCCTTGTAATCACGATAACTCCAACTACTCACAACCCTTTTACGAGCCTTATCCTTCACCTTCCCATCAGGCCAACCATCTATCCAAACTGCCGCTGCACTAACCTCCTGATATTTTTTAAACCTTGACCAAAGATAAGCCACTTCCACCATGGCCCGATTCTTATCTTCTCCATCATACCAGCCTTCCACCCATTGGGAAGCGTCTTCTGGAGCACTTTCCGCCCACCTGCGAGCTAAGGAGATAAGCGTTGTATTTTTGTCTACTACGTCACTCCACCCTTCTACCCAAGCTACCGCCTCCTCAATGTCTCGTGAAGGCCAATGAAAAATCATCCTAGACTTCACCGCACGAGCACCTTTTTCAGACAATCCCTCCGCCCAGCGCATTGCTGCCGCTAAATCTTTTTTCACTAAATAGTAGCTCACTCGTTGCAATGCCTCTATTTTAGTCTCACCTTCAGGCAAACTTTCGACCCATGCTGCAGCCACCTCTGGATCCTCCGCAAGTCGCGCCCATTTCTCAGCAATCCTGATTAGCGCTCTATCTTTTGCAACCCCATTCGGCCATCTCTCAGCTTGTTTGACAGCCGCCAGAGGATCTATTCCAACCAACTTTATTAACTCATCTATTTCCTCAGAATGCGCCAATAGTATTTGCGCCTCTGTCCTAGATATAGACAATGCAGAGTGTGTGAAGGTTCCAAAAATCACATCTACCACACCTCCATCAGCAGCGGCTTTTACGATATTTTTGATATCCTGAGTTTCACTTTTTTTATCAGCTCTGAGATGAAGTCTAGCTTTACCCACCAAGGGGTGATCCACCCATTCTCGGCTAAGCCTAGTGATATCCAACAAAGAGATTTTTTTATCCTTATGATAAACATCCCCTCCCTTTCGCAGTTCAATGACCAGTCTTCCGTTGCTTCTGTCCCGCATCTTTTTTTGCCTAGCGTAGCAGCTAGTATAAAAGCTTAGCTCATACCTTCCAAATACGCCTGATCTCACTGCCCTCAAAACAGCATTAACCTCAGCTTGCGCCTCTCCATAAACCCAACACACAGCAATGGTGCATTTACTATCCTCCGTTCTTTCAGCAATCGCTAGCATCCACTTATCTCCCTCCCTCTTTTGATATAAATATCTTTCCTGACTGATTTGAAAAAAATCCGGAGTCATTCCCATCAGTGAATAATTTTGCACAAGATCCCCTCTATAAGTTTCGATAGCTTGATTTAAGGCATCTGCCGTCACCATCACTTCCCTGGGATATACAGCCACAGAGTGCTCCACTCGTATCTTGCGATTCTTAGACCACCACTCCCAAACTACACCTGCTCCCCACCTTTTTAGAATTGGAAAATCCTGCATGAAATCAGGCATTCTAATAAGGTAATCGTAATGACTACCAACATCCCCTTTAGTTCCCCCTGCGCTTTCTTGACCGCTTGCTGAGAACCATCCCAACACCATCAGAAACACCAAACTAACAAATATGCACTTTCTCCTCATCATCATTCCGCCCTGATTTGTATTCAACCAAGTTTACCAGTTTTTAACAAGCTCATTAACTATAAACAATACTTCAAGGCTAGACCTACGACATGCTGGCATTCGTAAAATACAGCAGCTAAAAAGCTAACAGCCTAAACCACTACAGCCCAGTCTCCCTCCCCCAATGGAGTCACCCAAGCTCCACACCTCCCACACCGTCCAAACTCGCCATCGCCCCAAAGACCAAACACGCATTCTCCGCAACATGCCCCGCAGGGAAATCCGCCACCACCGGAATCCCCAATCCCCCCAACCTCTCACCCAGCACCTCATCGACCGACACCCCGTCCGCCCCCGCCTTGCCCTCCGTGAACGCACCCAAAACCAAGGCTGCGCATTGATCAAAAACACCCGCCTGAGTCATCGCCGTCAACATCCGGTCCACTCGATAGGGGCGCTCCCCTACATCCTCCAAAAACAAAACACAGCCCTCCAGCTTAGGGAAATAGGGAGTCCCCAGCATCGCGCACAAGACCGACAAATTCCCCCCTAACAGTCGTCCTCTTGCTCGCCCACCAGCGACCGTCCGCAACCCTTGCCACGACCGCAAGCCAGCAGTCCCCTCCAAAGTCGCCACCCAATCCTGCCGCACGCCCTCACTCGCTTTACCCAAAACCGAGACCATCGGCGCATGCATCGAGCGCACCCCCGCCCTCGCCCACAGCGCATGCAAAGCCGTCACATCGCTGAAACCTACCAATAGCTTGTTAGCCTGCCGCACCTGCTCAACCTGCAAATCTGGCAACAATCGAGTCGCCCCAAAACCACCGCGAGCACACAAAATCGCATCCACCTCAGGATCAGCGATCGCCCCCTGTAACTCCTGCAAACGGCGTTCATCCGAACCCGCAAAATACCCCTGTTGGGCATAAATACCCTCATCAAATCTCACCTCATAACGCTCCCGCAACCACTGCACACCCAAATCAAACAATTCACGATTGAAAGCCCCCGACGGAGCCACCACCGCCAAAACCGATCCCACCTTTATATTTCGAGCTACTTGAAAACCATCAGACATACCTCATCCTAAGCCCCATTTTATCAATTCCAAATTCCAAATTCCTAATTCTCAATCTCCCCCCACCGTTTCCCCCACCAAGAACTTCGGCATCAATCGCACCCCCTTCACCGGCAAAGTCCCATTCTCTACCAATCGCCTCGCCGCCATCGCCACGCGACGCGCCAATCCAGCCGGATCCGTAGCGTAGCGCGCCACCACCGGACGGGTTGCCTCCAAAAAATACGCATCATCACGCGAAATGACCGCCACCTCATCAGGAACAGACTTACCTCTCAGCTGCAAGTGCATCATCACCGTTAGGGCATGTTGAGATCGCGCCACCAGATACGCCGTAGGAGCGTCACGCACCGCCATCGCCTCATCCAGCAAGGCACACAGATGCTGCGCCGACCCATCATGACGCAAAACCTGCACCTCAGCTTCGGGCAAATCTTGCAACACTTCCATCCACCCCTCCTCCCCCTCCAAATCTCCAGCTTGCGCATCCGCCAACTGCACCATAGCCATGCGACGATGACCCGCACGCCATAACACCCCACCCGCATGACGACACGCAGCACGATAATCCACATCCACCGAAGGCAAATCAATGCCCGAAGTACAAGAGCCCACCACCAAACACGGCACATGGTGATCCGCAAACCAAGCCTGCATCGCCTTATTAGATCCCAACAACAACCACGCCAAAGCAGGACGCTCTTCCACCAATCTACCTAACGCCTTACCCGGTCGAGAAGAAAAACAATCGCGTCGAGAATGAAACTCCACCACACAGCCTGCTTTGGCAAGCTTGTCACGCAACACATCCATCACCAAAGTGGTCAAAGCCGTTGCCTCAGAAAAAGAATCCGAGCACAGCACCGCAACTACCTTGCTATTAGGACTTCCCTCCCCCTCTTCACTCGGCATAGTGATCCGCCGCCGCTGACGAGCAGACACCGACAACCACCCCATACGCTGCACGTCCGCAAGTGCCACACGCAAAGTGCGGCGACTCACCTGCAACTGCTCACTCAATTCACGCTCACCAGGCAGAACCTGTTTCCAAATCCCCCGTCGAATACCATCAAGCAAACTCTGCACCGTTTCCGCTACCAAAGAACAGCGACTTGGCAAAATGGGGGCTAGAGATTCATCTGGTATCATAATGTTACCAGTAGAATACGTTTGTTTATCCACTATTACAAGACCAGAATATCAGTCTTATGATGCAAACACCCCACCGTCCCTTACTCAAAAGATGGCTGAGTTCGACTTTGTCACTCGCAACCATCCTAACACTGACTCAGACCACAGAAGTTTTGAGCGCCGATTCTCCCCAAGTTGCTCTCACTCTCGCCCCCAGCAAAACCAACCCCCGCAACAGCGAAGGGGATTTTGTTACCTTAAAAGACGGACGCATCCTTTTCATCTACACCCACTTCACTGGAGGCGGAGGTGACAATTCCACCGCCCATCTCGCCAGCCGCATCTCCGCTGACAGCGGCAAAAGCTGGAGCGACACCGACAAGCTCGAAATGAAAAATGACGGCAAAGAGAACATGTTGCAAGAACCAGGATTAGTCGAACTGCTCGACGGACGCCTGATGATGTGGACCCGCACCAATGGAGGATCACAATTTATTAGTTATTCCAAAGATCGCGGCGAGACTTGGACAAAACTCGCCCCCTCCTCGTTGATCTCCCCCGTCAGCCCCGCCTCCATCGAACGCCTACCCAAAACCAAAGAGCTGATCGCCGTATGGAACGATCACTCCGCCATCCCCAAAGAACTTCGAGGCAAACGCACCCCGCTAAGCATCGCTCTCTCCAAAGACGATGGCAAAACCTGGCAAGCAGCCAAAACCCTCTACGATCTAGCCACCGGTTGGTATTGTTACACCGCCATCGAATTCACCGACAACGACATCTTACTCGGTCACTGCGCCGGCGATACCAGCAAAGGCGGCATCAAAGTGGAAATCCGCGATACCAACGGCAAAGCTATCCCCGGCTATAGCGCTGCCGATTGTGACGAAGTCTTCGGCGACACCATCAAGCGTCCCGTCACTTGGAAAGATCACGGCAGCGATGTTTCAGGCCTAGCCGGAAAAACCGTTCGCCTGCACTTCACCCTACGTGATGCCGACCTCTACTCCTTCCACTTCGTCCGCTGATACTATCCTCCACAGGAACGCTTGGAGGGGCACGCTCCTGCGTGCCCTCTTCCATTTCACCATGAAGCACATGAAGTTCATGAAGGTAGAAGATTCGAGCTTTTTTTAATTACCTATATTTCCTACCTTTGCGATTCTTTGCGAGAAAACCTATTCAATCATTCAAGTTAGCAGCTGGATTCACGGCAACCCTCCTTACCCCATAGCACTTTACCCCATCTTTTCTTCTCCATGCCCTTCGTGCCCTTCATGGTGAACCCTCCCCCTTCAAACCCCTAATACCCGCCCACCTTCAACCCGCTGGCACCTGATCTGGGATCGTTTTATCCCAGTTTTCACCATTCAGCGCATCGAGAAAATCCAATACCTCGACAAAATCTTCCGCTTCCAGATGCAAGTGCTTCAACAAAGGGTCAAAAAATAACCACCTCCCTAACTCTATCTTCTCCGCAGAACTGCGATTACCCGCAGGATCAATCACTCGCAAAGGCAAAGCCTGCAATTTCATCTTCATTCCAAGCAATCTAACCCAAATTTAAACTTCTAACGAATAAATTCTACCGAAGATAGAAGCGCGCCACTGCCTATTGAACTTCCCCCCAGCCACCATCCACAATTTACGCTTGAATGATCTCAAATCCGTCCGAACTTTCCCATCACTCCCCCCCCATGAATCCCCCCCCACTACCGCGTCTCTTCGCTATTTTTATCGCGCTCTGCTTTACTGCGCTCGTGCCACCAGCCAGTCACGCCGCCGACCGTCCTTTTTTCATCGAAGCTTACCCGGGAGAACTGAGTGTCGTCGCGGGAGACAACATCGGCTTCCACGTTTCCTCCAGTACCTCCAAGTTCGCTGTCGAAATCACCCGTCTTGGAGCCAAACCGCAAGTCGTGTGGAGCAAAAAAAATCTCCCCGGACAAATGCACCCTGTTCCGGAAGACGCTTCGTCCAATGGCTGTCACTGGCCAGAGAGCTTCCGCGTGCCAATAGATTCAAAATGGAAAACCGGCTATTACGTCGCCAAATTTAGCATCGCTGATAATGGAGGAAAATGGACGCAACGCAGCAAACGCAGCGCCTCCTCAGAAGCCTACTTTGTGGTGCGCTCCTCGCAGCCTGGCAAACACAGCAAAATACTCATTCAACTCTGCACCAATACCTACAACGCCTACAACAACTGGGGCGGTTTCAGTGTTTACGGTTATCACGGCCTAGCCAAAAACCAAGGATACAAAGTTTCCTTCGAACGCCCTGGCCGCTCCCAATTTTCTCGCTGGGAATTACCTTTCATCATCTGGTGCGAACAAAATGGTTATGAACTAGATTACGCGATTAATAGCGATCTAGAGTTTCGTCCCGAACTTCTAGAAAACTACAATCTGGTACTCAGCGTCGGTCACGACGAATACTGGTCCACCCCGATGCGCGACCATCTAGAAGCATGGATCGCCAAAGGTGGCAATGTCGCCTTTTTTAGTGGCAACTCAGTCTGCTGGCAAATCCGCACAGAGGATAAAGGCAAATCCTTCTTCTGTTACAAAGGCAACTACCACGCTGATCCCGTTTTTCAAACCCGTGATTTCAAACTCCTGACGACTGCATGGAGCCACCACCTACTCAAACGCCCCGAAAATCAACTCACGGGAGTAGGTTTCATCTACGGGGGGTATCGCGGCAGTCACGGACAGTTCCTCGGGGAAAAAGCAGCTTACAAAGTTCACCGTCCCAAACACTGGGTCTTCGCAGGCACCGATCTCAAACGCGACGATGAATTTGGTGGCAAAGATACCATCGTCGGTTACGAAACCGACGGCTGCGAGTTGACTTGGCAAGACGGCCTGCCTATCCCTACCTACAAAGATGGAACCCCAAAAACCTTCCAGATCCTAGCCTCTTGCCCAGTCAAATGGCACCCCGATGATGTCGAATGGTACGAACGCTGGGAAATCGATCATAGTGGCAACGCCTGCATGGGCATCTACACCCAAGGCGGCACCGTCTTCACCGCAGCCACCACCGACTGGGCACACGGCTTGAAGGGCAAAGATAAAAACGTCGAACAGATCACCCGCAACGTGCTCGATCGATTGTCAAAATAAACATCAGCGTGAAGCTCATTGCTCTGGCCACCGAGCTGCCACTACAAACATTCGCTCACACTCCTCCCATCCATCACCATGCGGTGACAGAACACTGATCAATAGTGGCTGATTCTGCTGAGAAAAGTGACTCTTGAAATACTCTTCCATCGTTTGAAAATCCCACTGAGGCGCTTCGTCACTTGAGAAGTAACAAGCTGACAGCCAGTGAGGCTTGGCAATCAAGTGATACCTCACCACCTTTGCTGTCATCGCAGACTGCCAGCATGACAGCTCCGAATACCTCAGCCAAATACCACGCAAATGATGGCTCGCCATGCCTGCGGGTAAAGCCAGCTCGCGGATCAGCTTCGTCTGTCCCCAATGATAAAAAATCCGCCCTTTCACAAAAGCCTTCCTAACTTCACATTCGGGAAACAGCTTTTCACTCAGAGGCAATTGTTTGGAAAAAATCTTATCCCGTTTCAGTTCAAAGGTATCCCCAGCATTCGATCCGATATAGTGACTTCCTAACACTTCACCATCTGAGAGATGAAGGTAAAACTTCGCCGCCACCTCCCAATGCGTCAACCGCCCCGTTTCGTCGCGAAACACAAAATCCAACTCTCCCAGCGTCTTGCCATGCTGCACGATCTGCTGCCCATGCGCTAGAATCTCCACTTGCCGGATCTCTTTCAACCAATGGTAAACTAAGCTCTCAAAATAATACCCCACTCGGTGGCTCGTGTATTCCTCTCGCCCCGTTGCAAGCCCCAGGCGCTCACTCTTCGAAGCCTCACCACCATTCATTTCGGAAAACCCTTCGCTCTCCGTGCCCCCAGGATTCATCAAAAACGGACTACCCATCACCCAATGCAAATCCCGCAACCAAAGGCTATTTTCTATAGGGCTGGCAGAGTTCATCTCATGCACCTCACCATCGCCTGCATTGATCCGCAAGGTTTGTTACGATTTTTCTCGCCATTCTCCACCCAAATAGGTAAATTTATCCTAACGCATACGTGCACTATCTAAAGAACTCTAACCCTAGCCAACATGAACCACCGCAAACCTCTACCTCGTCCCGACAGCGAACCTCAACTGGACATGTCCTCGATGATCGATGTCAGCTTTCTATTGCTGATCTTCTTTCTAGTCACCTCTAGCCTCGATCCCAAAGAGACCGATTTGGGCATGGTTCTGCCGACTGACAAAGAAATCCCAGGTTTAGATTGCTTCGTTGAACCCATGGAAATAAAAATCGCTTCGAACGGAAGCATCACTGTTGATCTCACCCTACTCGATACCGATCTCGACCAACGCCAACTGCCCTTACTTGAAGACAAACTTAGAATATACAAAGACTCTTCCGACCTGCTCAGCACAGAACCTATGATCACTGTAATTTCTAGTGATGAAGCCTCAGGGCAACGATTCATTGACGTATTAAATACTCTCGCCAAAGTCGACATCAAAGATGTGACGATTGCCGATATCAGCGCTGACTGAAAAGTAGAGCGGGTGTCCTCACCCGCTCCCTTTTACTGCTAGAGCAATCAGCGGGTGAGGACACCCACACTACATCAATCTTTCACAGCATGGAGAGCTGAATAGTCACAGCTGTTTATTGAATAACCCGATTAGTTCCAAGGATTTTTCTACCGATAGCCGGACTTAACTAAGTGCCATTAGTATCATGACTGGCGGTCGCTTATCCCAAAGGGATGACAGGCGATAGACCACGGTGCAACCGTGGCCTCCCGTCAATAATCGCCCCTTGCCCCAACGGGGCAACACGCTCTTCCATCAACCCCAATGGCACTTAGTTAAGCTCAACACCTAAATCTATCGGATAAATTAAACCTTCCAGCTTCAGCATCTAACCTTCTTCCACTAGCATCCCCCGCTTTCATGTGCTTGTTTACCCACACATGAAAAAGATCATCCCTCATTTCCTCCGACTCACTCTATTATCCCTATCAATCTGCGCCCTGCTCCTCCCCGCGCACGCACAAGACAAAGCTCAGCGCATCCGCGTGCTCTGTTACAACATCCACTACGGTCAAGGCACGGACGGCGTTTACGATATCGCTCGTCTGGCGGAGGTCATCAACAAAACCCAACCTGACCTTGTCGCACTGCAGGAGATGGATGTGCATGTCAAACGCTCGGGACGCGTACATCAAGTGCAAGAACTCGCTAAACTAACCGGCATGCACGCCCGCTTTGGCCCCACTCAGCATTACGAAGGTGGACTGTTTGGCAACGCGGTGCTCTCCCGTTTCCCCATCCTCAATGTGGTGATCCAACCCCTTCCTTATACCGAGAGCACTGCAGAAAAAGTCACCTACCCGCGAGCTACGATTGCCGTGACTGTTGAAGGCCCCGGCGGCAAGCCCTTACGCATCATCAGCACTCATTTCCAGCACAACATGCCGGAAGATCGTATCGCTGAAGCGAAAGCGGTCAATGCCCTCTTCACTTGGAAAGACCAGACCATTCCCACCATCCTCGCTGGCGACATGAATGCCAAACCCGAAGCCGAACCGGTGCAGATCTTGCTCAAAAAATGGACCAACGCCATAGATGACAAAGCCACTCCCACCGTTCCCGCCACCGCCCCCAAGACGCGCATTGATTACATTTTCTACCGCCCTGCCAAAGCCTTCAAGTTGATCGAGAGCAAAGTGATCCCCGAGTCGATCGCCTCCGATCACCGCCCGGTCCTAGCTGTGCTGGAAATCTCGAACAAGTAACTCCTCTTTACCACCAACCGACTCCATGCGCGCCTCCCTTTTCGCCTTCATCGTTTCGACGATTTTCGTCAGCTCCTGTCTTGGCGAATCGCTATTCAAACAGGACAACATCCGCATCGTTTTTGTCGGAGACAGCATCACTGGTCAAGGTGGAGGCTGGGTCAATACAGGCTTTGTTTTTCAAATCGAAAAAGCCTTAAAGGAAATCTACCCAAAGCAACAACGCCAACTGATCCCTCTCGGAGGCAGCGGCAGCGGTCTGCATTCTTGGATCCAACACGAAAAAATATCCCGCGAAAAAGAACGCCGGCTCGACGTCAAAAAATTCGAACTGAAAGAAAATCTCAACAAACCTACTGACATTCTAGTTGTCATGCTGGGAATGAATGATGTGCTCGCGCCCTACATCGGTGATGACGAGGCTTCTCTAGAAAAATGGCAACACGACTACTTGGCTCTGGTCACAACGCTGCAAACTCGCACCAAAGCTAAAACAACTGCAGTCGCCACCATTTCAATGGATACGGAAGACCCCGCTTCACCAAAAAACCAACTCATTCAGCGCATGAACCAGCTCATCCGCGAGTTGGCAAAACAGCACAGCTTTGTTTTACTCCCGGTCAACACCGCTGTCTGGGATGCGCTCCAGAAAGGTCGCAAGATCAATCCTCGTTTCCATATCACCAATGATTTTGTTCATCCCAATCTAGCAGGACATATTGCGGTGGCTGCTGGCATGCTCAAGGGGCTAGGCGAGATCGAAGCTGCCGCATTTCTCGAAGACTATGCTTTGGATAAAGTTTGGCAAGCTGAGAGCGAACGTCCGGCACAGAAAAACAAGTCAGCGACTCCTGCGGCTTGGCTGTTAACAGCAAAATTGCCGCAACCTTTTTGGGAAGGTGACCAATTTCAAGCTGCCAAAGCTCGCACCCCCATTGACGATGCGATTGAAACTCAAAGTGATTTCACTCGTCCGATTGACGTTGGGCAAGGTCAGACATTGCAGTGGAAAGAATACCGCCCCAGCATCAACTACACCGGTGAAGATCAGCCGGGCAGTATCGATTTTTCAGCCATCACTCACGCCAAAAATTTCGAAGGAGGTTACGGCGCGCAGTGGATCAAAAGCCCTGACGCAACGGCTGTCGAAATCCATCTCTCTAGCGACATATTCGCAGGACGCATGCACGTCACCCTGTGGCTGAACGGCAACCCCATCCATCAAGGACTGATCAAGGCAAAAGCTCCCACCATCACGATCAAAACCAAACTGCAAGCAGGATGGAATACCCTCGTTTTCAAAGCCAGTCACCGCACTTGGCAATGGCAACTGCTCGTCGATGTCACTGCGCCTCATGGCGACGAACTACCTAGCCTAGAATACTCCACCCATCCTCAGCCAAGCAAGCACTTGAAATAATCCATTTATCCTTTACGCATAGTAAAACCAATCCATACAAATATGAAATTTATTTCCAAAACCCTCGCCATCGCCGTATTTTCCTACCTCGGGCTGAGTATCAGTCACGCTGCAGAGATCAAAGTCGGCATCATCGGTCTCGACACTTCGCATGCGCTCGCCTTCACCAAGGCATTTAATGACGCTAAAGCAGAAGGAGCTCTTGCCGATTGCAAAGTGGTCGCAGCTTATCCCAAGGGCAGCCCCGACATCGAATCGAGCACCAAACGAGTTCCCAAATACACCGAAGAAATGAAAAAAATGGGCGTAGAGATCGTTCCCTCCATCGAGGCACTGCTGGAAAAAGTGGATGCGGTCTGTTTGGAAACCAATGACGGTCGCCCTCACCTCGCACAAGTCCTGCCAGTGCTGAAAGCCAAAAAACGTGTTTTCATCGACAAGCCGATTGCAGGGAGCCTGGAAGACTCGATCGCTATTTTTGCGGCTTCCAAAAAATACGGCGTGCCACTATTTTCCTCTTCCTCGCTACGATTCGCCTCACAGAACCAAGCCGTGCGCAATGGCTCAATTGGCAAAGTCAGCTACGCCAAAACGGGCAGCCCGGCTTCATTAGAAAAAACCCACCCCGATTTGTATTGGTACGGCATCCATGGTGTTGAATCCCTGTTCACCGTCATGGGTACAGGTTGTGAGTCGGTTGTTCGCAGCACTACTGATGATGGCAAAATCCGCGTCACGGGTAAATGGAGCGGTGGTCGTACTGGCATCTTCGAGGAGCGCAAAGGCTACGGCGGCACCGCCAAAGGAGAAAAAGGCGAAGCTGAAATCGGTAAATATGACGGTTACAAACCCTTGGTCGTTGAAATCGCTAAATACTTCCACAGTGGCGAAGTCCCGGTAAGCGCTGAAGAAACTCTCGAAATCATGGCATTCATGGAAGCTGCTGATGAAAGCAAACGCCAAGGCGGCAAGGAAGTCACCTTGGCTAGCGTCATGAAAGCCGCTCAAGCCAAACTCGATAAGTGATTGTCATTCAAGTGTTTTTGGTCTAATTCTTTCGCTACTCATTTCCATTTAAACATTCATCTAACAAAACTATGTCATTTCAATTCACCGGATTCGCCGACGAAGCAGAAAAATCACTAGCTGGACAAATTTCCACGCTCAAAGAAGTGGGCTGGTCAGCCATCGAACTACGCCTGATCGACGGCAAAAACATCGTTGATCAAACGGACGACGAATGGACAAAAACTTGGGATACCCTGCAAGCTGAAGGCATCGAAGTGGTAGGCTTCGGTGGCCAGATCGCCAACTGGGCACGCCCGATCACCTCCGATTTCCAAGTCGATATCGACGAGCTGAAACGCGTCGCTCCACGCATGCGCCAAGCAGGCACCAAGTTCCTGCGCACCATGTCTTACCCGAACGATACCGACAGCCCGCTCGAACGCGACGCGTGGTTGACTGAAGCGGTGCGCCGTTTCAAAGAACTGGCAGTCATCGCCGAAGCAGAAGGAGTGATCCTCGCTCACGAAAACTGCAGTGGCATCGGAGCCGATCCAGAGGGCTACCTCGAACTGGTCGAGAAAGTCAACAGCCCCGCCCTGCAACTCATCTTTGATACCGGTAATAACAGCCTGCACGCCAACAGCACCGATGCTACTTGGGATTATTACCAAAAATGCCGCGACCAGATCACCCATGTGCATATCAAATGCGCTAAAGCGGGCCCCGACGGAAAAGAATTTGTCACTTGCCACGTTGACGAAGATCCCGTGCAGCGGAAGATCATTCAAGACCTGAAAGACACTGGCTACCAAGGCTGGCTCTCGATCGAACCGCACATCAAAGCAGCGATTCACGCAGGTCAAGACGTCGATGACTCCGGAGAAGGCCGCACCGTATGGGTGGACTTCGCCAAACGCCTCGAAGTATTGGTAACAGACATCGAAGCTTAAGCCCTCCACCCAGCTTATAATAAAATCACTCGCCCAACAGACTCGACTACGATGTCAGGTGTAAATGGCTGCACAAATACAATATCATGGCCTCACCGACATCGGACGTCTTCGTGAAACCAACGAAGACAACTTCCTTGGCGACCCTAGGCTGAACTTGTTTGTGGTCTGTGATGGCATGGGTGGACATGCCGCAGGTGAGGTGGCGAGCAAAATCGCCGTGCAGACCTTCCACAATCAAATCTGGATAGAACGCCAGCTCATCGACCGCTACCTCGATGAGGACGATCCTACCAACAAGTTAGATCTGCTCAACCTGCTGTGCCTTGCTGCCAACCACGCATCACGCCAAGTTCACGGAGAATCCCTAAAAAATAATTCCCAGCGTGGCATGGGAACCACTCTGGTTGCTATATTAATAGCCGGCACCGAAGCCTTCATCCTCAACGTCGGAGACAGTCGCGCTTACATGCTGCGAGATCGCTCCATGGAACAGCTCACCACCGACCACACCGTGTTCAACGAGCTGGTCAAAAGTGGTCAGCTAGACCCGAAGCAAGCCGAGAGCCTCGGCTTGAACAACTCCATCACCCGCGCCATCGGCACCTTCGAACACGCCAAACCAGAGACCTTGATCGTCGATCTGCTCGACGGAGATCGCTTTTTGCTTTGCTCAGATGGTCTATCTCACTATTTTGAAGAAGACCAAACCATGCTCGGCGAGATCCTCGGCAATCTCGAATTGGAAGAAGCCGTGCAAACGATGATTGCTTCCGCCAATGAGGCTGGTGGTGGAGATAACATCACCGCCATCGCCATCTGCTTCGACGAAGGAGACCAAGCCGACTCCCAACGAGCTCTCACCCTACAACTGAAACACGAACTGCTCTCGCAAATGCCGCTATTCAAGCAACTGGACGAGCGCGAACTGCTGCATGTGCTACAAGTGACCTCTGTCAATACCTACCAAGATCAGCAAGTTATCATCCATGAAGGCGAAGAGGGCGACAGTCTTTTTGTCATTCTCGAAGGACACGCTTTTGTGAAAAAAGGCAACAATGAGATTGCCCAGCTCACCGTAGGCGACCATTTTGGGGAGATGGCACTGGTACGTGGAGAGCCACGCTCGGCATCCGTCATCAGCAAAGGATCTTCGGAACTGATGATCATTCGCCGTGCAGAATTTTTTGAAATCCTGCGCCAAGAGCATCAGCTCGCAGTCAAACTGCTATGGCGATTCCTCGGCGTCATCTCTGACCGCTTCGCTCAAACCAACAATGAACTGGAGCAGGTAAAAGAACAATTTGATCTAGA
>JAKISY010000065.1 GCA_021648365.1 Verrucomicrobiales bacterium
TGATCTGTCGATGTTCCAGAAGGAGTTGAAGCTGAAAATGACGCTGGCTTATAACAAAAAACATGGGCGTTGCGGGACTTTGGGGGGGGGGCCGTTTAAGAGTGTTTTATTGCAAGGAGCGGATGAAGGGGAAAGCAGTGATGCGCTGCGCATGGTGGCGGCTTATATCGATCTGAACCCGATTCGGGCGGGGCTGGCGAAGGAGCCGGAGGGCTACCGCTGGTGTTCGTATGCGGCGGCGGTGGCGGGAAATCGCGGAGCACGTCAAGGGTTGTGTTATGCGGTGACGGGGCGCAGTCGGGTGGCGTGGAAGAGGGTAGCAGAGGAATATCGATGTTTGCTGTATGCGAAGGGTGAAGAGGTGGAGGCCGATGCCAACCTCCGCCGCCAAGGCTATGGCGATCAAGCGGTGGATGGTTATAACAAAGCTAAAGGGGGATTCAGCCAGGAGAAAATCAAAGAGGTGCTGGAATCTGGCGGGCGTTTACCGGTGGCGGAGGCTTTGCGGTGCCGGGTGAGGTATTTCACCGATGGTGCTGTATTGGGGAGTCAGAGGTATGTAGATGACTTTTTTGAGAGCAAGAGGGATCAGTTTGGAGTGCGGCGGAAGGATGGTGGACGTAAGATGCGGGGGGCACAGTGGGGGGAGTTACGGGTGTTGAGAGATTTGAAGGCGAATGTGCTGGGGTGAGCAGTTTTGCTCTATGAGAAAAAGGGGTAATTTAGCCTCCGCTAGCTTCGGTTGATTTCTAACATTATCGCACCGCGGCAGTTTCTCGCTTCTCACACACTGCACTCCTTCAAGCCTCCACCGCTTTGAGCGTCAGCGCCATGCGGCCCGATAGCTAGATGGGCGAGTTTTTTTTGCAAACTTGGAAAAAGCCCAAAAAAGGTGAATATTACTCTGTGGATGGCGTCTTACCTTTTGAATAGCAGAGCTGTAAGCGTTTGCGAATAGGGTCAGTAACTTAAATAAACCATGAAAACTACACGTTTTTTCTCCTTGATCATGATCGTCATTTTAGGATTGACGGTATGCCTGCCGCAAAACTCACAAGCTTCGGATCGAAGCAAAAAGGTTGGCAACTGTGTGTATTGCAAATTGCCAGTTCACTCGTATCGCCATTTTAAAGCGTACTCGCGTGGAAAGCCTGTTTATGCTTGGAGTGTCAGTGGGCACAGTAAGTGTGGAGCCAGAGCAAATAGCACAAGCCGTGTAAGTCCAGTGAGCAACAAAAAGGCTACAGCGAAAATGGTCGAGACGAAAAAAGTTAAAGCTAAACATTCTCTGCATAAAAAGGAAAAGGTAGAAAAGAAACATGAGGTTGCAGAGGGGGGGAGTGCGCCAAATTCCTATGCTCAGCACGCTAACCCGCAAATGCAGCAAGCTTATGGTGGTGGTAGCGGATATGGTCTAGGGCATGGCAGAGTCACTGGTTATGGTCGTGGGGTTAGCAATAGTAATGGCTATGGCAGTGGACGTGGTCGAGGTCATTTCAACGGGAACAGCGTTTACAGTAATCCTTTTCAGCGCAATTCTGGTAATGGGTATGTGCAGGGCGCTGGATACGGTAACAGCACGGTGACGAGGAGTAAGACGGTCACTCGAAGCACTCCATCGACCTTGGGTTCGGTGGGCGGAGGTTTTCGTGGCACTAGTACTCGCACCTACACGACTCGGACACAGACCAATTATCGTGATTCTTATGGACGTAGCGCTCATGGTCGTGACTCTTATGGACGTGTCCTTAGCGGTTCTCCCCATAATGGTCATGGCAGTCACGGTACTCGTCCACACGTATCGCGCTATTGAGTGATCCAGTTGGCGTAGCTCTCGGAGACTTTGGCTTCTTGCGGGGTGCCGTGATGCAGAAGGATGCGGTATTTTAAGACTAGCGATTCGCCGTTTTTGATGGTGTGATCGCCGGCGTGTGGGTCGGCTCCTTTTTCGAAATGACCTTGACCGAAGGGGTTGGCGGTGAATAGGCCGTAGTCGCGGGCGTGCCACCAAGTGGGGTGACGGAAGCTGGTCGGGTGGTCAAAAATGGCGATGCCGTAGATGGAGCCGGTTGAGTCGGGACCGTAATAATCGACCCACTTGGCTCGTTTGCCCCAGGCATCGGCGTCTTTCAGTCCTTCGCTGGTGAGGATGTGCCCTTTGGCGACGGGACCTTTCAAACGCAAGGATGGTGTGGTGCGAATGGCGAAGGCTCCTTCTTTGTCGTCTTCTATTTTGACGTCGCCGGTGGTTGCCATCAGGGTGATGGTGGCATCGATGCTAAGATTCCCAGCAGGATCTTTGTGTAAGGTAAATTCGCGGCGGTCTTCCATGATTTTCAAGCCGGAGCTGGGATCGATCCAGTCGTCTCCTGTTTTGAGGGTGACGCTTTGGTTTTTGATCTGAATGCCTTTCAATCCAGTGAAGACGATTTTGCCTGCGCCTTCTTTTTCGTGCCAAAAATCGATGCCGTTGACTTTTCCTAAACCAAACCACAAGCCGCGATGATGGGGGTGGTCGGTGGACTCATTGGCAATGCCCTCTTTCATCGGAAACTTGCGAGTCACGCCTTTTCCAGTGGGACCAATCAAGGGGTAAAAGTAGGGGCGTAAGACACTTTTGACGTGATAGGAGGTGACGAGTTTCCCTTGGTAGGCAAAACGCCAAGCTCCGCCCTGTTGGGTGACGGTCCAACCATTGCCTTTGATTTGTTGGGCGGAGGCGGAAGCTGGGGTAAAAAAATAGAGGCTTAGGAGGAGAGCTGGTAGGATTACTTTTTTCATGACGGTATATTTCAGATGCCCATACGTCCTAGGATGTTGCCGATGCGTCCGAGAGTTTCGGCAGTTTTGGGGTGGGCGGCTTCGATTTCGCGGATGGCGTTTTGCAAAGTTTCGAGCGGGCCTTCATCATCATTACCGTCGTCGCTGCAAGCGGCTTCGGTAGCGGCGATGGCATGTTGGACTTTTTCTATGTTTTCACTTTCAATATTCTTGGCCTCGGATTCGAGTCGAGTGAGCAGCTCAAGCAGTGGAGGAAGTTCCTCATCTTTAAGGGAGTGATTTTTTTCGATGGTTTGGCGTAAGCGATTTAGGGTGTCTAGCATGGTGAAAGATGGCATGCTTGAGGGGCTTTTTCAATCGGCTGATAGGGGAAGATTAGATTTCGCTGTGATCGGACGATGAATTGTGGCAGAATACAGGTGTAGAAAGGAATGTTTATGAAAAATATCGCTGTAGGAATAGATTTTTCGGATAGGGGAATGGCGGTGCTGGATCGTGCTGCTGATTTGGCTCTGGCACTGGATGCTCATTTGTTTTTGGTGCATATCTATGCGCCCGAACCGGATTTTGTCGGTTATGCGGAGTTTGCTTATCCTGGTAAGGATGAGAGGGCCCAGGAGTTACGTGAGGAGAAGGCTAAGATTCGAGAGTTGATAGATGCCTTGAAAAAAAGGGGGGTCGAGGCGACGGGTTATATGCGTGAGGGTGATACGGTGCATGCGCTGTTGGAGTTTACTCAGCAGCGGGAGGCGAGCATGTTGGTGATTGGTTCGCATGGTAAGGGCTTTGTCGAGCGCTTGCTGTTGGGCAGTGTGGCGGAGGGGATCATTCGTCACGCTACTTTGCCGGTGGTGGTGGTGCCGAGTGCGAAGCAGGGCTGAGTTGAGGGGAATGTGGGTAGAGCTTGTGAATTCGAATCAGACTTTGATGGGTGGGACTAGGATGCGTATATGTTTTTTTTGGGTGCTGTGCTGCTTAAGCTTTTGCAGCATCCGAGTTTATTCTCAGGCTGATGTGCAAGTGCGCAAGGCGGGCAAGAATGAAAGCCTGAGCCGGTCGGGCCAGATCATTGTGCGTTCGGAGGATGTCAAGGAGCGTGGGGTGATGGCGACTTTTGCGGAGACGGTGAGCGCGGGATTGGCGAGGATTTTGGGAGATAGTAAGGTGCCGTGGCTGTATCGAATCGTGATCGAGAGTAAGGGCAGCATGGCGGATGCGGGGGTAGTGGGGCGGACGATGGTGACGCGGATCGATATGTTGGATGGGGATAAGTTTGAGTTGCGTTTGTTTGTGAAGTTGAGTGATGAGTTCTCTCGCCAGCAGTTTTCGCGGGAAATTTTGCGCTTGTTGTTGTTGGAGCGGATGCTCAGAAAGCAGCAGGGCAGTGATCAGTTGGCGGGTAAACGCTTGGTGGTGCCGGCTTGGATTTTGGCGGGGGTGGATGGTTTGATCGAGTATCAGCGACTAGGCAGGCCGAGTGATCTGTATGCTAGCATTGTGATGTCGAGGCAACTGTTGTCGGTGGATGAGATATTAAAGGGCAATCCAGAGAAGTTGGATTCTTTATCGCGAGCGACTTATGAGGCTTCGGCAGCGGCTTTGTTGGGGGCTTTGTTTGACCAAGATCGGGGGGCGAAGAGTTTTGGTGATTTGCTGGCAAGATTGACTGTCTTCGATGGTGATGTGTTGCTTTTATTGAAGCAGGAGTTTCCGGGTTTGCGAGGCGGTCAGCATTCGGTGGACAAGTGGTGGGCGCTGCAGGTGGCGTCGATGGGGGAGTTGCAGGCGATGGAGTATATGGGAGCGAAAGAAACGGAGGCTAGCTTGGATTTGGCATTGCAGGTGGTCTTTCCTCAAGAGAAGTCGCCGTCGGGAGCCAAAAGCAAACTGAAGGGTTGGTGGAAAAAAATGATTCCTAGCGGGAAAGCTAAAAAAGCGGCGTTCACGACGGGTCAGGTGCATGATTTTGAGCTGTTTTATAAGCGCAAGGATTTCAAGGAGGTGTTGGGGCAGAACCAAGTGGCGTTGCGGGCGCTCAAACATCGTTGTTTTCCGCTTTATGTTCCTGTGGTGAGGCAGTATGAGGAGGTGGTGGCGAGATTGTTGGCAGGTAAGCGCAAGCACCTTGCGGAGGATTTGCAAAAAATCGATCAGCGTAGGTTCAAAATTTCGCAAACGATGCAGCGTGCGGTGGATTATTTGAATTATTATGAAGCGACTCAGTTGACTGAGCCGGGAGCTGCTTTTGAGAAATATCATCAAACTCGGGAGCGCTTGCGCAGGGAGAAGGCTCCGGTGCGATCTGATCGTATTTCTAAATACCTCGATGAAATGGAAAGGATCTACAGTGGAGGTGGTGGTCGGTGAGGGGCTTGACGGAGCAAGAGCGACGGGTATTGATCGCTATTTTGTTGGCATTAGTGATTGGCGTGGCGGTTAGGTTCTGGCGCAGGCAGGGGGAGGAGGGAATGTTGAATGTTGAACAAGAAATCTCGAAGGTGAGCAGGTGAGAAGGCGGGGAGGGAGTGCTGCCCTCAGTCTTAGATTAAGAGGATCCATCTGAGTGAGAGGGTGAGTTATATCTAGGGGCTTTTGTTGCGCTACTAGGTCGTGATCTTTAATTTTTTGGTTGTCATGGGGCAAGGCGTGGTGAAGCGTCTGTTTTTAAATACAGCTTTAGTTATGGAAAAACGTTTTGAAAATCAGGTAGCGATCGTGACGGGAGGTGCTGATGGCATTGGTAAAGCTGTGGTGGAGAGGTTGGCGCGTGAGGGGGCGAAGGTGGTCATTTTTGATATGAATGAATCTTTGGGAGAAGAGGTTTGTGCGGAATTTGGAGAGCAGGGATTGATCGTGAGTTCTGAGGTGGTGAATGTGGCGGACGAAGAGTCGGTGAAGGCGGGGATCGCGGCGGTGACGGCAGGTGGCGAGGGGCGATTGGATGTGATGGTGCATTGTGCGGGCATTGTGGGGCCTACGGCGACTAAGATCAGTGATGTGAGTAAGGATGATTTTGATAAGGTGTGTGCGATCAATTTGACGGGTTCGTTTTTGATCACTAAATATGCGATTGAGGTGATGGAGCCTCGCGACTACGGGCGTATTTTGTTATTCGCTTCGATTGCGGGCAAGGAGGGCAATGCTGGCATGGTTTCATATTCGGCGAGCAAAGCTGGGGTGATCGGATTGACCAAAGCGGTGGGCAAGGAGTATGCTGAAACGGGGATCACGGTGAACGCGATTGCGCCGGCGGTGATTCGCACGCCGATGGTGGATGGCATCGCGCCTGAGCAGGTGAAGTATATGACGGACAAGATTCCGATGAAACGCTGTGGCACTTTGGATGAGGTGGCGGCTTTGACTTGCTGGATCGTATCGAAGGAAGCGGGATTTAATACCGCTTTCACTTTTGATCTGACAGGTGGTCGGGCGGTGTATTAGGAAGAAATTTAAGATTTAAAATTTGAGATTTGAAATTAACTATGAGTGCTGAAGCTAAAGTAATTGAGTTGGGATTGGAATTGCCACCGGCACCGCCGTTGGGTGGGGTTTATAAACCTTTGGTGATTGTGGGGAATTTGGCTTATGTCTCTGGGCATGGTCCGATTTTGAACGACGGGACTTATCTGAAGGGACGTGTGGGTGAGGATATGGATCTGGAAGCAGGTCAGCAGGCTGCACGTCAAGTGGGTTTGGCGCTGTTGGCAACGATCAAAGCTCAGTTGGGAAGTTTGGATCGGGTCAAGCGGGTGATCAAGAGTTTGGCATTGGTTAATTGCACCAATGATTTTGATCAACAGCCGCAGGTGGTCAATGGCTACAGCGAGTTGTTTGGCGAGGTTTTTGGTGAGGATGGCATCGGTGCTCGCAGTGCGATGGCGGCGAATGTTTTGCCGGGGGGGATTCCGGTGGAGATTGAGGTGATTTTAGAAATCCGCGACGAGTAAGAGTTTTTCGCATTGGATCAGATGAGTGACAAAGAGTGGTATAGCGTGAGTAACGCAGAGCAGGTGGCTTCTCCTGCGCTGCTGCTTTGGCCTGAACGGGCTGAGAAAAATATCCAGCGCATGCTGGAGTGGATCGGTGGCGATGTGAGTCGTCTGCGACCTCATGTGAAGACGCACAAAATGGGTGAGGTGGTGAAGATGCAGATGGCTGCGGGGATCACTAAGTTCAAGTGCGCGACGATTGCTGAAGCGGAGATGACGGCACAGGCTGGGGCTCCGGATGTGTTGATTGCCTATCAACCAGTGGGGCCCAATGCACAGCGGGTGGCGGCTTTGGTGGAGAAATTTCCACAGACAAAATTTGCGGCATTGGTGGATGATGAGGGAGTGCTGGATGCGGTGGCTAAGGTTTTTTCTGGATTGGGAAAGAGCCTGACTTTGTTTTTGGATGTGGATTGTGGTATGCATCGCACGGGCATTGAGATGGGCGATGCGGCGGTGGACTTGTGTCGTAAGGTGGTCGATACAGAGGGGGTGGAGTTCGGTGGGTTGCATGTTTACGATGGGCATATCCATGATCCCGATCAAGAGGCGAGGAACGCACATTTTGAGAAATCCTACCAACCTTTAGCAGATTTTGTCGATCAGATCAGAGCGGCGGGTGTTGAGGTGTCACTGATCGTGGCGGGAGGTTCACCGACTTTTGCTTTGCATGCATCTGATGCAGAGAAAGTGACGGGGGCTCGTTGGGAGTGCAGTCCGGGAACGACGGTTTTTTGGGATGCGGGTTATGGCACGAATTTCCCCGATCTCGGGTTTGAGCCTGCGGTGGTTTTGTTGATGCGAGTGATCAGTAAGCCGGGTAGTGATTTTGTTTGTCTGGATTTGGGCAACAAGGCGGTGGCTCCAGAGAATCCATTGGATAAAAGGGTGAAGTTATTTGGCCCACTGGCTGATGGCGAGTTGATCGGTCAAAGTGAAGAGCACTTAGTGGTGAAGACGGATAAGGTGAATGATTTTGCTGTTGGGGATGTGGTGTATGGCTTGCCTTGGCATATTTGCCCGACGGTCGCGCTGCACATGGAAGCGGTTCTTATTCGTGATGGCAAAGCGAGCGGCGAACGTTGGCATGTCAAATGTCGGGATCGACGATTGACGATTTGATTTCAAGCTGCACGACATTTTGAAAAATCGAACCACTGATTGCACTGATTAGCACTGATAAGAAAGAAGAAACAGGTTGTTGATGTAATAGCCATCAGTGCCGATCGGCGGTTGAAATATTTTTTGTCGTGTAGGGTGATTTGATTTGAACAGATTTTTGCTAAAAGACTCCAAGAGTATTCTGACTCCCCCCCTAATAAAATGATTTTTGATGCTCACCTAGATTTGAGTTTGAATGCGATTGAGTTTAATCGCGACCTTCGTTGCACGGTTGAGGAAATACGTGCGGAGGAAGAAGGCATGGAGGGTAAGGGGCGAGCCATGGGGACGGTGGCTTTTCCTGAAATGCGTGAAGCGGGCATGGGGATTGTGGTGGCGACTCAGATCGCGGGCTGCATGAAACCGGGCATGGTGGCTTCGGGGTGGAATTCTCCGCAGCAGGCTTGGGCGATGACTCAGGCGCAGTTGGCGTGGTATAAGGAGATGGAGGCTGTGGGTGAGATGCGGATGTTGAAAGACCTAGCGACTTTCGAAGATCAGCTCGCTCTGTGGTCTCAGGATGAGGTGCCTGCGGATGCGCCGATTGGGTATATTTTGAGTTTGGAGGGTGCGGATTCGATCATCACGCCGAAACATCTGCAGCGTTCTTGGGATGCTGGATTGCGGGCGATGGGACCGGCGCACTATGGTGAGGGGCGTTACGCTTTTGGTCACGACCGAACAGGGAAGTTGAAACCGGGTGGGGTGGAGCTGGTTGAAGAGATGGATCGCCTAGGCATGATCTTGGACGTGACACATCTCTGCGATGATGCTTTTTGGCAGTGTTTGGATATTTTTGACGGGCCGGTTTGGGCGAGTCATTCCAACTGCCGGGCTTTGGTGAACGATCCGCGTCAATTTTCCGATGAGCAGATCAAGGCGCTGATTGATCGCGGTGCGGTGATCGGTGCGGTGTTTGATACCTGGATGCTGGTGCCGGGCTGGATTCGCGAAGTGAGCACTCCGGAATCTGCAGGGGTGAAAATAGAAGCGGCGGTGGAGCACATTGATCACATTTGCCAATTGGCAGGCAATGCCAAACATTGTGGTTTGGGATCGGATTTGGATGGGGGTTTTGGCAAGGAGCAATGCCCGATGGATTTGGATACGATTGCTGATTTGACTCGATTAGCGGACTTGTTAAGCAATCGGGGCTTTAGCGAAGACGATGTCGATGCGGTGATGAGTGGTAATTTTGTCAGATTTGTGAAGGAGGCTTGGTCGAAATGAGTGAAGATTGGAGAGTGCCTGCCGAGGAAGAGGATCCACTGCTGCGTAGTTCGCGGAGGGAGATGAAAGTAGCCTTGATTTTCTGGGCAGTGTTTCTCTGTTGGGTTGTTGGGTTGGGAAAATACTTGGCTTATCAGAAACCTGCGGAAGGAGAAGTTCTGCAGACTATGATGGGGGTGCCAGCTTGGGTTTTTTGGGTGGTGGTTTTACCTTGGGGAGTGGCGACGCTTTTTACCATTGGTTTTGCTTTGTTCTATATGAAGGATCACGATCTGGAGAATGAGGGTAAACCGCTGTCTGCGGATCAGGATCAACTTGAGGAGGGAGGCATTTAGTCATGGAAACAATCGAAGCTGGTAGTAGTAGTGGGATTTTGTGGACTTTTGGAGCCTACATGTTGGCAGTGTTTTTTCTCGCTTGGTTGTCAGGGCGGGTAGGATCCAAAGAGGGTTTTGTGTCGGAGTATTTCCTTGGTAGCCGAGGTTTTGGCGTCTGGGCTTTGGCTTTGACCTTTGCTGCGACGAGCGCGTCGGGGGGGACTTTTATGGGTTTTCCTGCTTTGATTTACACCCATGGGTGGGTGTTGGCTTTGTGGATCGCGGGTTACATGACGGTGCCTTTGGTGGCAATGGCGCTGTTTGGTAAACGACTGAATCAAGTGGCGCGACGGGCGAATGCCTTGACGGTACCCGAGGTGATGCGGGAGAGGTTCAATAATAAAGGTGTGGGCATCACTGGCACGGTGATCATCGTGGTTTTTCTTTTTGCGTATTTGCTGGCGCAGTTCAAAGCGGGCAGCAAAATCCTGAGCACATTACTGAGTGATATTGAAATTTTTGATGTAGCGGTGCGCTGGGCAGATGTGGCTTTTGATGGAGTGCCTTTGTTGGGCTCAGCTGAACCGGATTATGCTTTGTGTTTGTTGTTTTTTGGCATTGCGGTGGTGGCTTACGTTTCTTATGGAGGCTTTCGTGCGGTGGTGTGGACGGACGTGATGCAGGGCATTGTGATGGCTGGCGGAGTATTGCTTTTGTTGGTATTAGCGCTGTATCAAGTGGGTGGGCTGAAAAAGGCGACTCAAGCTTTAGCGGAAATGACTCCTCCTGTGCCGTTGACTGCGGTATTGGAACTCGCCGAGAGTTCGGATCAGCTGTTGGAGATCCCCAAGGGGACTTGGCTAGGAAGTGTGACTGACGATGGAAAAAAGACGGTGTATCGAAGTAAGACTACTGCGGTGATCGAAGCGGGGAAAAAAGCGAGTGCGCAAATTGAGATGATTCGTATCACGACTCCGGGTGAGATCGAGAAAATCCCCCTGCCTGCTATTGCTGGGAGGGTAAATGTAAAGGAGGTGAAAAGCACTCCGTATCAAAGTGGGGCTGGAGAGAAGGGGGTTTACACTCGCGCTCCTGGTCCAGACTTTAAAAGCTCGATGGGATTCTTAGCGATTGGCATGACGTTCAGTTTTTTTATTTTCTGGCCCTTCGCTGGGGTGGGTCAGCCGAGTAATATGGTTAGGATGATGATTTTTGACAAAACCAAAGTATTGCGGAGGGCGATGGTGTCGGTGGCTTTTTACTTTGGATTTATCTATGTGGCTTTGATTGTGATTTTTGTCTGCGCGCGGGTGTTAATGCCTGGTATGGAGATCGATCCCGATCGGGTGATGCCTGAGTTTTCGACGTTTGCGACGGCGACAGCGGGAGTGCCTTGGTTGGCAGGCTTGGTGGTGGCGGCACCCTTTGCTGCGGTGATGTCTTCGGTGGATAGTTTTTTGTTGGTGATCTCGTCAGCTTTGGTGCGTGATATTTATCAACGCAATATCAACCCACAGGCTTCGGATCGCACCTTGCAGTTATTGAGTTGGGCGGTGACGGGCAGCATAGGAATCTTAGCTGTGGTGGCGTCCTTGAATC
Organism: Verrucomicrobiales bacterium; assembly: GCA_021648365.1. GTDB lineage: Bacteria > Verrucomicrobiota > Verrucomicrobiia > Verrucomicrobiales > DEV007 > JAADHD01. Next base: position 11,078 of record JAKISY010000065.1, read on the forward strand.
CTCCTGAATATTTACAGGATTTGATTGTCTCTGCCAGCGCGGGCTTGGGGGCGAGTTTCATGATTCCGATGATTTTGGCGTTGTATTGGCAACGCATGACGGGAGCAGGGGCGATCGCGGGTATGCTGGGAGGCGCGGGGATGCACATCTTATTGTATGTGATTGGATATGCGATTGAAGGACGCTTTGCGGTTTATCCTTTGCTGGGAGTTCAGCCTTTTTTCTGGGATGTGATTGTTGCCAGCGTCTTGACGGTTGGAGTGTCGCTGATGACAGCTCCACCGGAGCGGGCTTTGGTGGTGAAATTTTTCGGTAAACGCGGGGCGAAGTGAAAAGAGCAAGTGGACAATTCCCTTGTGGCGATTGAAGAAGGGTTTTAAGTGATGCTTAATGAAAGCGGCACAATTTTCTGACACAGCGAGGCAATCGGCATACGATGCGGTGGTGGTGGGTTCGGGTCCTAATGGGCTGGCGGCGGCGATTGAATTGGCGAAAGCGGATTGGAAGGTTTTGGTGGTGGAGGCTCATTCGGCACCGGGTGGGGGTGCGCGTTCGGATGAGGGGACGTTACCAGGGTTTGTGCACGATGTGTGTGCGGCGGTGCATCCGATGGGTGTGTGTTCGCCTTTGATGAAGTCCTTGCCTTTGCAGGACTTTGGTTTGCAGTGGGAATATTCAAAATACCCTTTGGCGCATCCTCTGGATGGTGGACAGGCGGCTATCATGGAAGCTTCGGTGGATGCGACTGCCCAGCGGCTAGGGGCGGCAGATGGTAAAGCCTACCGTCGATTATATGAACCTCTGGTTCGTGATGCGGAGGGTTTGTTTGCTGACATGCTGGGTCCGATGCTGAAGCTACCCAAGCACTTGATCGCTGCGGCGCAATTTGGCGTGCGAGCTTTGCCTTCGGCGATGAGTTTGGCGCGAGTTTGTTTTCAAGATGAACCTGCGCGGGCGATGTTGGCAGGTCATGCTGCGCATTCGGTCTTGCCTTTGGATCGCTCACCCTCTGCTGCGGTGGGCTTGATGCTGGCGGTGGCAGGGCACGCCGCGGGGTGGCCGGTGGCAAAAGGTGGCACGGGGAAGATCAGCGAGGCGATGGTGGCTTATTTGCAATCGTTGGGTGGGGAGGTGGTCTGTGGGTGGCGAGTGCAGAGGCTGGAGGAATTGCCTCAAGCCAAGGCTTATTTGTTTGATACTGGGCCTGCAGAGTTGGCGAAAATAGCAGCACAACGTTTGCCTGAAGCTTATCGTAAGAAACTGGAGGCTTATCGTTATGGACCAGGGGTGTTTAAAATTGACTATGCTTTGAGCGAGGCTATTCCCTGGGAGAATGAGGATTGTCGTCAGGCTGCAACGGTGCATGTGGGCGGTTGGTTGGATGAGGTGGTAGAATCGGAAAAAGCTTGTTGGCAAGGCAGGCATGCGGAGAAGCCGTTTGTTTTGTTGGCTCAGGCGAGTGTTTGTGATGATACTCGTGCTCCTGCGGGTAAGCATACGGCTTGGGCTTATTGCCATGTCCCGAACGGTTCGCAGGTCGATATGACACAGGCTATAGAGAATCAAATCGAACGTTTTGCGCCAGGTTTTCGCGACGTGGTATTGCAGCGTAGGGTGATGATGTGCGCTGATTATGAGAGTTATAATGCTAACTTGGTGGGCGGTGACGTGACGGGAGGGGTGAATGACTGGAGCCAATTGTTGGCGCGTCCGGCATTGCGTTTGAACCCCTATACCACGCCTGCTAAGGGTGTGTTTATCTGCTCAGCGTCGACCCCTCCGGGAGCGGGAGTTCATGGGATGTGTGGTTATCATGCGGCGCGAGCTGTTTTGCTGCAAGGCAATAAGAGTTGAACGCTTTCAAGTATTTCTGTATTGACAGTTAGGGATATAGATTTAGGTTCTGCCATAATTATGGATGAGAGAAGCGACAGGGTGGGAAAGTGGTGGAAAGTAGTGAGAGGGCTGTTGTTGTTGGTGCTGCTGCTTGGTTTAGTTTATCGAGCGAAGTTTTCGCCACTGCTGGTTGCGGGTCACCGGTTAGAGCGAGGCGAAATCGTCGCGGAAGTGATGGGCACTGGCACTTTAGAAGCTCGGGTGAAGTCAACCATCAGTGCTAGAATTTCAGGTTTGCTCTCGAATGTATTGGTGGATCAAGGGGATCGAGTGGAGAAGGGCGATTTGTTGGTTGAATTGGATGATGCGGTGCTGCTTCAGCAGGTGGAGATTGCGAAGGCTGATATTGCTGCCAAGGAGGCATCGATCGTGCGTCTAGTGACAGATAAAAATAGAGCCGTGGCGGTTTTGAAACAAGCAACACGGCTTTTGGAGCGAATGCAAAAGGCGATAGAGTCCGGGTCGGTGTCACAGACGGATTTGGATAAATCTAATGAAATGTTCGCGATAGCACAAGCTGGCTTAGGACGGGCGGAAGCTGCTATCACAGAAGGGCAGAAAGCGTTGGTGACGGCTGAGGAAACATTGCGTTATCATCGCGTAGCTTTGGATAATACCAAGGTTACGGCTCCTTTTGATGGTTTGGTCGTGCGTCGTCAACGTGATCCGGGTGATATCGTATTGCCAGGTAGTGCCATATTAACGCTGGTCTCTACTGAAGAGTTGTGGGTGAGTGCGTGGGTGGATGAAACTGAGATGAATCAAGTGAAGCCTGGGCAGGAGGCGCGAGTGATTTTCCGCTCTGTTGCGGAACAACCGTTTAGAGGAAAAGTTGCTAGGTTAGGACGTGAAACGGATCGCGAAACACGAGAATTTGTCGTGGATGTAAGCGTTGTTAAGAAACCTGTGAATTGGGCGGTGGGGCAGCGAGCGGAAGTTTATATTGAAGCGGGGCGTAAAGCTTCCGTGTTGTTATTACCTGCTAACTATTTGCAATGGCGCAAAGGTTTGGCTGGTGTGTTCACTGCTACGGATGGCAGGGCAGTGTGGAACCTGGTCAAATTGGGGCTCAGAAATGATGATTTTTATGAAGTGGTCGAGGGGGTAAAAGAGGGGGATGACCTGATCATTCCATCGAAGCTTAAGCAGCGCCTTGAAGGTGGGCAGAGAATCAAAGTGAAATGAACCTTGCAGCTAAGGATATTCGCCATAACATCGGGCGCTTTGCTTTAACCACGGTAGGCATTGGAATGTTGCTGATGGTGGTGATGGGCATGGGAGGGATTTATCGAGGCATTGTGGCGGACGCTACGATGTTGATTGATGAAATCGGTGCGGATATATGGGTGGTGCAGAAAGATACCCGAGGGCCGTTTGCTGAGATTTCGCGTTTGCCTGCAAATTTGTTATATCGAGTTGAGTCTGTGCGTGGGGTAGAGGATGTGAGGGAGTTTGTTTTTCATACTGTGCAACGTGATTACGAGGGCAGCGCGTTACGCATAGCTATTCTTGGTTTGAGTTGGCCGCGAGACACAGGAGCATGGGTTTCTTTGATCGAAGGGCGACCATTGGTTCAGAATCACTATGAAATGATTGCGGATGAATCGCTGGGGTTGAGTTTGGGCGAAAAGATCCAGCTAGGCAAAGAGTCTTACGAGGTGGTAGGTATCACTAAAAGCATGATCAGTGCAGCTGGAGATGGCATTGGTTTTGTGACTGCTGCGGATGCATTGGCAATACAGTTTAATACCTCGGGGGAAGCGTTGAGATTGGAGCGTGCGGCGCGGAAAGTTCGCGGAGAAAATAGTGATATTGGGGCTAATATGCCGATATTGTTAGAGCAAGCAAGTCGGGCTAGTGCAGAGTTGCCTGCGTTTTCGCGTCCTCAAATCAGCGCGGTTATGGCTAGTATTTCGCCAGGCGTAGATCCTGCTCAGGTGATAGCGAAGCTTGAGGGTTGGAGTGATGTTTCCGTTTATACTAGTCAAGGACAAAGAGATTTGCTACTGAAGGGTACGGTGGAAAAAGTGCGTCTTCAGATTGGGCTGTTTCGTGTATTGTTGACGATCATCGCTGCCATCATCATGGCTTTGATTTTATACACGCTCACACTGGATAAAATCCATACGATAGCATTGTTGAAGTTGGTCGGTGCGCCCAATAGCAGGATTCTGGGGCTAATCATTCAAGAATCGCTTTTTATTGGCGTGCTGGGTTTTGGTATTGCCTACCTAGTGGGACAAAGGCTTTTTCCGAATTTTCCTCGCCGGGTGATTTTAACCAATGAGGATTTGTTGCAGTTGGGTATGATTGTGATTGTGATTTCAATCGCGTCTAGTTTCCTAGGGATCTGGAAAGCGATGCGAGTATCTCCGAATGAAGCTTTATCTTAATGAAAAATGAAACTCTAGCCATAGCCACCGAGGGTCTGAGCAAAATCTATGGAAGTGGCAATACTGAGGTGATCGCGATGCAAGACGCATCGGTTGGGGTCAAGCATGGTGAGGTGGTGGCGTTGCTCGGACCTAGTGGCTCAGGAAAATCCACTTTTTTGACGGCGGTGGGTTTGATCAATGCTCCGACTGCAGGGCGGGTATTGATTAACGGGGAGGTGGTGATGGATGGACCGCGTGCGATGACCAATTTGAGGAAATTTCGTCGCAGTGAGATTGGTTATGTGTTTCAGAAATCCAATTTGATACCCTTTCTCAATGCGGTGGAGAATGTGCAGATTGTGATGGAGATCAATGGTTACGGCGTGGCCGAGGCGCGTCGTCGAGCACTGGATTTACTAGAGGAGCTTGGAGTGCGGGATAGGGCAGATAATTTGCCTTCGATGTTGTCTGGAGGTCAGCAGCAACGGGTAGCGGTGGCAAGAGCTCTAGCCAATCATCCGAGTATCATCTTGGCGGATGAACCAACGGCGGCACTTGATAGTCAGAGAGGGCGCCAAGTGATGGAATTGTTTGCGCAAGTGGCGCATGATCATGGGGCGGGGGTGATCGTAGTGACACACGATCAACGTGCATTGGATATTTTTGATACGCTCTATGAGATGGAAGATGGTCTTATTCGCCGCGCCGAGCATTCCGAATCGGCAACTCTCTAAATGTTGTTTTGAATTGACAAAGGGGTATTTTTCCTGTTTAAATCAAGCCTTGGAGCTTTGGGGATATCGTATTGTGCGATAGAAATCAGGGAAGTGGAAAAAGTTTTGAATGCGATGATGAAAATTTTGATTAAAAAAATTAGTTACAGCACACTATTGGGTGTGTTGGCTGTTGCCATGACCAGCTGTCATGTGAATAAAAACGGCAACCTTTCGTTGGGTAGGAAACGTAGGGCGGCGGCTGTGAAAGTTGCGGCACCTGTGGCACCTCAGCATTATATTTACAAAAATGAAAAGGTGTTGGCTGCGATGACTTCAGCGAATGCAAAATTGAAAATCGATTTGTCTGAGCAGCGAGTGAAGCTGTATAGCGGAGATGAATTGGCTTTGGAATCTCAAATCTCTACGGGCACGGAGGGGCATCGTACGCCTACGGGTAAGTTCGAGATCTTGGAGAAAAAGGTGGATAAAAAATCTAACCGTTACGGTAAGTGGGTGCATGGAGATACGGGGGCGACTTTGGTCAGTAACGGGGATTCCTATAAGCGCCCAAATGGTAATGCGAAATTTCGTGGAACGGCGATGCCCTATTGGATGCGGGTGACTTGGCGAGGTGTGGGCATGCATATTGGTTATGTTCCTTTATATGCTGCGAGTCACGGCTGCATCAGAGTGCCGCGCGAAGTGCAACCTCTGATCTTTGCTAAGACAAGAGTAGGCACTCCGGTCGAGATCGTTCATTGAGACTGGCGTGGGTTTCACGCCTAATGTAATCAGACTAAGTCTTCTGCTCTAGCCTAGAGACTTGCTTTGATGAGGTCTTCTAGGGCGATCATATCGACGGCAAATTTACGGATGCCTTCGGCGGTTTTTTCGGTTGCCATGGCGTCGTCATTCAACTGGTAGCGGAAACTTTTCTGATCTAGTTGCAGCGGCTCGACGGAACTCGCGTTGGCATTTTCTAGAGTCAAAACTGGCGGCACGGGATCGCTTGAATTTTGTAATTCTTCTAGTAAGCCTGGGCTGATCGTCAATAGATCACAACCGGCGAGGGCGATGATCTGCCCTTTGTTACGAAAGCTGGCACCCATCACTTCGGTGGCGTGGCCAAATTTTTTGTAATAGTTGTAGATGCTGACCACGGATTGCACGCCGGGGTCGTTGGCTCCGGTGTATTCTTCGCCCGTTTTGGCTTTGAACCAATCGTAGATGCGACCGACAAAGGGGGAGATCAACTGCACCTTGGCATCGGCACAGGCGATGGCTTGGGTGAGAGAGAATAACAGCGTGAGGTTGCAATGGATGCCTTCTTTTTCTAAAATCTCAGCGGCGCAGATGCCTTCCCAAGTGGAGGCGATTTTGATCAAAATACGATCGCGGCTGATGCCCTCCTTTTCATAGAGAGCGATCAAGGTGTGGGCTTTGGCTACGGTGCCTTGCGTGTCGAAAGATAGGCGGGCGTCGGTCTCGGTGGAAACTCTGCCTGGCACGATGTTGAGGATTTCTTTGCCAAAAAGAATGAGGATGCGGTCGATGATGCCTTCGACTAGGGCATCGCCACTGAGCGGGCCGCTTTTGAGTTCGCTGATCGCCTGATCGACGAGGTGACGGTATTCGGGTTGTTGGGAGGCTTTTAGGATCAGCGAAGGGTTGGTGGTGGCATCTTGGGGGTGGTATTGGCGCATGCTCTCGAAGTCGCCAGTGTCGGCGACGATGGTGGTGAGGGCTTTGAGCTGAGAGAGTTGAGAGTTATCGCTGTGGGATTCGGTCATAGTAATAGATGTATTTGGGCAGAAGTTTAGGCTTTTAGTAGGCGAAGACAAGGCAAATGCTGGATTTGCGTATTTTGTGTGGCTCTAAAAGTTTGTGAAATTTTTCACAAAGCACTTGCGGGCAGGGGGCTGAGTCGTATGATCTGCTTGAGGGTGAGTGATGAAATCATAGACTTGCTCGACTAGAATTTTAATCGTCGATTTTATTTTTTGCCATGGCTGATACCGATAATCCGCAGACGTCTGTCGCCTACGACTCGAAAATTGAAGGCAATGTGATCTTCACTCGTCTCGATGCGACGATTAACTGGATGCGTAAAAACTCGCTGTGGCCGATGCCGATGGGCTTGGCTTGCTGTGCGATTGAGCTGATGGCAACAGGAGCGTCTCGTTTTGATATTTCTCGATTTGGTGCGGAGGTGATGCGCTTTTCTCCACGTCAGGCAGACGTGATGATCGTAGCTGGCACGGTGACTTATAAAATGTCGCTAGCTGTCAAGCGGGTGTGGGATCAGATGCCTGAGCCGAAGTGGTGCATCGCGATGGGTGCCTGTGCTTCGAGTGGTGGTATGTATCGCTCGTATGCAGTTTTGCAGGGCATCGATCAATTGATCCCGGTAGATGTCTATGTGTCGGGTTGCCCGCCACGTCCGGAGGCTTTATTGGAGGGGCTGATGAGACTGCAAGAGAAAGTAGATGCGGAAGAGTCGGCGGTGGCTTTGTTGAAAAAGCCAGCAGATAAAGAGGAAGAATTGGAAGAAGTCGAAGCCTAAGTTTGTAATCATTTGTCCCTGCTATGAAAAAAATCATTTCAGCTTTGAAGAAGAAATTTGCTAAAGCGATCACTGGAACGATCGAGTTTAGAGGGGAGCACACCTTGCTGGTGGATAAGAGTGAAACGAAGGAGCTGTTGCAGCACTGTCGTGATGAACTCGGTTTTGATTACCTGCTTGATGTGAGCAGTGTGGATTATTTGGGCAATGAACCGCGTTTTGAAATGGTGTATGAGCTTTGTCGCTTGGCATCTGGTGAGCATTTGCGTATCAAGTGCGCGGTGGCTGAAGACGAAGAGATGGACACGGTTTCTGATTTGTGGGCGACTGCCAACTGGCATGAGCGTGAGATCTACGACATGATGGGAATCAAGTTTGCAGGGCATCCCGATCTGACACGGATTTTGATGTGGGAGGGCTATCCCTACTTTCCACTGCGCAAGGATTTCCCCTTAGCTGGCAAGCCGAGTGAAATGCCCGATGTGGCGTTCACCGAGACGGCACCATTGGCAGGCGGTCCTTTTGTGACTTGTGCCACAGGCAAGAGCAGCGTACACCGCGAGCCGCGTTCGCAAGAGGTGTGAGAAGTGAAGCCGGTCGCACGCTTTTGGCTGCCAGCGTTGATGCTTTGGCGCGATTTGCAATAGATCCTGCACGAATAGTCGCAAAAAGAGAGCAGTCGCTGCATCATTGGGCAAAAAGAGCGTGACAGATCAAATGATATGAGGGATGTTTTTTAGCAATGAGAGAGAACAGCCATCAGCAGAAATCCGGTTCAGAGTCATCTGAAAAATCATCTGAAAAACAACCTTCCTCTCAGCCAAAGGCTGCGGAATCTTTACCGTTGCAAGCAGTTCAGTCAAAAGGTGAAGTCGGCGCTGGCGATAAGATGTCTGAAGTTCAGTCGAAAGGGTTAGTCGATAAGGGTGCGGAAAAAGGAGCCGCTGTTGAGTTGACCGAATCAGGTTCAGATCAAGCTGCCTCATCGAGTGAAGCGGGGGGGGCGGTCACGAGTGCTGCGACAATGAAGGTGGGAAAAACAGCTTCAGCTACGGCCACCGCTAAACTTTGTGATAAGGAATCTGCTCCTAAGCAACAAGATGACAAATCTCTGGAGCCGATGCGGACTTTGTTGAGCCAGTTCACAGTGGAGTTTTGTCGAAACATGGAGCCGGTATGCACGCCGCTCAGTAGCCTGGAAGAATTGATCGCCGATTTACCTGATCAGTCCAAGTTGCACGAGATCTTGCCAGAGATTCGTGATGTGCGACACCACATTCAGGTGTTGGTCGAAAAGGTGAAGAAACAGCAAGCTTATGTGCTGATATTTGGGCCGCTAAAAAGTGGTAAATCTACTTTGATGAATGGCATTTGCTCTTCTTATGTGAGCGAGGTGACGACGCTACCTGCTTACCCTTGTCTGGTGAATATCTCGTATTCTGAAAAGCCGGAGTATTTCGCTACTCGTTACGATGGCACCCAAAAGGAATTCAAAGACCAAGAAGACTTGCATGCTTCGATTCAACGAGCTCACGTGGAGTTGACGTTCAAATTGCGCGAAATCGAAGGTCAGGGCAAGTCATTTGATCCCGTGGTGCACATGCCCAAAGCTTATCGCAAGATAGATATCAAATTGGCAGCTCCAGAGTTAGCGACTTCAAGTGCTGTGTTGGTGGACACTCCAGGTCTGTATAGTCGGATGAAGTTTGGTTACGATCAGATGACGCGAGATTTCCGTAATAGTGCAGCTTGCGCTATTTTTGTGGTAAAAAGTGACAACCTCTTTTTAGAGCAAGTTTTTGAAGAGTTTACAGAACTGCTAGATTTGTTCAGTCGTATTTTTCTGATTGTCAATTTGGACACTCGGAAAAAGGATCTCAACTCGGACGGAGAATTGGTGCCCAGTTTGGAAAAGAAGGATCCGCAGAAAATCATCGATGCTTTCCGCAATCTCTCGATGAGCGCGCCGTTGAAAGAGGCGGTGGATGATGGCCGTCTGCGCATCTATCCGGTGGATCTGCTCAGTGCTGCAAGCACGAGGATCTTGGCTAACAAGAAAAAGGAGAAAAATCAGCAAGTAGATGAAAAGGTGACGTCGGAGACTAAGGTGGAGGTGGAGGTGAAGAAGAAGCTACCCAGCGCTGTTGAAAACGCCATCGCCAATTCATCGACGAAACGCGAGGTCGTGACGGTAGTGAGCAAGCCTGCCGTGCAGCCTGCGAAACCTACCCAAAGCACGTTTAGCAGTGACGACCTAGAAGACCTGCAGTCGGTGGAGCGTTTTGAGAAGTTGCACACGGATCTGGTGGAATTTTTGAACAGCAATGATTATTTGAAATCGTTCTTGGTGGATAGTGTTCGGCGAGGTTCCTCCTTGTTGAATTCGATTCAGGGGATCGTAAAAAATCCATCCTTTGCGGAGATCAAAAAGGACATGGAAAAGCTGGAATCGGATAAAAGGATTCTAGAGCGAGAGCGCAAGGTGATCGAGCAGGTGGTCACTAAAGATTGGCACGATCATTCGAAGGTGCTCAAAGAGGATTTTGCAGATAAGATCAAGTCTTCCGCCGAGAAAGTAGAAAAAACTTCAAAATCCGATTTGGAGGAAATTCTGGATCAATGGTGGAAAGGGGACTCGAGTTTACAGGACTTACGCGATCAAAAAATAAGACCTTATTTTGAAAGTGTGACTCAATCTTACGCAAGTGATTTGGGCGATTTTTTCATTAGTAAGACAGCTAACAGAAATGCTGGATTGAATATCAGTCACACCTTGATCGGGGACTTAAAAATCGTGGATATTGATTTGCAATCTTTGGTCAGTAAAGCTCAAGAAACAGCACAAGTAACGCCTTTGCAGTATGAGTTCGACTTGGATGTCGCGAGCATTCCTGTGAAGCGTCGATTTTTGGATTGGATCTTGTTTCGCGGTGCGCGGCGTATGAGGAGTGATGTTTTTGGAGGCGAAGATCAAGCCGATCAGGCGATTCCTGCCGGAGTCAAAGAGAAGCGTCTGGGGGAGCCTGCGCGTGAAGTATTACTGCAACAATGCGAGAAGGCTTTCGCGGCGATTTGGTCCAGCCAAACGGAAGACTTATCTCAGCAAATCGTCACGCAGTATGTGGACGCTTTGGCGGGTGAGATCTCCGTCAAGAGTGAGTCGAAAAAGGTGGAAAACCAAAAACAAATCGCAGAGAAGGAAAAATTCATCAAAGCTAATGCCGCTGTGATCAAGGAATCTGCAACGATTGAAAAAGAGGCGACTGATGCGTATCAATTCATCAAAAAATCCTACCCTCTGCCTGCATGGCCAGAGAACCAGTCGAAGAGTCCATCTGAGAAATCCAAGTCGGTGTGATGCAGTGGTATTACGCCCATAGCGATATTAAGAGAGGCCCGGTGACGGGTGAGGAACTGGAGCATCTCTATAAAGATGGGATTATCTCTAAGGACACACTGGTTTGGCGGGACGGCATGGAGGATTGGGTAAAACTTGCTGAGCTGCCAGAGCTAGCAAGCAGTCTGTCGATTGATTTATCACAGCATACAGCAGAACTAGGGGAGCTAGCGGGTATCGAAGAATCGGCGAATGCGGTCATCGTGCCTCCGCCTTTTCCCAATGCAGCGGAGGGCGGGCAAATCGATCCTACGGGAGGAGTTATGCCTGCCAGCTACATCACGCAGGCGGTTATAGGTCTGGTGATTGGGCTCATGTGTTGCGCCCCGGTTGCGGGGTTTGCGGTGGTAGCCATTGTCAAAGGAAATAAGGTCAAAGAGCTTTATGACGCTGGAGATTATGTGGGCGCGCAAGAAGCTTCTCAGAAAGCTAAATACTGGTGCAATGTCACAGCCATTGCATTGGTCGTTGTGATTGTTATAGGGATCATCGCCAATGTGACGGATGCTCTGAATTGATCGTCTAGGGCAAATCTGCCAACTCCTGTAGCAGCAATCGATTGAGCTTGATGCCGGCCTCAAAATTGGCGATGGGGAAGTTTTCATTGGGAGCGTGAGCTGCGCAATCGGGCAGCGCGAGTCCGCACATCAGGGTATCTACGCCGAGCACTTGTTTGAAACTATCGATGATGGGGATACTGCCGCCTTCACGAATGAGAACTGGATCTGCATTGAAGGTTTTCTGTAGGGCTGACTGAGCAGCTTTGCCAAAATCTGAGTGAGCGTCCATCACGTAAGGGTTGCCAGCGTGACCAGCGTCGATGGTGATCTTGACTCCATCTGGGCAGTGTTTTTCCAAATGAGTCTGGGCGAGTTGGAGGATTTTATCGGGGTTTTGCCCTGGCACTAAGCGGAAGGAAAGTTTGGCGAACGCTTGTGCGGGGATGACGGTTTTAGACCCTTCACCTTGATAACCGCCACCGATGCCGTTGACCTCAGCTGTGGGGCGACCCCAGCGACGTTCGAGTGAACTGTAACCCGCTTCGCCAAAGAGGGCGGGCACTTGAGTTTCCTTTAAGGTAGCCGCTTCGCCATCGGGCAGCTTAGCCCATTGCTCGCGTTCCCACGTTTCGAGGTCTTTGACGTCATCGTAGAAACCTTCGATAGCGACTTTGCCATCGTCGTCATGCAGGCTAGCGACCAATTCAGCGATCACTGTGGCAGGATTTGCCACCGCACCGCCGTAAATACCAGAGTGCAGATCGATGGCAGGACCGTTGCAAATAAACTCCAAACAAGCGATGCCGCGTAGTCCGTAAGTCAGCGTAGGCACTCCAGCACCGACCATGCCGGTATCGGAGACGACCACGACGTCGCATTTTAATTCATCAACGTGTTGTTTGAGAAAAGGTTCTAGGTTAGGGCTGCCGATTTCTTCTTCGCCTTCGAGCAGGAAGATGAGATTCACGGGCAGATCGCCTTTTTCTTTGATGGTATCGGCGACGCCACAGATGTGGGCAAAGTGTTGACCTTTGTTATCGGTCGAACCTCTAGCATAGATGACGCCGTTAATGACGGTGGGTTCGAAGGGGGGGGAGTTCCACAGTTCTACCGGATCGACGGGTTGCACATCGTAGTGACCGTAGATCAACACGGTTTTGCGGCCAGCTTGATGTTGGTTGCGGGCGATCACTACGGGATGACCGGCGGTGGGATGTTTTTCCGTGGTGAGACCAGCATCTTGCAATTTGCCAATCAACCAGTCGGCACATTGATCGAGGTCGTTTTTGTAGGCGCTGTCGGTAGAGATGCTGGGGAATGCGAGTAGTGTAAAAAGGTCTTCGAGGTGGGTGGTGGAGTTCATAGGTGATAAGACTCTCGACTGAAGGGGCGGGTAGCGCAAGTGAATCCAGGCGGGTTGGAAGCAAATGATGAAGAGGGGATTTGAGCCACGGAATGCGCGGAAAAGCACGGAAAAAATATGGAGTGGTAGTAACTATGCAGGTCTAGGTGGACCGTTTCATAAGAACTTAATCGCGGATAACGCAGCCGATCTCGCGAACGCGGGAGAGATAGACGGAAGATACGACCTGAAGTCAAATGAACGCGGATAGGAAAATAAATAATTCAATTGTGACTGCTCAGGTCTGCTCACATTTGCTTCGAAAGATTGAAGTAGTGTGGGTGTCCTCACCCGCTGATGGTGATCGGCAGTAAAAGGGAGCGGGTGAGGACACCCGCTCTACTTTACATTCATGCGCATTTCTTTCACTCTTCCACCTAAATAGTTATGTGAGTTCAAATATATCTGCTCGAGCCACGGTTGAAGCAGTCGCTTGAACTGGCACCATTTTGATGAGTAATTTTTTGCGAAATTTTATATCAGGGTTTCACTAAGGTGAATGTTTTTTCTGCTAATACGCGGTCGCCGTTTTTGACTTTGAAAATCCATTGACCTGGAACCAGCTCCCAATCGTATTCGAGGATGTAGTAATGGAAGTCGTTGACTCCGAGCTTCACAGTTATAGGCAATTCATTTTGATAAATGGGCTGATCAGAGTCGGGATCATTTAAGCCAGGGTGAACGCTTTCCAAAGTGAGTTCGGTGTAGCTGGAGGGTGGCGAGCCCTTAGTTTTGAAAGTGAAACCAAAAGCGGTACCGATTTTTGCCGGGACTTGAGCAGTTTGGGAAATGAGCTTGGGCTGTTCAAAGCTGGCGGGGTTTTCATGGCTTACCGCGAAAATGCCAAATTCAAGGATTTCGATCGATTCGGTGTGGCCGTTGAGCTCGTGAAATTCAAGCAAGCGCAGCCAGCCATCATCACTTATACGGTAAGTGAAGGCGATTTTTTCATGCTTGAGTAGGTAGGCTTTGTTCAGCGGAACCTGAATGGTGTAGGTTTCTTCACCCCACTGGATGTAGACTCGGTAGTGAGCTGGTATGAGGGTTGATCGGGGGCGGAAAGTTCCATAACGACCTCTTTTTCTGTAGTTAGGTAAATAAGGATTTTCTTCGGGGACGAACTCTTTCGATACGATTTTGAAGGTTTCTGTCTGAGTGGGCTTTGGTGATCGAGGGTAGAGAAAAGCTGCAACGACATAGAGGACGGTGAATACAAGGATGCCGTAACTGAGGATTTCAGATTTACTGAGGCGAAACTGAGGGTGAGGCGTGGGAGTGCTCATTAGGAATTAGGGATAACTGGCCTCTTGTTTTCATTCCACGAGCGTTCACAGTTATGGCACAGGTAAGAGTTTTTGGCTACGGGTAAAGGGCAGCCAATGATAAACAGAGAGAGGAAAGAAAGTCTGCGGGTGAAGCTTTCTTTTTTGGTGTCATTGGATTGGCAAAAGGGGCATTCGGCCGTGATTTGTGCTTCGGGCTCGCAGGGTTCTTCTTGCAGGATTTGTTGGCAAAGTTCGAGATCGTCGTCGGCAATTTGAACTCGAACGCCACCGATAGCGTTGGAGATCAGCCAATCCATCTGCACCATGTATTCGTCTAGTATAAAAGCTTTCACTCCACCAACTGCGAGTCTGAGGCGGAATAAGTGAGCTTCTTCTGTGGTGCTGAATCTGGCGATGGTTAGCATGTGGGAGTGAGGTAAGATTATTTGGTGCGGGGAGGCGGCGTCATTTGTCGCACTTATCATGATCGGCTTGTTCTGCTTATCATGAATATTTCCATTATAGAAATCCAAAGACCATGGTGTCTCCCGCGTAACCGATGCCTAGAATTACATCGCCATCCGTCAATACACCTAAGCCATGTTCCTCCTCATAATCTGCTCGAAATTCCAATTCTGCAACAGCTCCGTCGTAACCCTCTACCTGTTTGTGAATGTGAATAGCCTCTGCACTCATTCGTCTGAATAGATCATTTGCAGTTTCTGGAGGATTGTCATCCATATATTCATACTGAGATTTAACTTCATTTAAATCGTTATGCCACCACATACCAGATTCAGGGCCATGGCCACTGAAATCGTCCCATATGGCTTGAGTTATTTTAGTCAACAAATTCGTTTGATGATCAAGAATTTTGATTGCTACAGCAATCATATCGTCAGACGGAGTATCTCTTTCTGGGTCATAGCCAATTCTTATTTCGTAAAGGTCGTCTGTTTTTTTGTCTAAGTGAGGATCATCTAATGTGAAGGCCACGAGAGCTGGGACTTGTATGCGAGTCGTCCAATATTCTTCTGAGGAATCTAGCTTGAACTTTCCAAGGTTAGGATGTTTCCAACTTTTTGGAGCATTGCTGGGCTTTCTATACGCACCAGCTGAATCATGCGAAGAGGTCTTTGGATCATAACCCGATTGAATAGCTGCTTCAAGATTAAGCTTTTCAACTTCCTTTTTCAGTTTTTCCCGTTTCCAAATATCTGGGATCGTGATGTATTGTTCTCCTATCGAGCATGGTCCACATAAACCTCCATTCTTCATAGCTGTCGTTGATAGAATCATGTTGTTACATGAAGTGCATTTGATGCGATCCGCGGTCATTTTTTTAGAGGTAGTATAGTATGGTTGTGTCTCTGTTTTGTAAGATCTATCAAGGGTGTTGCCATCTTGTAGTTAAAGATGGACAAGTAGGTGAACCTTAACTGCGGTTAGTTTGGGGGTGTATTTACAGAGTAGGGGCGAGCCACTCAATGCAGGCGTAGAGCTTGTATTTGTCACACGCGTTATCCCGCCAATCAATCGTGAGTTGCTGCCGTGCAGCTTGAACAATACCCCACGGTGTTCTAGCAACATAATAGCTTGGAATCGTTGTCGCGATGAATACGGTTTAAAATGCAACGGATTTTCATTTGGAATGGTCTGTTAGAGAATCTCCTGAGTATCGAATCAGTGGCTTTGTGCTACAAAGCGAATCGATGAAAGATCATTTGTTGTGCCGGTCATGATCGGCTTGTTTGGAGCTCTGTCTATGCGGGCGAACTGATGGGAATAACAAGATGAGAAAATACGTGAATACACCAGTTAGTAGGATTGCGTAACAGAACGGGGTTATCCATTCGAAAAAGTTACCTTAAACCTCCCTGCTTT
>JAKISY010000066.1 GCA_021648365.1 Verrucomicrobiales bacterium
GCCGATTACACATAGTGGATAAATCCACCTGCAATCGACTGAGAGTCGCTCGAGCCCGACTTATTCCGGTCGGGATCCGAAGATAGAGCAAAATCCCCCTTCGTCAACTGCTTTTGGCTCTTTTCTTCGTTTTTTTGTAAACGAGCTCGATCCTGCCTCCGCTATAAAAAAAATGCCTACCTGACAACTGTCAGGTAGGCACTCTCGAGAACTCACGCCCCCATTATTACTATGAAAAAATTAGAAAGTAATCGTCATATCTACTGTGATACGGTTTTTCATCAGATTGTCCTGCACATCGGTCACTGGCAACTCGTAAGCAGCTCCCAAATGAACATTGTCCGTTAGCTTGATCCTGAACCCTGCAGCTGCCGTCACGATGTCTCCATTCACACCCGCGTTAGAAGCGCCCAAATTAATCAAGTCTCCACCCTCAAACTGTGCCACGGCAGGAACCGCCCCACCAAGCTGGCTAGCAAAACGATTGCCACCATTGCCCTCATTGAGCACACGATACCAGTTCACCTCTACCAAAGGCGCGAACCAGTCAGTCAGCCAGTAGCTCACATGACCACTGACAAATCCCGTAGTTGATTCTGCTCCGGTATTAAACGGGATGTGTGCGCCGATTGCACCAGCAAACTGCCAACGCCCCAACAACTTCACATCGGACAATACCAAGTTCAACGCTCCGTCTCCAGTGCCCTGAAATACGCCCGTATTCCCAGTCGGCACTTCAACGATAGCCGAAATACTCATCACATGTTGGCTCTCAGGATTATAAAGAACTGCATACTTTAATCCCGCTGCCAAATTCGCCCAGCCATTGTCGCCACTCAAAGTGCTGTCTGGATTGAAATCAATGTAGCCGTCCTTTGTTGCAACAAAAGAGAGCCTATTGTTAAAAGCATACTCTAATTGCAATGCATAAAGCTGCATATCCCCTCCAAGCGGAACTTCACCCACCATCGTATTGATCCTACTCGGTAAGGACTGAGTCATAAAAATCGGTCGAATCGTTGTTCTAGGCAAAGCCAGATCAAACAAAGTCGGATTACTCATAGGCTTGATCGCCTTGGCAAACGGATCTACTTCCTCCACCTCCGCTACTGGATTTTTTTCCAGCACCTCTATCGGCCCGGCAATAGCGTGCCCCGTTAACAAAAATCCCGTCGCCAGTGCAGCAGAATATTGGAGTATGTTTTTTGTTTTCATTATCATATTTTTTGTTTCTGAATTTTACTGATCCTTTAACCTCAGCTCTTAGAATACGCGTTCTGGCGCAACGTTCATCTCACACAGTATAAGATGCTCTATTTTATGCAACGACAAAAAACTAACCCTAAGCAAGAGGTCATCAACGCTATTCTTGGTGAATTTTAGGCACATTTTGCTCTCTTCCATACTAGCTTTCATCTTCGGCTCTCGGATAATAATTGCCATCAGGCATCAACTAACGACCAAAGCTTACCCTTTAACCGCTTTGACCTTCTCCATTTGCCCCTTCACCTCTAATCTGATCATGCGATTAAGAATAGATTTCTTCAAACCTCCAGCTTCAATTGCTGCTTGGTATGCCAATCTATACGACTTAAAGACAATGAAATTCACACAAGAAATCAACTTGGATAAAGACAACGTGACCTTTGATGCTGATTTCTCATCAAAAAGTTCAAAACTTCGCTGCGTCAGCTCTTGTCTTAAGCGGTCAAAAAGCAAAATCATGCAACCCGCATCCAAATCATCTCGTTGCGCCTTAAGCAAACCCATCACCCAATGCCAACACCAAAATTCATCACTGTAATCCCCAGACAATAATTTTTTAATCCAACGATCAAGTTTTGCGACTAATTCATCTTCGCTAAAATCCAAATCCAACAAGATCGACTTCACTCCATCATGACTCATCATCGCTTTATAAAGCACAACAGCAACCTCTTTTGATACGGGCAAAAGGTGCTCCGAAGCAGAGCGCAGCAAGTCTTCATCTTTAGCAGAATATCCTACCAGCAATTTTGCATCCGCCAATACCGGCAAACACTCTTCTTTTAACTTTTCCATGATCTCCCTCCAATACTAAACATCACCAGATTCTGATAAATTAGGTATATCTATTTTCTGAATATGATTAACAAACCAAGAAATAAGCACTTTGTGCATTTCAGTTCCTATTACCTGGAACTCCTCCTGCGATGATGCTCTTATTTTTTCCTGATAAGTGGTCACCGCCTTTATGAACTGCCCGTGGGCGTCCTTATTCTCCGCAGCCAGTGGGCAATTTTTGGACTCCATGCACTTCTCCTCCAGACAGAAATGCCACTCCGTGAAATGATAGAGCAAATTAACGATTTTTTTCAACTCTTGAGCCGCCTTGCCCGCCTCTAAGCAAGACGCCAATTCATTAATCAAATCTATCAAATACTTGTGCTGATTATCGATCGCTCGATTGCCCGTCTTCAATGAATCCGTCCACCCCAAAATAGCATACTCACTCATAATTTTAGATTATATAAATTCATTCACCCCTAAACCTTCTCCCGGCTGCACCCTACGCCCCCCTCAATCAGATTTGAGGGGGAGAGCTGGTATACATAGCCTAACCCGACTTAATACAATTCTCAATAAGCTTACGACTCATCCCTGTAAATGCAGCAAGTCGAGTCAAGCGCTCGTCCGCATAAGAGAGATTGATGATCATCAGGTCTAAATCGAGAATTTTGCAGAGCGAAGAAAATTTCTCCCCAAGCTCAGCAGCAGATTCCAGCTCTTGAGTCAAAGCCGCATGCCCACCTGTACGAATGATATTCATCACACCTTCCACCCACCTTGGATCAAGACCGATTTTCACATGCACCTTACCAATGATATTGCGGTTATCGAAGTAGGCTTCATCATAGCCCCCGTCCACCCCCGCAAACAACTCTCGCATCCAGCGACGATGCGTCTCCTTCAGCGTATCCACCCGCCCTTCTATCAATGCAGCCGTTTCGGGATAGAGCGACAAAGTCTCGTAAAAGAAATCGGTGATGGCATCGCCTCTTTGTTCGAAAATAGGCGCCATCGAATTAAGATTCTCTATATCACTGGCAGTAAAACCAATGAACTTTTTCATTTCAGCAAAATTATTATATTCAGACATTTTTAAAAAGCTTGTTTATTGTTTTCAGCAGCTCGGTTCTATTATAACTTTTTCCTCTCTCTTACATAATCCGAGTGATCTCCTCAGCGGCACGCTTCATGTCCAAAAACACCAAGCCCAACTTTGCACCCGCCGTAGTCAGAGTCGTCAGCATGCCCTCATTGCCAGCAGTCACCAGAATCAGGTTCCCCCCAGCTCCTTTAATAAAGATTTGATCCAACTCGCCGCGAGAAAGCTCTCCCGATGCGCGTTCTCCCATCGACAAAAGCGCCGCAGCCATAGCTGCGACACGATCCTCATCTAGTCCCGCAGGAAAGTTCGAAGCAATCATAAGTCCGTCGGTAGAGATAACAGCGGAAGCTTCGATATCGCCACTAGACGCCGACAGGGTGTTCAGGATGGTGTTTAACGCATCTGCTTTTGATATTGTATTCATGTTTTTTTATTTATGGTTTATTTTTTACTTCTATTTCTACTCAAAATCTCTTTCAGTCACCAAATCGCTCTAACAGTAAAATACCGCAGCGCTTCAGTGCTAGATTAGTCACGTGGCGATAAGCGCAGCTTTTCCGTGCATAAGCCATCAGAAAAAACCGCCTGCCTAAATTTGGGAAATAACGCACCACAGCCATTTCGCCCGCACAGCCTTTGATCGTCATTTCATCTACTTGATCGACGATAGCGCACGCTTGAGCGCGTTCGGCTACATATTCAAATACAGAGCCTATCGCCGCCATCACTTCAGCGTTCTTCAAGCTATAAGTCTCTGCCACCACGAAGCCGTCATCAGAAACGATCGTCAAACCGTCCAAATGCCCGCTAGCCAGTAGCTCCTCCAATAACATGGTGATCCTCTCAGCAAACCCCTTGCCCGCTGAAGTTTTTTCTACCTCCTGACCCGCCATCACCTCACTGATCCTCTCGCGGCGTGCCAAACTTTCTTGCAAATAAGCACTCTCTCCCAAGTCCACGCCAAAGGGTTGAGACGCTTCACTCAATCCCGCAGAGACCTGCAACGCTTCAGCATCGCGTTCTTGTTGTGGGTCTTGGATTTTTTCTATCATTGCGAAAGTCTTTACTATTCAAGGCTCATCTTTACAAGCGTCAAAAAATGCACTGCAAGATTTGCGCTTAGTTCACCAATATACGACTATTCATTTTATTAACCTTAGTCAATATTAATCGTTGCTTATTTTTTAATTATTCTAATTATCGAGAAACTCACTCTCCCTCGCCTATATATATACGCGCCATCTCCAACAACAATTCCTCCAGCTGTTTATAATACAGCCCCTCATTTATTTTTCCGCGCTTCCGTCGCAAGACCTTCACCAGTCGCTCCAATTCATCGCGACGCATCCGCAGATCTTCCGCCAACGACGCTTCCAGCTCATTTTGAAGCAAATAGATCTGATGCGCCCGCTCTCCATCTGGCGACCCACCCCCCTCTTTCTCATTGCCCGACAGCTGAGCGGTCACCCCGACAAAGGACTCTGCCCTCACGCCACGTTGATCCCCGTTATCATCTAGCAGAGCATGCTCGGTAGCGATGCGCCGCTCCCTTTCGTAAAAGGATCGCACTTCATGCCCCGCATACAAAAACGCCTCCAACAAGGACACCTGCCGATCATGATCCAGATCAGCTTGTTCCAATCCGCCAATGGCTTCGACAAAAAATTTACCAAAACGCGGATAGAAAACCTCATGCGCACTCTTGGTCGCGGTGATCACCACGCGATTTTTTCCAGACAGCCCCTTGATAAAAGATCCACTCGCCGAAGCCGTATTCACCACCACCAACTTGCCCTTATAAGAACTCAGCCATTGCCCAAGCTCAGCATCAGTAAAGTCGGGTCCCCTCATATTAAATTTACTTTCTCTACCATCAAAGGTCCCGTGCCCTATCAATACTAACCACAACTCGCCCCTCTTCGCCTTGATCTCAGATACCAACACCCCTCTCAACACCTCCCGATCATCCTTGCCCGAAGCTCCACGCTGCTCACCCCCCACTTCCAGCAAATCAATCTCAGCCTGCTGACAAAGCTTGCGCCAAGCCGCTGCCACTTGATCCAATTTCTTTTCATACTGCTCATCCCCCGTAGCGCCGCGCACCGTCACCACGATCATGTCGCGCCCAAGGTCTTCGGCCTGAATTCGCAGCGCCCAAGCACTCAGCAGCAACATCACCATTATAAACTTAACCATACTTTTCAAAATCAAAACACCCCCTTCCATCTTCTCAAAGCCCACTCTCCTAATAATAGCAGTAATGCCGCCACAAAATACCACGATGCGTGCCACAAAGGCAGCGACCACTGCTCAACCACCGGCACCTCCATCTTCGCCATTTCTTTTTCCACAAAATCCATCAGCTCGCTCATTTCCAATACCCGCCCCCCAGTCGCCTCTGCCAGCCGTTGCAAGATCGCACGCTTAGGAGCCAACTGAGCTAATTCATCCGCTGTCGAATTTTTCACCCACGCCACTTCGCGCTGACCCACTTTCTCACCATTGCCGTCATGCACGATCAACTTCGCTCTATACGCGCCCTGCTCGCGCGGATAAAAATCAGCCGTGTAGCGCCCCTCCCGCTGCAAGTCCGCTTCGCCAAACCGTTCTGCCACCTTCTCTCCCTCGCCTAAACCTCGCCGCACCTCAATTTTCACCACCGCCTCACTGTTCGCGCGAAAAGCCTCGTCCCGAACCTTCACAGAGAAATCCACCTTCGTCCCCCGCAGCTCATTTTTCTCAATCAAATCAAATTCGATCAAATCGGGACTATCCACCACCAGCCAACGCATCAGCTGTCGCCAAGATTTCTCCATATCCAAACGCAGCTCCTCATCCTTCATCCCCCAACGCCAGACATCACCCAAAGTGTAAGCCGCCGTGCGACCCGCACCATAGCGCTGCGTCACCAGCGCCGGGTAGCGGCGATCTCTCCCATCTGTAAGCACCTGCAGCAAACTCGCCCCAGGCTTAATCGCAGCGACCCGATTGGCAGCATGGAAGTCTGGCATAAAAGCCAAGCGAGCTTCCTCTTCATCCTGTTGTTTGCGCAGTCGCGCCCAAGGTTGCAATCGCCCCTCCCTAGTCAAGCTAAGCCTAGATGCCATCAGCGGCCCCTCGGCTTCTTCAACTCCCACTCGATCCAAATACACTGGCAGCATGTCACCCATAGGCGTCTTATCATACCCTCCCTCCCTAAAACTCTCCATTCCCCCTAGCATCAATAACGCTCCACCACGAATCGATACAAAACGCTCGACCAGACTCATCTGTTGTTGAGTGAAAAAACCAGCCTCCACATCATCGAGAATGATCGCCCGGTATTCTCCAAAAAGCTCCTCTTCCGTTTTCGGAAAACCCAGTCGCAACTCATCTTGATCACGAGTATTCAATCGCAGCAACACCGCCTCATCATAACGCTGCGCCTCCTCCGGCACATCACTGTTGAATCCACGGAACAAAGGATTCGACAGTTCCCCCGTGCGCCCACGCCACTCAAATTTTGGCTCACGACGCGCCGCACGAATCAAGCCCACTAAATCCAACTCATCATCTTGCAGCAAAGCTCGACGCATGAACTTATAGTCCCAATTAGGGCGACCACTCACATAGAGAATGCGATACGGCCCCCGCTTTCTATCCACTGCCACCAAGCGACGATTATTCTTCAAACTCGCATCCGCCACCTCCATCGTAGCCTCGCCCCCTTCTCCCTCAGCGAGCAAAGCCACCTCAACGGAGTAAAAAGAAATGCCCGCTTTCGCAGACGGCAGCGACAAGCGCACCCTTTCCGTCCCCTCGCCCCCCAATGTCCGCAACTCCGATACCACTACCTCACCCGCAGCATCCAGCACCTTCAGCACCATCTGCTTCCCCGCCAAATTCTGCGCCGTCACTAGCGCCGTCATTGTCACCGGAGCATCCTCAAAAGAAGACTGCGCCACTTCCACTAATCGTAAAGACAGATCTTGCAAGTCCTGCCCTCCTTGAATCAAAACTGGATAAATAGGGGCACTCCCCTGCACCTTTTCAAAATCTTGCAAAGCCTGCTGATCCACCCTGTTGCCATCCGTGAAAACTAACACCCCCGCCACCGCGCGCGCCTTGCCCTGATCTTGCAAGCGATGCAATGCAGCCAGCAAGCTGCCGTCCACACTAGTGAAATCAAGCCCAGCAAAATCTGCCACCCTCTTTAATCCACGATCCAACTGATAAGTTCTCAATCGAAAAGTCTTAGCGATCTCTTGCAAAAATCCCGTATCCCCCCCTCCCTCTTCAGGTTGCAACAATTGCACCACAGCCGCTCCTACTGACTCCCCTTTTTTATTTTTCACCGCATAACGCAAACTGTTATCCGCCAACACCACCCAGTCATTCGCCCCTCGCTTAGCAGACGTGCCACTCCACATCGGCTCCATCCAACACAGTGCCAATAACAACAGCGCCGTAAATTTCATCCCCATCGCCAACCACCGCGACCCACCCCTCACCGGATAATGCCTATAACTTTGCCACAACAAGATAGCAGCCAATACCAATACCCCCGCCACCAGCCAAACTCCCCCCTGCGCTGCAAAATAGATCGAAGCCATCATCATTTCCCCCCACCCAGTTGCTGATAATACTTTCTCACTAAATCCCTGTATTGCGAAGGAACCGGATCGCGATCAATCGGTGCCAAAGGATTCTTTTGATCCATTCTGGCTAAATGCTCACTCACCCGATCACGCAACTCCACCAGAGGCGCGATGATCTTTTGATCGATCTCGCTGATCTGTGGAGAGATATTATTTCGCTGGTGCTCTATCCTCATCGCCCGAGCATTATCCAAGACCTTAGCCACTTGATTGCGCAACTTCGCATCATCGAGAGTCTGCTCGACATCACGCAAACGATCCGTCCACTTTCCGTAATCCCCTCCCGCCAAAGGACCTTTGCCAGACTTCTCCCGTGCTCCTAATCCTTCAAAAAACAGCGGCGCAGAGGACGCTTCTCCACTCCCCGTTTTCTTCCCTTGCCCACCACCGCTCGCCCTTTTGTTATTTGCCTTCCCCGCCGTCTTAGTTCCAACATTCTTTCCACTAGTAGAGTGCTCTTTCGAGCTGCTCAGTCTTCCATTTTCTCTCGCCGTTGCCTGATCACTTTTTTTCTCAGCCGCCCCAGCCAGCGTATTTTTTTCTTTCTCCACCTCGCGCAACAGATCATCCAACTCCGCCCTCGCCATGCGCAAGGCATCCCCCTCATTGCCAAGAACCTTGCTGGCGGCTTTCTCTACATTTTTTTTCAACTCATCTATACCGCGCGCCGCGCGACCTTCCGCTTCTTGAGCCAGATCCGCCCTCCCCATACGGATTAATTCATTCGCCTCCTTCAAAGCCTTTTCCACCCCCTGAGTCTGCGCCTTGCGCACCCCCTCATACAAAGCCGTCGAAAGCAGCGACTCCGAACCCTCAGCCGCTTCACTGATTTCACGCATCTTCTGCAACAAATCCGCAACCTTCTTACCTTGCTCACCCAATTCGCGACCCCGTTGAAGATTTTTCAACAACTGCTCCTGATTGCGAAAAGGATCCGCTCCCTCACTTTTCTCACCAGCTGATTTTTCCAACTTCTCACCCAGCTTCTTTTGCTGCTCAGCCAAATCTCTAACCCGCTCACGAATCGCCCGCATCTCTTCATTGAAACGTTGCGACGTCTTTTTAACAAAATCCTTTTTCATCTCGTTCAACTCCCGCTGCGCACGAGTCGCCGAGTTGGCGGCAGCTGCTAGCTTCTCATCGGCGAGTTGCTGCGAGGCTTCACGCACTTTTTCACGCGTCTGCTCCAGCTTCTTTCTAGCCTCCGCCATATCAGCTCGATTCTCTGGTCGCTCCATCCTCTCGGTCACATCATCCAGATCTCGCAGCAATTGCTGCTGTTGCTGCTGCAAACGTTTCAACTGTTTTTTCAGTTCACGTTTTTTAGTATCCGAGTTAGCCGCTGCCAACTCACTTTCCAACTGCTTGATTTTTTTCGCCAAAGCCTCTTGCCTGCGCGCCAACTCCTTCAAACGACTCAACACCGCCAAGTTTTCTTTCTGCTTAGATGATTGAGCCGGCTGATCCTTAGCTTCACTCGCTTTTTCATAACGTTTATCCTGCTGCTTCAACTCCAACTGCATCAGTTGAGAGCGCATCTTCTGCTTGCCCCCTCCAGGCTTCTTATTTTTCGAACGACTCACCTGATGCTCCCTACTTTGAGCCAATAACAAATCTTCATACGCTTGACGACTGCTCTTCATCGGCCTATCCAAATCGCCCCCCTGTTGAGACTGCTGCACCCCTTGCCACAACAACACAGCCTGTAGCATCTTTGCCTTCGCACTTTCCAAATAAGATCGAATCTTCGCATCCTCGACCTTCTCCAACACCGCATCCACCCTCTCCGTCACGATCTCTTGCGAATCCTTCACCACCTGCACATCGATGCCCAACTCTTCGAGCAGCTCCCCAGCACTCGCTCGACGCACCACCTTCCAGGTGGCATTGATCACCTCTTTCTGCAAGTCCACTAACTTATCAGACTCACCCTGCTGCGGAGGTTTATTACCGCCCATCGCCTGCGCCTCGCGAAAGATATCTTCAAAATGACGCACTTCAGCAAAAAACAAATCACTCATCACCCGCCGCACCTTGCCCTGCGCATCATGATCCTCTGCCCATAGATAATAAGAAATCAAATCCCTCGGTTTCAGCCCCAAGGACTCTATCTCCAATAAAGTTTTGAGCTGATGTTTTTCCTCCCCCGCCAACACCTCCTTACTCAAAGCCACCCGCTTTTCCTCATCCCCCATCTCAAACACCACGCCACTCGCGATCACCCCCAAGTCATCCCACACCCGCGCCTCCACCGCCAACTCCTGCACCGCCGAAACCACCAAGTCCCGCTTAGGAAACACCCATTCTATCTGAGGAGGCTCATTCTTTTTCACATTCACCTTCACCCACGGCGGCTGTTTGTTCACCCGATCATCGGCATCCACCAGATGCACCCGGTAGCGCTGACTCTTAGTCGGCAGCATCGAGCCCTGCAAAATACTCGCATCCTCTTTTAGTGGCAAAAGTGGAATCAGCGTCTCATCCTCACCATACAATTCCGCAGCCACCACCGGCTTATTGACCTGCAACCTAAACTCCAAACGCGCCCCTTCCAGCACACTCAACTTACGCACATCGCGCAACTCTCTTTTCTGCAAGCCCGCGTAATCAGGCGGCGTGACCTCGACATCCACCCGCTGCAACTCAGGGTGACTATAAACCGTGACTTGATACTCCTCCGAGCGCCCACCCTCAAACTCAATTCGATAACTCACATCCTCATCCACACTCGCAATCAGTCCCGAAAACTCCCCATCCTGTAAACCTTGTCGCATCTTGATCCGAGCATGCCCTCCTCCCTTTTTGTCCCCAGCTTGCTAAGAGCTCAAGACCAATTCCGCCTCAGCTGGGATGTTATTAACAAAGTTTGCCTCCACCATCAAACGCGCGCGCCGCTCCACCTCCACATCCCCCGGCACCACACTCACATCGAACACAGCCACGCCTGTTCCCGCCACCTCACCCGACTCTACGGGCGTCACTTGCACTTTGGCCAAATGGAACAACAAAGCCAGCATCACGACCAATACATTCACCAAGGCAAAGCCCCTCACCCACGCCGCCATCAACAAGCGACGTCGATCAATGTTTTGCCAATCACCATGTTCCAACGCGTGATCCACCGCCTGTTCGATCACCTGCTGCTGCAAAAAGCTCAACTCACCATTCTTTCCTGGCTGCTGCTCTACCGCCGTCACCAACAGCTGTTGCAAGTCGGGAAATTCCCCCTCGATCCGATCTGCCAATCTCTTAATATCAAAAGCTTGCCGTTTTTTCCAAAACGCCGCCATTCCCGCTGCTAAAACCATCAACAGCAAGTTCAGCAAAATCACCCAACTAGCCAACCACTGCCCCTGCGCAGCCAACCAAAGCATCAGCACCCCGCCACCCGCCCCCACCAACAGTAGCGCCGTCACCAACCAGCGCACAAAGATCCGATCCTCCGCCTCTTTCAGCGGCTGCAATTTCCTCTGCAGACTATCTCCGATCATAACTCAAACTGTAGCACAAATTTACCATTCCTAATTCATAATTTCCTTTCCCCTCCCCACCCGTCCCGCCACCCACGATTCCAAACACAACACCACTAACACCGATAACAAAACCCACTTCCAAAGCTTTTGGCTCTGCTCAGTTTCCTCTAAACCCATTCGATAGCTCGAAAGAGCCTGCTGCTCCGCCGCGAGATTTTGATCACTGCTCGATCCCTTAGCGCTTAGCACAATCCCAAAATCAGCCAAGCTATCGGGATCAAAAACATCCACCCGGCTTTCTGATGGAGATAAATTCACCGCATATGTTCTCTTCGCATCTTGCTGCCCATCCCCTTCACTCACCACCTCATAAAAACCTGGACGATCCGTATCACTGAACATCTTTTGATCTGTCTCCAATTTGATCAGTTCAGCCTCTCCAGGCCTTTTCACCGCCTTAGCTCCCATCACCGGCAGATCACCGCCCACATAGATCGGCTTAGATTTTTGGGCAGAAAATCCTGCCGTATTTAGAATCGAGTATATCAACGGCACAAATTTCGAAGACAAAGCCAACTGACTCTCCTGCGGCTGCCAACCTGACATCATCAAATACACATGACCCTGCCCCTGTTTCACGTCCACCCACGCAGGACTGCCATCATCATAGTTTGCCATCACCGTTACATGATCCGCCAAACCTTTCACCCGTTTCATACTCAATACCCGATGTTTCCAAAAATGAATCTTACTGAAATCACGAACCTTCGCCTCAGCAAACGGTCGCAGCACCGGGTGAGAAAAATCCATATCCGTCAACATCGCATAATCATCCTCCCCCACCTCAGTCAGCCCCACTCCCTGCAAACCCGTCAAAGCTTCCAGCTCCACCGCAGCAAGATCCGCCGCCACCACACAAATCACCACTCCCCCCGTTTGTCCGGCAAAAGACGCCAACTCTTCTCCCAAACCAACATCCCATCGCCCCGTCACCACCACCACATCAAAATTCTTGAGCTGATTCACCGATCCGATCTGCCCACTCTCACGAACTTCAAGTTGCGGATCAATCGCTGCCGTCTTCCTCAGCGCCCTGCTCAAATAAAACAAAGCCGAACCCGCCTGCTCCGCTCCCGCCTGACTCGCCTGATCAGCCAAATATAAAATCTTCAGCTCCCGTGCTTGAGTCGCCGCAACGTAGTTCACATTATCAAATTCAAATCCGTCGCCGCTGATCTGCAAAATCCCCCCGACTGCTGAATGCTCCCGTGGCGGAGCCATCACTACTCGCGTGCCACCCGGCGGCACATTGCCACTCACCACAGCAGCAGATGGCGACTCGCCCTGCCATCTTAAAGTGTATTTCTCAGCCTGCCCCTGATGAGAATTGGATACCCTCACCCGCAACGATCGTGCAGAGTTTTTTTTAACCGACCGTTTGGATTCCGGCAATCCCTCATCTTCCTTCTGCGCAAGCCATATAGAAAAATTTGAATCCATGGCAGCTTCCACCGGCACATTTTTCAACACCACCCCCTCCGGCCAAGCAAACTGATTCAACGCCCCCCGATCACTTCCTTGCTGAAAATCGCTGAGCAATACCACCTCCATCTTACCAAAATCCCTAAGCGAATCGCCGCCCAATGCCCCGCCCTCCGTCAAATATCCAGCCGCAGCCACCAATGCCTCTCCCAAAACCGTTTTTTCCCAAGTCAACTCCGCCCGCTCCAGAGCAGCTCTCAGCAAATCCGCGCGCTCAGTCAACGGTGCTTGCCGCCATTGCGCAAAAGGCAACAGTAGCGAAGTTCCTTCATCAAACACCATCAACGCCACCTCATCTTCAGCCTCCAACCCCTCCACCTCCTGAAGTAATTTCGCCTTAGCCTGATCCCATAAATCTGCCCGCCTCATTGACGCGCTCTGATCCAACAGCAACAGCACACGCTTACCTCGCAGGACTTCACCTGATACATTCTTTTGCGGAAAAAACGGCCGCGCAAACATCAAAATCAACAACAGCAAAGCCAAACAGCGTAACAGTAATAACAGCCACTTCTCCAACTTCGTGCGACGAGTCAATCGCTGAGGACTTTCCTCCAAAAACATCAGTGACGAAAAGACCGTGCGATGTTTCGGCACACGCTTCCTCAAATGCAACAACAGTGGCACCACCATCGCCAGCGCACCGAGAAAATAAATGGGGTAAAGGAACGACATGAAAAATTATTTTAGCCCGGGTTTTAATGAAATGCTATTTTCCTACTAATCCTCCCACTATTTATCTTTCCGACCTCTGTGTTTCTCTGTGCACTCTGTGGTGAAAATGATCTGTCTGCACTTGCTAAACGCCCCAGCTATAGAGCTGAATTCCTCCTCCTGACATTCTTGCCTGCACCCTTTTCTCGCATCGACACAAAATCAAACAGCACTTGATCCAGCGGCTCGTCAGTGGCCACCAATCGATAATCAATACCATTGCGCTCACAAGTTCCCTTCACCGCATCCAGATGCGCCTGCAATTTTTTCAAATAAGACTCGCGCGCCAAGTTCGGGTCGATGAAAACATCGTTACCACTTTCCACATCACAGAAATGAGACGCTCTCTCAAATCCAAACTCCAACTCACTGCGATCCAGCACCTGCCACACCACCAGATCGTGCCCCGCTGCCGCCAGATAAGCCAAGTGCAACTCCAAGTCCTCAATCGGAGCCAATAGATCCGAAATCAACATCATCAACCCGCGCTTGCGCACCAAGTCCGCCACCTTTTTCAGCGGCCCTATCAGATCCGTCCCCACACCGTCCTGATCCCGACTCAACTCCAATTGCCCCAACAACCTGTGCAGTTGGCCCGGCCGATTACGAGCAGGCACAAAATGATCCAAATGCTCATCAAAGGTCACCAAACCCACCGCATCCCCCTGAGCCAATAAAAAATACGCCAAAGTCGCCGCCAAAGTGTTCGCATACTCGCTTTTAGAATGAGTCGCCTCTGAGCCGCCCCCCGCATACGACATCGAGCGGCTTTGATCCACCAGCAAAAAACAACGCAAATTGGTTTCATCTTCAAACTTCTTGATATACACCCGATCAGATCGCGCCATCACCTTCCAATCAATGAATCGCGGGTCATCCCCCTGCACATATTGACGGTATTCGCTGAACTCCACACAAAAGCCATGATGCGGGCTGCGATGCAAACCCTTCCAAAAACCCTCCACCACCACCCGCGCACGCAACTCCAAGGAGCGCACCTTCATCAAAGTCGCAGGATCGATCGATCCCTTCAGCGATTCAGATTTCCCATCCTCTTCTCTCATTCAAATCACACCTTGCCCAAAGCCCCCTACAATTACAAGCTCAAACCCTAATAGCTAAAACGCTTGACGGCAGCGGTAAGCCATGTTTCATATAGCCACCGCAACTTCTTAGCCGAAGTTTGCGATTATTTGATGCGATTGGTGAGGTGACTGAGTGGCCGAAAGTACATCTTTGCTAAAGATGCGTACCCCAAAAGGGTACCGTGGGTTCGAATCCCACCCTCACCGCCATCAATATAGAAGCTGATAAATGCGCAGCGCAGCTTTTATATTGATCCTGAGAGTTGGATGAGAACACCGTTCGAGCCGTAGCGAGCCCGCGAGCGAAGACAGGCGGAATGAAATGAAGCCAATCCCACCCTCACCGCCATCAATATAGAAGCTGATAAAAGCGCAGCGCAGCTTTTGTATTGATCCCGAGAGTTGGATGATCCCACAGGCGCGCATACGCGTCAGGCTAAGCAACTCCAAAGAGCGTTATCCAGCTTGTGAAATCGATGACGATAACAATCACCGCTTCGCTGACAACGAACGGTCTTCATGCGCCATTTACTTATAATCAAACAGTTACGAAGATTTTAGCGAGGTCATCGCCGTTTTTAGGGTAATGGACATTCATCGCAACACTACATTAAAAGCGACGGCCGTCGCTTTTAATGTAGTGTTGCGATGGATAAAAAAGGCATGGTTAACAACAGCGATGCACCAAAACGACCCAATTCGATACTAAAATGGAGGGCTAGATCTGCCTCCGCCAAGCCCTGCCTATTACCCCACAAGGCATACCACCTTTCACTCCGCCAGATTAGGAGCTAACCACCTGCTCATTTCTTCAACACTTTCCCCTTTACGCTTAGCGTAGTCCTCCAGTTGATCAGGCAAAATCCTGCCCACATTAAAATAACGCGCTTTAGGATGGAAAAAATAAAGTCCGCTGACCGAGCTGCCAGGATACATCGCATACGAACTGGTCAATGTGATGCCCACTTGCTCTTCCACGTTCAAGGCATCCCACAAGATGCTTTTTTCCGTATGATCAGGGCATGCAGGATAACCCGCCGCAGGGCGAATCCCGCGATAGCGCTCTTTGATCAAATCTTCCGTGCTGAGATTTTCAGTTTGCCCAAAGCCAATAAAATCACGCACCTTTTTGTGCATCAATTCAGCCAGCGCTTCAGCAAATCGATCAGCCAAAGCCTGAATGATAATAGCCGTGTAGTCATCTCCCGCCTGCTTAAAACTCTCGGCATAATCATCCACCTCTTGCCCAGCCGTCACCGCAAAGGTTCCCAGATAATCCGTTAGCCCCGTATCAAGTGGGGCGATAAAATCAGACAAGCTCTGATAGGGCGAATCCGCTTTGATTTTTTCCTTCTGCTGACGCAAAAAATGAAATCTCTGGATTTCCTCCTTGCGATCCACCCCGGTGTAAATAGCAACATCATCTCCGATGCTATTAGCCGGATACACCCCCCACACCGCTCGCGCGTGCACTCGCTGATTGCTAACTAAATCCTCCAGCACACGTTTTGCGTCTTTATACAACTCACTCGCCTGCTCCCCATATTTTTCATTGGTCAGGATTTTTGGGAAAACCCCACGCAATTCCCAACTATGGAAAAAAGGACTCCAATCGATCATTTCCACGATCTCCTCTAACGGCACTGGATCCCACAAATGACTGCCGATCTCAGGTGACTGTGGCAGCTCTTCCGCTTTCCAATCAATCTGAAATTTTTTCTCGCGCGCTTCTTTGATCGGTAGATACACCGCCGTGCTGCCTTTTTTAGCAAACAACTCTCGCTCGTGCACTTCCTGCCGTTCATGATCCGCAAGAAACTCTTCGCGCAAATTATTCGAGAGCAGACTATTGCAAATCCCAACCACCAAGGAAGCGTCGCCAACTTGCACCACCGGACCACTGTAGTGTTCGGAAATCTTAATCGCAGTGTGCGCGCGGCTTGTAGTAGCACCACCCACCAGCATCGGCTGAGTGAATTTTTGCCGCTCCATCTCCTTAGCATTGTAGATCATCTCATCCAGCGATGGAGTGATCAGGCCGCTCATGCCGATGATGTCCGCTTTCAACTCTTTCGCTTTTCTCAATATCGTCTCGCAATCGACCATCACTCCAAGATCGTGAACCTCATAACCATTACAGCTCAGCACGACCCCAACGATATTTTTGCCAATATCGTGCACATCCCCTTTCACTGTAGCGATGACAAAAACGGTAGCCTTGCTCACCTCACCACTGGCAGCCTTCTCTGCCTCCATGAAGGGGGTGAGATACGCCACCGCCTTTTTCATCACTCGCGCGCTTTTCACCACTTGTGGGAGAAACATTTTTCCGTCACCAAACAATCTGCCCACCACCTTCATCCCCCCCATCAGCGGCCCCTCGATCACATCAAGCGGTTTACCGAGAGATGCGCGAGCTTCTTCGGTATCGGCTTCGATGAAATCCGTGATCCCTTTCACCAATGCATGAGATATACGTTCATCTACCGTGCCTTCACGCCATTCGAGATTCGCGGCGCTGCCTTTTTTCTTTTTGTCCCCACCAGTATTTTTAAGTTCTTCGGCGTAGTCGAGTAAAACATCCGTGGCTTCAGGGTTGCGATTGAGCAATACGTCCTCAACTTTATCCAGCAAGTCCTTGGGGATATCATCGTAGATCTCCAACATACCCGCATTTACAATCCCCATATCCATGCCCGCGCGGGTGGCATGATAAAGAAAAGCTGAGTGCATCGCTTCGCGCACCGTATTATTACCACGGAAGCTGAACGAAATATTACTCACCCCACCGCTCACTTTAGCTCCTGGCAGGTTCTTTTTGATCCAACGTGTCGCCTCGATGAAATCCACCGCATAGTTGTTATGCTCCTCCATTCCGGTAGCAACCGTTAGGATGTTGGGGTCAAAAATGATATCCTGCGGATTAAAACCCACCTCATCGACAAGAATACGATAAGCTCGCTCACAAATCCTAATCTTATCTTCATAGGTAGCCGCCTGCCCTTTGTCATCAAACGCCATCACCACTGCAGCCGCCCCATAGCGCTGAATGATACGCGCGTTTTTCTTAAAAGCTTCTTCGCCCTCTTTTAGCGAAATCGAGTTAACAATACCTTTGCCTTGCAGGCACTTCAAGCCCGCTACGCAAACCTCAAACTTTGACGAGTCCACCGTGATCGGCACCGCCGCCACATCGGGCTCACCTGAGAGCATGTTGAGAAATTCCGTCATCATCTCAACCCCGTCGATCATGCCTTCGTCCATGCAGATGTCGATGACGTTCGCTCCGTTCTCCACTTGCTGACGCGCAATCGCGACAGCCTCTTCAAGTTTGCCCTCCTTGATCAGACGCGCAAACCGTGGTGATCCCGCCACGTTGGTTCGCTCACCAATCATCAAAAAACCCTTGTCCGGCGTATGGTTATAAACCTCTGATCCGCTCAAGCGCATCAGCGGCACTGGAGTCGGAATTTCCCGTGGAGCATGCCGCTCCGCGACTTTAGCAATCGCCGCGATGTGCTCAGGAGTATTACCACAACAACCACCAATGAAATTGACCAAACCTTCACTGGCAAATTCATCCAGCCAATTTTCCATATCCTTGGGTTTGAGGTCAAAGCCCGTCGGTGCCAGTGGATTGGGCAAGCCCGCATTAGGATAAACAGATACCGCCGCGCCCGCGACAGCCGACAAATCGATCAGATGCGGACGGATCAGGTCAGGTCCAAGCGAGCAGTTCAGACCTATAGCTAGAGGCTTGACGTGTGCCACCGCATTCCATAAAGCCTCGCCTTTTTGCGCCGAGATCATCGTCTCGCCACCGCGACCCACTGCCGCCGATACGATGATCGGCAACTCAATACCGTCAGCTTCGTACACTTCTTGAATCGCGACCAATGCAGCTTTGGCATTGAGCGAATCAAAAATCGTCTCGACCATCAGCAAATCGCAGCCGCCTTCGATCAGACCACGGATCTGATGACGATAAGCCTCCGCCACTTGGTCAAACGTGACCACTCGAAAACCTGGATTGTCCGCGTCAGGCGAATTGGTCAACGAAACCGTCATCGGACCAATCGCACCAGCCACGTAACGAGCCGTTCCAGTCGCCTCGGCAATTTTATCGGCTTCAAAACGCGCCAACTGCGCCGATTTCACATTGATATCCCAAGCGAGATCCTTCAAAAAGGCATTATCACAAATTTCCTTAGCAAAAAAATCAGGGTCCTTGCGGCCACCCGTCTCTCTCGGGTCTGGCACGAAAAATTCAGACTGCGCCAAGGTCGTCCCAGAAAAAGTATTGGTTTCGACGATATCCGAGCCCGCTTCGTAGAAGCGTTTGTGGATATCCGCAATGACATCGGGCTGAGTGATCGAAAGAATATCACCATTATTAAGTAAATCTTTGTCATTTTTGACAAAACGCTCTCCCCGCGCAGCACTCTCGTCGAGTTTGTATTCGCGGATAGTGGTTCCCATCGCACCATCTAGCACGATGATACGATCCCGGATCAGTTTTTGTAGTGGATGCTCAGACATGGTCTCAAATCCCTACTATGCAGCCTGCTGAACATTCTGCATCTGCAGATTGAAACTTTCCCGTTCTTTCGCGTCAACTCGACTTCGCCACCCTAATAACTGAAAAAGAAGAGGAAGAGTTGAACCGCAGATGACGCAGATAAACGCAGTTAAAAAGGGATCTGATGAGGGTTGATGTAATCGAACAGAGGTTTTCTCGCGGTTTCATCCGGCACTTCTTTACCCGTCACGGGATGAGGCTTGGTGGTCACTCCATCCCAAATCGTAATAATTCGCCCTGTCTCAGGATCAGTGCGCGGGATACATTCATCATACTCAAGCACGGCGTCTTTGTTGATGATGGTTTGTTGTTTGGGAAGCAATGGGCGGTCGTTGGTATCAGCTTTGCCTGTGGTTTTGTGATGCCATTGGAAATAACCAATCCAGAGCACCAGCTGGGCGATGGCGCAGGCACGCTCATTGATCTCAATGCCATGAAACTGGGTGGGGCGCACTTTGGTAGAATCCATTTCCAGCATCCGATTGCCACCAAGATCTTCAAGTAAGTCGAGCACCTCGGCTTCAAGCTCCTTGATCCGAGCGAGTGCCACATAAAGGAAGTTTCCCGAACCACAGGCGGGGTCGAGAACATCGATATGAGTGAGGTGGTAATGAAATTTTTCAATCTCCTCGCAGGCCTTTTTGTCGTCGCTCGTGTCAATTTGATCCCAGCCAAGCTCAGTTCGGAAATCAAAGATTAGAGGAAGCAGTTTGCTGAATTTCAAATCACACCTTTCATCCAATTCCCTTCCCTCTATTTCTTACCTTGGCGATGCTTGGCGACCTTTGCGAGAAAAATTCTTCAAACATCCGAATCACCTCTGTGCATCTGAACCGGAACGCAGTGTAGATAGGCGGACCCAATAGCTACCTTTGCGCCTCTTGGCCGCCATAGTTCAGACGCAGTAGGTTTGCGAGAGCACTCTGAATAATCACCACACCAGATGGTTCTCCAGAGGCTAACTCCCAAATCAAATTGCCCCTCCTTCGGCGACAGCCTGCTCATCTACCGCCAGCCCTTGCTCTTCCAGCGCAGACACACGATTCACTGCGTTCAGATAGGCTCGCGCGCTGGCTTCGATCACATCAGTACTGGCTCCTTTGCCAGCAATAAGTTTACCATCACCGAAATCGACCTTCAAACTAACCTCTCCCAAAGAATCTTTGCCGCCAGAGGTCGCCGTGACATTGTAATCCACCAGATGCCCCCGTTTTTTCAAGATACGATCAATCGCCTTCATCGAAGCATCCACTGCGCCATTGCCAGGACAAGAGTCTTCAAGCGTTTCATCGCCGCGTTTCAACTTCACCGTGGCAGTCGGTATGGTGGTGGTGCCAGAGCTGACATGCAGATATTCAAGCGAGTATGACTCCTTAACCGTGGTCAATGAGTCATCGACCAATGCCGCCAAATCATCGTCATAAACGAATTTTTTGCGATCACCGATATCCTTGAAGCGAGTGAAAATATCATCGACCTCCGCATCGGTGAGCGTATAACTCAAAGCCTGCAAGCGTAACGCCACCGCGTGGCGTCCACTATGTTTGGTCAAAGGCAATTCGGTCTCGCCCCAGCCGATTTCTTTGGGGTCCATGATCTCATAGGTCTCACGTTTTTTGATGATGCCATCCTGATGGATGCCCGCTCCATGCGCAAAAGCATTTTCACCGACGATCGCTTTGTTGCGCTGCACCTGCAAGCTGCACATACGACTGACCAATCGCGAAGTTTTGACAATCTCCGAGATATTGATGTCGGTATGCACATCACTGTAAATATCTGGTCGAGTTTTAAGTGCCATGATCACCTCTTCCAGCGCCGCATTGCCCGCGCGCTCTCCGATGCCATTGATGGTGCCTTCAATCTGGCGTGCGCCGGCTTGCACCGCCGCCAATGAGTTGGCAACTGCCAAACCAAGGTCGTTATGGCAATGCACCGAGATCACCGCGTCGTCGATGTTGTTGACGTTGTCAAAAAGGTAACGAATCATGTCAGCGTATGTCGCAGGAACAGCAAAGCCGACCGTGTCGGGAATGTTCACAGTGGTGGCACCCGCAGCAATCACGGCTTGAGTGACTTCTGCCAAAAACTCTGGCTCGGTCCGCGATGCGTCTTCAGGGGAAAACTCCACATCATCGACAAAACTTTTAGCATAGGTCACACTCTCGACCGCCAAACGCACGATCTCATCATGCGCTTTTTTCAATTTATGCTCACGATGAATTTTTGAAGTCGCCAAGAACACATGAATCCGACCACGCTCTGCGGCTGGCTTGACCGCAGCTCCCGCAGCTTCGATGTCTTTTTTGATGCAACGAGCCAGACCCGCGATGATCGGCCCTTTGACTTCCGTAGCGATTTGCTGGACGGAGGCAAAATCTCCCTCACTGATGACAGGGAAACCCGCTTCGATGACGTCCACATTTAGGCAAGCGAGTTGACGAGCGACCTCCATTTTTTCGCGTGGATCCATGGAAGCGCCGGGGCATTGTTCGCCGTCGCGCAAGGTGGTATCAAATATGGTCAATCGGTCTGACATGGTTTTTGTGGGTTGATGTTTAAGAGTTCGGGTAAATGTCTTCGCTGTAAAATAAAAAATTCGATTCTCTGCGTCCGTAGCAGGGAATCGAATAAGCGAATAAACTGCGAGAACAAAAAGATACTAGGCTCCGAGACCTAACTCTAGAAGGAGTAAGTTCAGCTTGAGTGCTGGAATGTGCCGTGTTTGTCTCATCAGATTGAAATCGTGAAGCAGCGTAATTCAGTTCAAATGAATGTCGAGCGGAAAATTTATCAGCAGAGTTGAACCATTCTAGATGAGTATAGAAAAAGTGCTAAAAGCCTTTGTTGGACGGCAAATGGAGGGGCACGCTCCGTCGTGCCTTCGCAAGCACATGGGTGTTCGAGGCAAGGTGGAACTTGCCCCTCCAGATGGATACGCTGAAATGGGAGCAAGCCCTTCGTGCCTCCGCGTGAGCCTTTTTTACTGATTTCCGCAACAGATCTGAATCGCAACAAATCACTTGAGCAGAAATGACAACCAGCTCTGTTGCGCTTGTGCCTGTTCGCCTTGATAAATCACCAAAGTTCCATCCGTCTTCCCAGCTGCAGATCGAGAGCTTTTCACTTGCGCTTGCAACTTTTTATCGCTGTCGAACAACCACAACTTCTGCGCCGTGCTTTGTGTTAGAAAAGCCGCAATGTCTCCGTATTTGACAATGCCAGGCAAAAAGTTCTGATCAAAGGACGAATCCAAATCAGCAAATCGGAATCCCTCGCTGACCACTACACAACGGTCCACCGCAGATCCCGCCACCGCAGATCCTGCCGCCACCCACGCACCCGCCCCTTGCAATCCTACCAAACCCACCGACTTCACTTGCCATTTTTTATGATTTTTCACAAAAGCAAGACAAGTCAGAATGTCGTGTACTCGCCGTGAAAACAGTGAGTCATTGTAACCATAATTATAGACTCCAGACAAACGCCAACGCTGGTCAGGTTTGTCCGTCTTGCCAGGATATTGCACGTGAGGGTTTTCCGAAGCATTTTCACCTGCTTTGAGAAATTCCCCTTGGCGAAACAAATCGGCACTCATCACTGCAATGCCAGCATCCAACATCTTGTTGATTCGTTCATCAATGGCTGCGATCATCATCGTCTGAGTGCCACCCCCACTCGCCCCAGTCACTAAAATCCGCTTAGCATCGACTTGATCCTGCTCAAGCAGAAAATCCATCGCCCGCACACTGTTCCAAGTCTGAAGCCCAAAGTTCGTTTGCAATCTAGCTTCCGCTTGCGGGCTCACAAAACCCCACTTGCCAAGTTCAGGGTTATTCATCTTGGCGCGGGGCTCTCGGCGGTGTTCCTGAAATTGTTTCGAATCCGAGTGCCCGATCATATCGTATTGAAAGACCGCCAAACCCATACGAGCTAACTGCACGCAGCGAGCCTGATAGTGATTTTGCGCGCCACTCTCAAAACGCTCCCCACCTATAGCGATCAACTGCTTGCGTTGCGCTTCGCCGAGATCATAAAAGCGCGCGTTTTCCCAATGCCCGTGAGGGCAAAGAGCTCCCGGACGCTTGCCGTTTTGCAAACCATTTTTCAGAGAGTCACCCGCAGGGCGATAAAGGTTACCCGTCACAAAATGACCAGGCAGTGATTCGAAAAACACTTTTTCTACGGTGTAATCCCCCATCTCTTTTTTGCCATGCACCACCGCATTCAACGCCGTTTTTTCCGGCATCGGCCACAGCCCAGCAGAGATCAGGATCCTGCGCTTGATCTGCTCCTGACGCAGCTCCCATTCCCCAGTTGAACTAACCTGCGTAAAAGGAAAATAGTCGTGCAAGGTTCTTGGCGCATCGAGACGTTGATCCTGATGTTGCTGCCCTTCAGGCAAAACTCTCGGCGGTGCCGACTGAATGTTGGCACCAGTCAGTGAAATGACGAGCCCGATGAACAGTGCGCAAACGGAGTTTCTGAGGAATGGAGGAATCAATAGCTTCATAGGAGTTTCTAAAATTGAATGATCGGAAATGACCGCCCTTTCCTCTGATATTGCAAATATAGAAAATTTGTAGAGCGCGCGCCCCTCCATTTGTCACCCGCTGGAGGGGCAAGTTCCACCTTGCCTTCACCCTCAAGCACAGTGATCCCTCGAACCCACCATCCCACTATCAACCGCGTTTCATCTGTCGCACCACCAATCCGGCACACTACGTAAGGCACGCAGGCGCGTGCCCCTCCTATTCTCTGATATTGCAAATTGCGAAAATTTGTGGTTTTCTATGACATGCCTTTCGCACCCAATCAAAGCCTCCATCGCAGCCTTACTTTATGCGCATTGTTTCTCTGCCTGGCACTTTTGCCTTCCTGCGCGAGTTCGGGTGGCAGAACTCCTCGCAAGGCGAAAGCCTGGGAAGCACAGCTAGGTCCTGTGCCTAAGAGCAAAATTTCTCCGCAGGCGATGTCGAAATCCGCCAATGTGCGGCGCAGCTACATCCCGCGCGGACGCTATGGGCGACGCAAACACCGTCCGATGAACCCTACTTACATCACCATTCACAGCACCCAGAATTATACCGGTGATGCTTGGGCTCACGCCAAGGCACTGCGACGCGGAGCTTTGCGTGGAGGCACGATTGGTTATCTCTGCTGGCATTTCACCGTGCAGCAAGACGTCGCCGTGCAGCACATCCCCACCAGCGAGCGCGGTGAGCACGCCGACTTTGATGGGCCGGGCAATCGCAACTCGATAGCGATCGAGATGTGCGAGCATCGTGGCAATAGCCAAGCGCAAACATTGGAACGCACCGCTAAACTAACAGCCTCATTGATGTATTATCACAAAATCCCACTTTCTCACGTGGTGCCGCACTACCACTGGCCACGGCGCGGCTATTCTACGCCGCATAAAAACTGTCCGCATTATCTACTGGATAACGGCAGACCAGGCCCTACTTGGCAATGGTTCAAGCGTCGCGTGGGCGAACACTACAAGCGCATCGCTAAGTGATTCACTCCCTGCCACCCACTTTAGGCCTTTTGCTTCTACACGCAGGCCTAGCGAGGATTTCTATGTAAAAAGATTGCAGACCTTGCTCTTCCGCCTCGCTGATATATTTGCCAATTTCTGCCAGATGAATGTTTTTTGCTTTTTCACCACTGGGTCCAAACTTGCAATCGAAGTCCCAAAAATCGGCCTCTTCTGGTAGCTTCTTATTGCGCTCCCGTTTGATGTATTTTTTCACATCTCGCCTCACCGCCTCTACCATGCGCGCAGGTTTGATTTTAGGATGTGTCAGATCGAATGTCTTTTTCATGGTATTGGCCAAAGGTATATAACAGCAGGCTTCCAGAGTCGATCTGTATTTATGCCTAGCTGCTACTACCCATACTTTGCATTTAGGGTCACGGCAATCAATGAATCCACCCAGCTGATGATTGCAAACTATAACACCCACACCTTTCTTGGTTGCTTTTATAGGCTTCAGAACCAAGCTAGCCGCTCTTTTCACAAGCAGGGTTTGCCAGTCTTTAGGTGTAATGCTACAGATGAAATCATGAACTTACCTAAATACTCTATTTTGACCGCCGTTTTGGCACTCACCTTCAGCACTGCGATCGTCAACGCCGACGACAACAACACTTTAAACTCTGCTGAAAAGAAAGCCGGTTGGACTTTGCTTTTTGATGGCAAAGACGCCAGCCCACATTGGCGCAACTTCAAAAAAGAGGGCATCAGCGATGGTTGGAAAGTCGAAAATGGCGAGCTCAGCCGTTACAAAAAAGGTGCTGGCGACATCATCACCAAAAAACAGTTCGATGCTTTTGAACTGACTCTTGATTTCAAGATTTCCAAAGGCGGTAATAGCGGGCTGATGTTCCATGTCACTGAAGA
Source organism: Verrucomicrobiales bacterium (assembly GCA_021648365.1). GTDB lineage: Bacteria > Verrucomicrobiota > Verrucomicrobiia > Verrucomicrobiales > DEV007 > JAADHD01. The sequence continues at coordinate 25,588 of JAKISY010000066.1, forward strand.
AGAATCTACTCCATGGCGCACGGGTCCTGAAATCCAAATCCAAGACAATGTCGATGGCCATGACCCACAGAAAGCGGGGTGGCTCTATCAGCTCTACAAAGCAGATAGCGACGCCACCAACCCAGCTGGAGAATGGAATACCCTGCGTATTTTGATCACTCCTGAAAAGTGTGTGCACTGGATGAATGGCAAAAAATACGTCGAGTATGTGAAAGGGTCCAAAGACTGGGATGAAAAAGTCGCCGCTAGCAAGTTCTCAAAGTTTGCTAAATTTGGCAAAGCGACCAAAGGACACATCTGTCTTCAGGATCACAACAACTTGGTTTCTTTTCGCAATATCAAAATTCGCGAAGTGAAGTGATACCTATTCAGGATCACTCAGCTAACTGATCTCGTAATCGATCTACTATACTGCGGATGCTGCTTTCGATGTTGACGGTGATCACCGACTCATCGCTCTCTGGCAGCTCCAGGATATCGAATTGACTGCGCAATAAATCCGGCGGCATGTATTCATGGTCACGCTTTTGCATTCGATTCAAAATAAGATCAAAATCTCCTTCTAAATGAACGAAAACAGCACTAGGGAATCCCGCGATTAACAAATCTCGATACATTCGCTTCAGTCCCGAGCAAGCGACCACAACGGGCGCCGATTCAGTCCGCCTTACTTGCTGACGGATCAACTCAAACCACGGCAAGCGATCCTCATCATCCAAAGCGATACCGGCGCGCATTTTTTCTTTGTTAGCGACAGGGTGCAAATCGTCTCCATCGATGAAAACACCACCCAAAGCTTTTGCCAACAAATTTCCAATCACACTCTTACCGCAGCCTGATACCCCCATCAGGTAGATCGGACTTGCGCCAGATCTACCTTTATTAAAATCATCGCTGGGTTTCATAGGGATTGATAAATTAAATCAATGGTGATTGTTCTACTCTCCATGCTGAGAAAGACGGAGGATAGGGGTAGGAACGACGCATTGATTTGCGCCGCCCCTCCCTCCGAACCGTGCGTGCGGATCTCCCGCACACGGCTCTCCGGTCAGTGTTTTACTCCTCTAAGGAGACTCTTCTCTTCCTCTC
>JAKISY010000067.1 GCA_021648365.1 Verrucomicrobiales bacterium
GGAAGTGAAACATTGTAGCGCCGATGGTAGTGTGGCGAAAGGCCATGTGAGAGTAGGACGTTGCCAGTTTATTATCATCCCACGTTTACGTGGGATGATTTTTTTTGCCCAAATTTCTGCAGCTTTGTCAAGATCGAAGTGCTTTTTGAGATTAGCTTAATCCCGTAACAGTTTTGGCTTGAAGGATTTAGCATTAGGTATCACAGTGATACTAAACAAAGAATGCTAAGCTGCAAAAGTAATGACAGTATCCCCCCCCTTTAACCTCCCCAACTTTATAACAAAGCCTGAGTTAAAAACTTAGGCTTTTGATCCGATGGACGAACGTTACGAAATAGGCAAACAAATAGGCAAGGGAGGCGGTGGGCTTGTCTATAAAGGCTATGACACTTTTTTGCGAAGAGATGTCGCTATCAAGCGTATTTTGGCTGGCGGAAAAGCGAGTGATGAGGACATCAAGGTGGCGGCTAGGAACCTGTTGGCTGAGGCGCAAACGCTTTCTACTTTGAACCACCCTAACATTGTCACTGTGTTTGATGTGGGGATCGATGATAAAGGCGGCTTTGTGGTGATGGAGCTGTTGGATGGAGAAACTTTGTTCGATACGGTCGAGCGAGGGGTGATGACTCAAGAGGATTTTGTGGAGTTGGCTATTCAGACAATGGAGGCTTTGATTGCTGCGCATGCGATGAATGTGATGCACCGAGATTTGAAACCGACCAATGTGATGGTGATCTGGCAGCCGAGTGGTCGTTTTCAGAGTAAGATATTGGATTTTGGTTTGGCAAAGTTCAGTAAAAAACCGTCGGTGCAAACACTGAACCAAGATGGTACGGTGATGGGTTCTATTCTATTCATGGCTCCCGAGCAATTTGAGCGTCAGCACTTGGATGATCGCACGGATTTGTATTCTATAGGATGTGTCTATTATCACTCGTTGTGCGGCATTTATCCTTATGATGGCGAGACTTCGGCCGATGTGATGAACAGCCATTTGGAGCATCGCGTGACGCCCTTGGATATTTTGCGCCCCGATTTGGCACCTTCTATTTGCCAGTGGGTGATGTGGTTGATCAATCGCGACATAGACAATCGTCCTGACAGTGCGCAAACCGCACTTGAGTTATTGCCTAGGCATCCAGAATTGGAGAAAGAGCAACAATTGCAGGAGATACCGGTTGAGAAAACGGGTAAAGTAAGGGTGATGGCGGTTAAACCGGTGCAAGAGCCTGAGCCAGGTGCCAATGTGCCCAAAAATTTAATAAAAATACCTGACGGATCGACAACTATGATGACTGGTGGCGCGGGGACTGCAACTACGATGCTGGCAGGTAAACCCGGCAGGAAGCCGGATCTGCGTAAAGCAAAAAAGGCTGAGGGATCTGGTGGCAAGGTGGTGAAGGTGGTGATGGCTTTAGCAGCCGTGGTGGCTGCTTATTTCATAGGCCTGAAGGTTATAGAGTTTAAGCACGAAAACGATCTTAATTTGATAGCTTCACAAAAGGTGGTGACGGCTGACCCTAAAACGATCGATTTGTTATTGGGATTCATCTATTCGGAAAAAACGACGCTGCAGCAAAGACAGGTGGCGAGGTATGCTCTGACAAGGATGGAGGGTGGCCGAGTGGATGAGTTGTTGTTGGGCAAGATCAAGCTGGCGCCTAGCTCGGACGCACGGTTGACTTTGTGTAGAATTTTAGGAGATCGCAAGATGGCAGATGCGGTGCCGGAACTGTTGGAGGCTTACAAATCGGCGACTACGCGAGTTGAGCGTATGAGCATTTTAAAATTGGCGCGAAGATTGGTGGAAACCGCTCAAAATAGTAAACCGAGTGCAGATGCAAAAGGTATCCTAGTGGATGAGGGGGAGCGCCCGGTGCACTTGGGGAACTACCTTGAAGGCATCTCCAATTTGGAAAAGGAACTTTAGCAGAGGCAGGGGTGGCGGAAGTGAGGATTTGCGCTACAGTCAGCAACAATGCTTTCGGTAGAAAAAGTCAGTATAGGATTTGCTGGTCGAACTTTGTTTGACGAGCTTTCTTTTGTCGTTCGGGCAAAAGAGCGTGTGGGTTTGGCTGGACCCAATGGTGCGGGCAAATCGACTTTGTTGAAAATTGTTATTGGCAAAGAGACACCTGATAGCGGGCGTATTGTAAGAGCCAAGCAGATCACGACGGGTTATTTGCCTCAGGAGGGGGTGATGCATTCTGGTCGGACTTTATTTGCCGAAACCGAAACGGCATTTGATGATGTGATTCAATTGAAAGCTCAGCTAGCAGAAGTGGAAACGGAGCTAGATAGCTTGGACCATAAAGCGAACCCAGAGCGTTATACTGATTTGCTAGAAGTCTTTGGCGACGTGCAACTGCGCCTTGAGCACCATGATGTGGGCAGCATGAAACCGAGGATTGAGACGATTCTGGGTGGGCTGGGTTTTTCTAAAGAGGACATGCAGCGGCAGACGGAAGAGTTCAGTGGAGGCTGGCAGATGAGGATAGCTTTGGCTAAGTTGTTGCTGCGCGAGCCGAGTGTGCTGCTACTCGATGAGCCGACCAATCATTTGGACATCGAGACGGTGCAGTGGTTGGAGCAGTGGTTGAAAAATTATGGCGGGGCGATTTTGTTGATCAGTCACGATTTGTCTTTGTTAGATTCTTTGACGACTAGGACGATCGCTTTTGAAAATGGTCGAGTGCAGCATTACGCCGGGAATTATTCCTTTTATCTCAAAGAAAGGGATGCCCGCAAGGAGCAGTTGAAGCGTTCGTTTAAAAACCAGCAGCGTGAGATTGAGCGGGCTGAAAAGTTGATTGATCGGTTCCGGGCCAAAGCCAGCAAGGCCAAAATGGTGCAAAGCAGGATCAAGCAGCTGGATAAAGTCGAGCGTATCGAACTAGAAGATGAGGCTGATTCAATTGGTTTTCGGTTTCCCCAGCCAGAGAGAGGTGGACACTCGGTATTGAAATTGGAGAAAATTAGCAAAAACTATGAGGATCTTCAGGTTTTAGACGGAATAGATTTTGAGATCACTAGGGAGGATCGCATAGCGATTGTGGGGGTGAATGGTGCAGGGAAATCGACTTTTTCTAGGATCATAGCAGGAGTGGAAGATCCGAGTGCGGGAGAATGCACGTTAGGTCATAAGGCGGTGATCTCTTATTTCTCTCAGACTCACGCGGATGAGTTGGACCCTAGTCGAACGGTTTTGGAGACGGTCGAAGCGACCGTGTCGAGGCAAGCAGCGGGTAATTTGAGAACCTTATTGGGTTCGTTTTTGTTCAAAGGCGACGATGTGTTCAAGCAAGTATCGGTATTGTCGGGCGGCGAGAGAAGTCGTCTGGCTTTAGCTCGTATGTTACTGAAGCCTGCCAATTTTTTGGTTTTGGATGAACCGACGAATCACCTCGACATCCAGTCGCAGGAAGTTTTACAAAAAGCTTTGGCAAGTTACACTGGGACCTACGCGATTGTTTCGCATAACCGTTCGTTCCTTGATCCGTTGGTCACCAAGGTATTGGAATTTGTGCCACAAAAACCTCCGCGTCTCTTTCATGGTAATCTGAGCGATTATTTGGATAAAAAAGCGGAGGAGAAAGAAGCTCAAGCTGCCAAGGGGGTAAAGGGTAGCGGAAAGCTCAGTGCAGTTGGTGGCGGCAACCGTAAGGAGCAGCGTAGGTTGGAAGCGCAACAACGGCAGCAACGCTCAAAGGTGTTGAAGCCGTTGCAGGAAAGGTTGGAAACTGTCGAAACTTTGATCGCTAAGCTGGAAAGTGAAAAGCCTGAATTATTGGCGAAATTGGGTAATGCTGAATTTTTTAAATCCGAGCCAGATCTTGCACGGGTGATAGCACACCGTTTTAAGGATTTGGAATACGAGATGCAAAAGGCTTATTCCGACTGGGATGCAATAAGCGAGGATTTGGAACGAGCGGAAGCGGAACTGGGTGCAAATTAGTTGAAGCGTGGCATTTTCCTTTCGACAGAGATCAAGTTCATCGCGCGGATCCGTTTGGATCGCTGCGGTGGTTTTGGTATTGGTGGCGGCGGAGTCGGTCACGCTCTATCCGCAATTGGGCTGGAAGGCGGGTGCGATGTTTGGCATGAGCTTGGGAGCTCTGTTGGTTTTATTTTTGTGGCGCACGACAGAGGAGCAGGAGGCGACGGCGCAGACGCAGGCGATGATCGACGAGGCACGGGAGACGGTGCGGGTCGAAATGGAGGCTTTGGACGAACGGCGCGCGGAGATTGGTAAGTTGTTGATGACTTATGGGGAGCTGATGGAGTTTCCGGATCTGGAAGAGCTCAAAGAGTTGGAATGGGCGACGACGGAAAAGACGGAAAAAGATGAGGAGGTGCGCGAGCTGGTGGAGGTCGAATCGGATCGTATGTTGGCGCGTTTTTCATCGGGAGAATATTGGGAGGGAGGACAATTTCAGCACCGTTTGTTGTTGGGGGATTTGGCAGGGTTCATGGAGGGGATCGCGCGCGTCTATCAACCGGGTTCGGAAAAACCGCTACTGGAGACGAATCTGGAGTCGCTGCTCAAAGCGGTCAATCGCGCTTCGCTGCAGGTGATCTTGCTGTTGGAGGAACTGCCCGTGCTATCGGTGAAAGATTATAATCTGCGCAAAATGTATGATGGGGTGCGTACGGCGGGCAAGGTGTATCAGAAATACGAAGAGCTCTCACCGATGCTCGACCCAGTGCGCTATCTATGGCATGGCAGTAAGTTTTTGATGATGAGCAATCCGCTGTTTGCTGCGGGATGGATCGCGGGTTCGGAGCTGATGGTGGAGGGCAGCAAGCGTCTCGGCAAAAAAGTGATGGATACCTATCTGTTGACTTTGTTGAAGCAGTCTTTGGGAATCGTGGCATGGGAGACGGCATCTATTTTTGACGAGGAACATCGTTACCGTGATCCTGACTGGGTGTATGCGATGGAGTTGGCACATTTGGTGAGTCAGTTCCCTCTGTCTCGCGATACTTTGCGCGGAGTGATGAGGGAACTGGGATCGGTGCCGTTGCGAAGCAGTTACGATCGGATTTTTCTCTATCGTTGTGTGACTCAGCATGTCAGCCCGAAGCCGGAGAGTTTTGCTCAAAAAGATTTGATGAGCCTAGAGGTGAGGACGCAAATCGTGGCTCGCTTAAAAGAGTTTTTTGTGCGCTATGTGCATGGGCGTCAGGAGAAAAAAGTGATTGCTTGGGGGGCGGGTGTGGCAGCGCGCTTGGGGGTGGAGCCTGCGGTGGGCGGCTATGAATCGGCAATGACGGCGGTAGAAAGGTTGGTGGACTGTTTGAACTCGGAAGCGTCTTTTCTAGGAGCCTCGGCGGCAGCGGTGGTTGCGGAAACGGAGTTGGAGAAGCGCGATTGGGATTTGGTAGAGAAACGTCTATTGACTACGCGGATTGCGGATTCGATGGATGAGGATTCCTTGCAAGGGGCTTTGCAGGCTTTGCGACAACAGCGACCAGCGGCTTTTGTATTGCCTGACTTGGAGCCGGGAAGTAAATTGGTGAAAGAGTTTTTACTGGACCTAGCGGATATGGATATGGATTCTCCTGAGCGATCGCTGCGCAGTTATTGGGTGATCCGAGAGTCGGCAGAGTATTTTCGTTATACTAAGTGGCGCGACTTGGAGAGGCGTTTGAATTCTGGATACGTGGAGCGCGCTTCGACGGGATTGGTGCAGGGGAGTCCAGTGGCGAAAGCTCCGGTATCTCTTGCTTTTGTTTTGCCAGAGTTTTTTGAACGTGGCGAACAGGCAGTGGTGATTTATGCAGGAGCCCGCATCTTGGATCGCGAGCTGGTGGTGGTGAAAAAGAGGCGTTCCAAGCGCAAACAAGCGGATGCCGCAGGTGATCCGATGGATCTGTTTTCAGAGCGTTATCTGGTAGGCACGAATCAGGGGCGCTTGTTGTTCATCGTGCAGAACCCCAAAGCGGAAAATCATGACAGTCGCAAGAGTGTATTAGTATGGGAGGGTGAGCTGAGGGGGGAGCAGCCAGTGCAAGTGGATTTCAGTAAACGCTCAAGTGGAGAGGAGGCGATCATCGTGGGGGGGCAGTGGTTACACAAGGTGAAGCGGGAGGATGAAAAAGAGACGCGGGTGGTGAGATTGGGAGTGGGTATGTTCCGTAACCGCAAGCGTTATTTTGCTGCTCTGAAGGCCTTTTGTGGCTCGGAGTGAAAATAAATAGTTGGGAACTGGTAAGTCAGAGGCTAGAATTACGTCACAGGCCTATCATCCCTAGCATATTTAAAAAATGGACTGCACGCTGAAAACTATCGCCGATCAACTTATCAAATCTTACCACGAGGTGGGGGGCATCAACCGTATTGATTGCGGCAATCTTCCGTCAAAGCGTAAGATTGCAGCTATCTGTGAACAGTTGCTGCGTTTGCTTTTTCCTGGTTATCACGACGAAGAGCCAGTGGCTTCTGACGAACTGGAAATGGTGACCAATGAGCGCATCGCGGAACTGATTCAACAATTTGAGGTAGAGGTGGCGAAAAGTTTGCGGCTGAGAGATGTGGAGACGTTAGGCAGCGAAGTGCGGGTGGAGGCGCATCGATTGGTGTGTGAATTTTTGAGTGAACTACCACGTTTGCGCAAGGTTTTACAGACGGACGTGGTGGCGGCTTATGAGGGTGATCCGGCGGCGAAAAATTTCGATGAGATCACCTTGGCATACCCTTGCATCGAGGCGATTGCGATTCAGCGCTTGGCGCATGTTTTGTATTCGATGGACTTGCCTCTGATCCCACGCATCATGACTGAGTGGGTGCATTCTCTAACTGGGATCGACATCCATCCAGGAGCGCAGATTGGCACGCATTTTTTCATCGATCACGGCACGGGCGTGGTGGTGGGGGAGACCTGCGTGATTGGCAATCATGTGAAGTTGTATCATGGGGTGACCTTGGGCGCGCGCAGTTTTCCTAAAGATGAAAACGGGCGAGTGGTGAAGGGCAATAAACGTCATCCGAATGTGGAGGATAAAGTGACAATTTATCCGAACGCGACGGTGTTGGGTGGTCAGACAACGATTGGTAAGGGTAGCACAGTGGGAGCGAATGTATTTCTTCGCCAGAGTGTGCCAGCGGGATCTTTTGTATCGAATGAGGGCGAGTGTCTGCGGGTGATTGACAAGAGCACGGGGCAGATTCTGCATGAGTTCTCAGGCACTCCAGCGATTTGATTAGATGAAGGGAACGCAGATAGGGTGATCGAATGACAGAACCTGTGCTTCAGCTGGAGTTGTTTTCTAACGATACGGAGCAGGCGAGCTCTGAAGATAAGAGCGAGCCACAGCAAGCGAGGCTTGCGGCGTCGGAAGGGGCAGCGCCAGTTATCGAAACGGAGTTGAGTTTCGATGCTTTGGATGAGCAGCATTTGATCATACATCTGCGTCGTTGGCTGAGCCCTTTGCGAATGAGCGCTTTGAGTGAACGCCTGCAGGTGCGTTGGAATTCTCGCCTGCAGACTACGGCTGGACGGGCGCACTACCGTGAGAGTCGGATTGAGCTCAATCCTCGTCTGATTGCAGTGGCAGATTTGGCGGAAATCGAGCGCACCATGAAACATGAGTTAGCACATTTGGTAGCTTATGAGCGTTGTCCAAAAGGTCAGCGCAGGAAGCTGCAGGCGCACGGTGTGGAATGGAGGGAGGCTTGTGCGGATTTGGGAATAGCGGGAGAAGCGCGCTGTCACGAATTGGCGCTTCCGGGTCGGAAGATGCGCAGGAAATATGCTTATGTCTGCCCGTCCTGCAGTGCGGTGATCGAGCGGGTGCGACGATTTAAGGGTTACATTTCTTGTTACCCTTGTTGCAAGCAGTATAGCGGCGGCAGGTATGATAAGCGGTTTCAGTTGGTGGAGCGGTGCTTGTGAAGAGGGCTCACGCAGCCGCAACGAAGTGGAGGCAGGCGACCTGAAAGGTCGAGTGAAACGTCCAAAGGCGCGGAGACGCAGAGGTTGGGAAAAATAGCAAAGATCTATATCATCAGGTTATTATATTAGCTATGTAGATGAATTGAATGGAGCTGCCTTTTGGATGATTCGTATTGTGTGGATTGTGAGTAGGTGATTGCTATCTCCGTAAGTGGGCAAAAAATCTGCGTCAAGACGCAGGTAATCCAAAAAGGGATGCTTCAAAAAAACTGCTAGCGTTAGTAGTGGAGGTATGGATAATGGTAACTTATGGACGATTACGAAAAATGGGAGCAGGATTGTGAACGGATTCGCGGTGAAAATGAAAAGTTGTTGTTGGAGTTTGCGGAATGGCAGAAGAGCAAGGGCTTGTCGGCTAAGACGGTCAGTCGTCATGTGGGCAACGTGAGTTTTTACATTGATGAGTTTTTATTGTATGAAGATGCGATTGAGGCAAAAGATGGGCTTAGTGAGGTAGGGACATTTCTGGGATATTGGTTTATCAAAAAAGCTATGTGGTCGAGTGTGCCGGCTCTCAAATCGACTGCGGGCAGTCTAAAGAAGTTCTATCAGTTCATGGCGGATACTGGCGAGATTTCTGCAACGGACTTAGCGGAGTTGAAGCAGTCGATCAAAGAAGGCTTGCCAGAGTGGATCGCGACGATGTCGCGTTACGATGATCCTGAAATTGATAGCATGGAGGAAGTGTGGGGGCTGTAGATTTCAAAAATCTAAATAGATCTCTGTTCTGCGGTTGATGGCGCGGCCACTGGGGTTGTCGCTGCCGTCGGATTTGAAGTTGGGTTTGAGGGGTTTGGCTTCGCCGAAGGCTTTGGTGACGATCTGGCCGGGGCGGACGCCTAGTTCGATGAGGGTGTTTTTGACGGCTTCGCTGCGGCGTCGGCTGAGGGCGACGTTGTAGTCGTCATCGCCTTTGGCGTCGGCGTGGCCGTTGATGTGCAGTTTGCGTTGTGGGTCTTCGCCGAGGATGGCGGCGACGATATTCAACTGCTTGCGGGTGCGTGCGCTGACTTGTTGATGGTCGAATTCAAAATATAGCACTAGGGAATCGCCTCCTTTGGGGTTTTTGCGAATGGGGGTGTAGGCGACGTTGCCAGCTCCGGCTGCCATGGCGGTTTGAGTGATGAGTTTGGAAAAGGTGAGGCCGGCTATAATCCAGTCACCCTCTGCTGACTGTTTCATTTCCAGTCCGAATTCGGATTTGGCACTTGGGGATTCGACACGAGTGATTGCCCAGCTGAGGTGATCGCGGTTGAGGGTGATGACTAGGGCTTTGTCTTTTTTGAGTCGGAACGCTCCTTCTTCGAGGGCGATGAGTAGGGCTGCGAGTTTTTGATTGTTGAGGCTTTGCGGGTCGGTGAGGGAGCGGGCGGTTTTGATGTCGAGCTCGATGGCGGCTTTGGAAAAGGCGTAGGCGATCATCATGGGATCAGGTTTGGCATCGTGATCACTGCTGCCAGTGGTGGGCTGGTTGGGGGATGCGGTGTTGGTGTTTGCCATGGATGAGCCAGATGGATGGGGGAGGTGTAGTTTGATGACTTCCCAGTTGCCGGAGGGATTTTTGCCGAGGTCGGTGAAGATTTCGATCAGTTCACCAGCAGGGCTGCGTAGTCGTAGTGCCCAACGGGTGGAGTTCTGGGTGCGTCCGATGGCGCTTAGGGGGAGTTTGGGGTCGAGTTTGAGATTACCATGTTTCAATAATTTGAGCAGTCGGTCTTTGGCTGTTGGGCTGAGGGCATCGGGGCCAAGTAACTTGATGAAGGCTTCGATGGGTTTATTTTGGATGGCGTGTGAGAGCGCCCCCATCAGGGTTTTTTCGCTGGTGAACTTGGTGAGGGTTTTGGTGGGGGCGTTTTTCTTCTGGGTTTTCGCTTTGGATTTGGGATCGGTTTTGACGGTTTGGCTTGCTGGTGCACTAGTGGTAGCAGGCTTGGAGGCTTTGCTCGTCTGAGCAGCTTTGAGTGCTGGCTGGCTGGTGGTTTTAGGAGGGGTGCTTCCATTTTGGCTCAAAAAGAAAATGGAGCTGATCACGCCGATCACAATGATTCCGAAAAAGACGATGGCTTGAGTTTTGTTCATGGTGCGGTGGGTGACTAGACGAATAAAGGGTCTTGCAACGCTTGGAAGGTGGAATATAGAGCAGGTAAGAGCTTCGGACAAGCTTGGGCTGTCTGGAAAATTTCTGCTTGATTGAGATATGACGGGAGCGTGTTATACTCGAGCGCACTGATGCGGCCGGGTCTGAACGGGCTGCACTACTTTTTATATATTATGGATATTATTTTGAACTTTCTTCGTGTGATCGGAGTGATTTTTATGGTGGTGATGACTTTCAACCTGTTGATTGTGGTTCACGAATGGGGGCATTTCCTGGCGGCGCGTTGGCGTGGTTTGCAGGTGGATCGTTTTCAGATTTGGTTTGGTAAGCCGCTGTGGAAAAAGACGGTGAATGGGGTGCAGTATGGTTTGGGGTCGATCCCGGCGGGTGGATTTGTGGCGCTGCCGCAGATGGCGCCGATGGAGTCAATAGAGGGGCAGAATGTGGGTGAGGATGGTGAAGCGGAGGAGCCGAGGGATTTGCCACCGATCACGCCACTGGATAAGATCATCGTGGCTTTTGCGGGACCGTTGTTTAGCTTTTTGCTGGCGGTGTGTTTTGCGGTGGCGGTGCATTTTGTCGGTAAACCGGTGAATGAGGCGAGCTCAACGACGGTGGTGGGTATCGTAGGTAAGGGCATGCCTGCTGACAAAGCGGGTATGAAGGTGGGGGACAAGATTTTGAAGATCGATGGCAAGAAGGTGAGTAACTTCACTGGCATGATCAACAGTGTGCAGTGGAACATCGCTTCGAGCACTAGCAACCCGATTATTGTGGAGGTCGATCGACCTAGTGTGGGACAGAAAATCATCGAGATCACGATGCCGACGGCTGAGGAGAAGGCTAAGAAAAAAACATCTTGGTTGAAGTCGATACTTGGTCGTCCGGAGCTGAGAAAGATCGGGGTGGGTCCGCGTACGACACCGGTGATTATGTCGGTGGTCGATCCTGGGCCTGCGGCGGAAGCGGGCATCCAAGCGGGTGATATTGCTATCAAGATCAATGGCCAGGAGGTGCATTCGATTTCGGAGGTGTTTGACTATGAAAAAGCGAATCTGGGCAAAGCGTTGACCTACACTATTCTTCGCGGTAAGGAGAAAAAAGAGCTGGAGCTGACGGTGCAACCTCGTTTGCCAATTTTGCCGAAGGTGGAGGAAGTGGCTGCTGCAGAGACGGAAGGTGAAAAAACGGAGAAAAAAGAAATCCAAGAGCCGCAACCGAGCATGGGTATTTTGTGGGATCTCGCTGGGGTGCGAGGGATGAGTTATCCGGGTATCGGTGAGCAGATTGGCAATAGTCTGTCGATGATGAAAAACACTTTGGGGGCGATTGTGACACCTAAATCTGAGGTGAGTGTGAGTCACCTGAGTGGACCGGTGGGGATCATGAATTTGTATTACAACTTGTTCAACATGGAGAATGGCTGGCGTTTGGTGTTGTGGTTCAGTGTGATCATGAATATCAACTTGGCGGTGCTGAACATGCTGCCGTTTCCGGTCTTGGATGGTGGTCACATCACGATGGCATTTTTCGAATGGGTCAGCCGCAAGCCGATGAAATTTAGGGTGTTGGAAATGGTGCAAACGGCTTTTGTGATTTTGTTGCTGGGTTTCATGGTTTTTGTTTCGATCAAGGATGTGAAAAACGTATCGGATCAGGCTACTCGTAAAGAAGGGGTGGAGTTACGTTTTGCACCAAAAGATGGGGCAGCTCCTGTAGGTGAAGCTAAGTAGTGGTTAGTGTTGGGTGATGCGATGAAATATTGTGCTGATTATTTTAAGTATTCGCGTCGTCAAACTCGTGAGGTTCGCGTTGGCGGCATTGGCATTGGTGGAGGGAATCCGATTCGGGTGCAGTCGATGTTGACCAGTGATACGCGGGATGTCGAGGCTTGTGTGCAGGAGACTTTGGCTTTGGTGGAGGTGGGGTGTGAGCTGGTGCGGGTGACGGCGCAGACGCGTAAAATCGCAGAGAATTTGCAGGGGATCGTGGCGGGGGTGAGGGCGGCGGGCAGTGAGGTGCCGATCGTTGCGGATATACATTTCAAACCGGATGCGGCGATGGAGGCGGCCAAGTGGGTGCAGAAGGTGCGGGTGAATCCGGGCAATTACGCGGACAAAAAGAAGTTTCAGATATTGGAGTATTCGGATGACGAATACCAGGCGGAGTTGGAGCGGATCGATGAGGCTTTTTCGCCACTGGTGAAAAGGTGTCAGGAGAATGGTGTAGCAATGCGCATCGGCACCAATCATGGTTCGCTCAGTGATCGCATCATGAATCGTTATGGCGACACGCCTTTGGGTATGGTGGAGAGTGCGCTGGAGTTTGTGCGTATTGCTAGGAGTCACGATTACCACGAGCTGATTTTTTCGATGAAGGCGAGTAATCCCAAGGTGATGATCGAGGCTTATCGCCTGTTGGCTGCTCGCTTGTTACAAGAAGGTGAGGATTGGAATTACCCTTTGCACTTGGGCGTGACGGAAGCGGGTGATGGTGAGGATGGTCGCATCAAGAGTGCGATTGGGATTGGTTCTTTATTGGCAGATGGGCTGGGAGATACGGTTCGAGTGAGTTTGACGGAGGACTCGGTTCACGAGATTCCCGTGGCAAAAGCTTTGGTGGAGTGGGTGGGCGAAGAGGGAGAGCGATCAGCGTCATCGCTAGCGAATACGCAAACAACAGGGGCTTCGCTTTCTTATGATCCGTTCGACTTTGTTCGTCGTGGTACAAAGAAGATCAACATAGATGGCTATGATCTGGGGGCGGAGCAAACGGTTCGCATCGTTACGACGCCGCAGGTGTTCGACGCGGTGAAGGCGGATTTGGTGTCTTTGGGAGAGTTTCAGCCGGAGATTGTTTTGGAGAAAGCGGGTGAGGTTATTCGCCTGGTGGATGTGACTGATGAAGCGGCGGTGGAGGAGCTGAACGCTTTGCCTCATGAGGTCTTGGTGGCGGTAGCGGATGACTGTGATTTGTCGGTGGTGGCGGCTTACCGTCTGTTGGCAGCGAAGCTTGATACGCGCCATTCGATTTTGTTGAAGGATGGGTTTTGTGAGCAGGCGGGGGAAAATTCGGATCAAGTTTTGTTAGCTGCGAGTGCGAGAATAGGGTCTTTGTTATGCGATGGTATTGGTGATGCGATTTGGGTGAGGGGTGAGGTTGACGCGGAGAGGTCGTTGCGATTGGCTTATAACATTTTACAATCGGCGGGCACTAGAATTTTCAAAACGGACTATGTGGCATGTCCGTCTTGTGGGCGGACTTTGTTTGATCTACAAACGACGACGCAGAGTATTCGCGAAGCGACTGGGCATCTCAAGGGGGTGCGCATCGCGGTGATGGGTTGCATTGTCAATGGGCCAGGAGAGATGGCTGACGCGGACTTTGGTTATGTGGGTGGAGCGCCGGGTAAGATCAATTTGTATGTGGGAAAAGAGGCGGTGAAATTTAACATCGCAGAGGGGGAGGCGGTGCAGCAGTTGGTGGATTTGATCCGTGAACATGGGAAGTGGGTGGATGCTCCGGTGATGGGATGAGAGGAGGGGGAACCGCAGATGGCGCAGATGAACGCAGATAAGAATAAATAATTAGAGATCAATATGAAAACAATACTTATTTGGATGGGCTGTTTGGTGTTTGCGCTTAGTTCGTGCGAAAGTTCTATGGATGTGAGTCGTGAGGGAGGTGATTTAACAGCGGCGAGGGGCAAGGTGGCTCCGAAGGATTGGGACGAATGGGCGCTGTGGGCAGACAAACTTCATGCAACGGGTGATGGTCAAGGGCATGGGCCGGATGTGGGATCGGATGAATGGGCTCAGGTATTAGATAGGCAGCTTAATATTTCTGATCAGAGTGGACATGGCCCGGATGTGGGTTCTGTGGAGTGGCGCAGTGCAGTGGAGGCGCGTCTTTTAAAGCGGTAGTGGTCAGGAGATGAGTGCTGAGAAATTTGAACCGTTTGCCTTGGAGTTGTATCCGGAGGATTTGTGTCGTCGGCTTGAACAGGAACAGCTGTTTGGTGAGGTGCCTGCGGTGCTGGAGATTGATTTGGGTTGTGGGGGAGGTCGTTTTTTACAGACGATGGCGGAGCATTTTCCGGATAGGAATTATATCGGGGTGGAGCGCTTGCTGGGGCGGGTGCGCAAGGTGTGCCGCCGTTGCGAGCGGGCAGGTTTGCAGAATGTGCGAGCTTTACGCTTGGAGACGACTTATGCGGTGGAGTGGCTTTTGCCGAGATCTTGCGCGGATCGAGTGCATTTGTTGTTCCCTGATCCCTGGCCGAAAAAGAAACATCACAAACGGCGGCTGATGTGTCAGCCGGTGTTTTTGAAGTCGGTGGCGGATCTGCTTAAAGGTGGCGGAGAATTTTTGTTCAAGACGGATCACGAAGAGTATTTTGAGTTAGCTCAAGAGGCGGCACAACTTTGCCCGCACTTTGAGGTGGTACCATGGTCGGAGCAGGATTTCTTTTATGCTGAGACAGATTTTGAGCGTCAGTGGAAAGAGGTGGGGCGTAAGATTCAGGGTTTGCGTTTGCGCAAGGTTAAGCTTTGAGCGTCGAGGTAGCCTTTTAACTGGAGAGTAGTGGGGCTGATCAAGATCTCTACGGCGCCGCTTTGCGATTGATCTACGAGGGGGATTTGCTGTTGCCGCAACCAGGTGCGCCATGCGGGTGGTATTCTTTGTTGGGCAGGGAAGTCGTGATGACTGGCAATGATGGCTTGCGGTTGTACGGCGGTGATGAACTCTTGAAGTCCTGATGGTGCTGTGCTGTGTTGGGTTTTGATCAGCAGGTCGCTAACGAGTTGCTGGGGTTGATGTTGCAGTAGCCACTTTTCGGTTTCAAAACCGGCGTCTCCCATAAAGAGGATGGCCCAGCCGGAGTAGTGTAGTTGCAATACTAAGCTGTTATCGTCGGCTCGTGGACCTAGGGCTTTGTTTGCAGGTGGGAATAGAACTTTGATGGAGACCTTCTCTGCGAAGTTGAGCTGGTCGCCGCGATGAAGGATTTTTAAGGAATTTCTGAAAGCTGGTTTGAGATCTTTGAACGCCGTAGCGGATGGTATTTGAGCTGGGCCGTAGAGTTGTTGCGAGTGATAACGAGTGCTGAGGATCGGTAAGGCGCCGATGTGTTGATGGTCATTGTGGGTGAGGAAGATACTTTGCAAGCGGTTGACGCTGCGGTAGCGTAGGAAGGGTTCGATGAGATAGGGGGCATTGCGCTCGCTGGCGGTATCGATGAGTGAAGATTGAGCTTGCGGGAGCCACTTGGTTTTTTGGTAAACAGAGATGAACTGACTGGCTCCACCAGAGGGGATATCTAAAACAGCGATATAGAGTGGCTGCTCTGCTGAGATGGGAGCGGGGGTGAAGCTGAAGTGAAAATGTCCTCCGGGCAAGGCCGCAAACATTGCGGTGAGCAGGCTACAGCATTTGGCAGCCAGCCAGTTGCTGTTATTGAAAAGAATCGCCAGGAAGTTTATTTGCAGCAGTGATGCGCAAAGGCTGGCAAAAGCGAGACTGAGAATTAACATTGCCATGGGGATCAACAAACAGTTGGAAAGAATGGAGGCGGGGGTGACCAGTTGGAAGTGGTAAATGATGAGCGGTAGAGATCCTAACCAAGCGGCAAAAGATACGCTGAGGTAATTGCAGCTGTAGTGGGTGACTTTGTGGAACATGAGCCTCGGCGATGAGACCAAATGATGCGGGATGAAGGGGTCGAGAGCGAAAGGTGCCGAAAAGTATCGCATGAAAATGGGTGCGAGCAGGGCGATCATGGCGAGCACGGCGAAAGAGAGTTGGAAGCCGGGCAGGAACAGTTGTTGGCTGTCATAAGCTAGCAGCAGCAGGGCGGAGAGGCCGAGGCTGTTGATCAATCGTGGCTGGCGTCCGACTACGAAGGCAAACAGCAGAATGGAGCCCATCATTGCGGCTCGAATCGCGGAGGGGCGGAGTCCGGTGAGGGTGGCGTAAAATAGGATGGCGGGAATGATCAGCCATATCGCGGTGCGACGTGGGATGCGCAGTAGTTTGAGCACTTGCCAGACGATCAGTCCGAACAAGCCGATGTGCAGTCCGCTGACGGCGAAGATGTGCAAGGCACCGCTGAGGCGGAACTGTTCTTCGATGGCTTCGGGTGTGTCTTCACGCGCTCCGAGCACCATGGCGGTGATGATGGAGGCGGTGTCGGGGTCTTGCTCGAGGTCGCGGGTGATCGCTGTGGCGAGCCAGTCACGAGAGGCGTGCGCGATACGGATGAGGGCATTGCCGTTATTGCGAGAGATCCTGCGAATAGGATGACCTGCGTGGCAGTGAATTTCTGCGACGATGCCGTGCGCACGGCGATAAAAATCTTGCGGGGAGAAGGAGCCCGGGTTTCTGGCTGGCGGCAAGAGGTGGATTTGCCCTTGCATGCTAATTTGGTCACCGTAGCGGAGGTCGCGTAGGTTTTTGGGTAAGTGATCAAAGCGCACTCTGACCTTATGGTGACTGAAGGAGCGTTTGCCATCGAGGTCGAGGCTTTCTATTTGCAGGATGCAGTTGGCTCTGCGCCGAGATTCGCTGAGTGAGACTTCGCTACAGATGATGCCGGTTGCGATGGCTTGAGTGATTTGTGGGCTGCGGGCGGAGTTGACTTGCTGTAACTGCCCGAGGTGCGGGAAGCTCTCGATCCAGCGCAAATCGAGGCTGTGGATGAAAGCGAAACTGCAAAAGCTCAGGCTCAAGAGTGCCAGCGAACTGGTGCGGTGAAAAAACGCCCATAAGCTAAGGGCGATCAAACTCAGGGAGAGGGTCAGTAGGGGCAGGAGGAAATAATCGCTGAAAATGATCCCGCAGATCGCAGCCGCAGCGGTCAAGGCAAGCGGATCTCGATCAAAGAGTGCCCCTTGCTTGGGCACTTTGATAGAGGTGAAGAAGGATTCCAGCACGCTGGTGAGGGGTTAAAAAGGTTGGATGAATCGATCATTGTCTTTTTTTGAGAAATTTGGAATCAAAAATTACTTGGCAGGGGCAGTATTTTGGCGTAGGAAATAGCTCGCGAGAGCGTGACACCGGTCATGAGTATCTGCGAAAACCAAAGTTATTAACATTTCTTAAATTGTTCTTGGCTTTTTGTCTGGTTTTCGTTGAGACTAGATCCAGTGAAATGCGGGTATAGCTTAGTGGTAAAGCTCCAGCCTTCCAAGCTGATTACGTGAGTTCGATTCTCACTACCCGCTCCATTTCACTGTTGATGGACCGGATTTCTGATGAAAGGCTTGCGCTCGATTTTATGCCCTACCGTGCTGCTTGCAGTTTGGGCATGCTTGTGCCCATCTCTGATGGGGCAAGAGCAGGTCAAGTCTGGAGAACTTGGGTCGCCGCCGATACAGCCACCGATAGAGTGTCAGGATCACGTGGCGCAGCTACGAGAGGTGGTTGAGTCGGCTCCTGAACGTCTGAATGAGCTGTTGGGACGAGCGATTTTGCAATCGAAGCACTGCACTTGCGAATTGTTGACTGCAGCGATTGTTTTGAGCGACGGCAGCGATGCTGCGGTGAAACAGATTGTGAGGGTGGCTTTGCAACATGCGGGTGAGATGTCGTCGGCGATTGCGGAGTGTGCGGTGATCGCTGCGCCTACTCGGATCGAAGCGATCCAATTGGCTTTTGAAGAGCATGCCGGGGCAAAGAAGAAGGCGGCGCCTAAAAAGCTGCAGCCAGTGCAGGGCAAGATGGGTAGTTTGATCAAAAAAATAGTTCCTAGCTGGAAGCGTGAAGAAAAGCCGGGTGAGGATTTAGTGGTGGTGGAGAAGAAGAATAAAGAGGAGAAATGGAAGCCTGCGGAAATGCAAGTGGCTTCTGACAAGCCTCGGGGTGATATGCTTGTCAGCGAGAGTGAACCTCTTGAGCCTAAGACGCGCTCTTTAAGAGCGGTGGATCAAGGATGGTTCGATTTTTTATTGCCAGTAAGTATGGGGGAGCTAGGGCAGCTGCCGAGAGATGAGTCCTTGCCTTTGAGGTGGTCGATCTATGGGGAAAGTGGTTTTGATTCGAATGTAAATACGGCTAGTTCGAGTGAGGCGGTGGACTCCTATTTTGTGGGAGCTGGAGTGGTGAGTTATTTTGATCGGGTGAGTCAAAGCGGTAAGGTGGATGTGATGGCGAGGTTTGGTGCGCGTTACAATGAAGCCGGTCCGGTGAGTTTAGAGAATATGGTTTATCGAGGGCGTTTGGTGGCGAATGTGGAGCGGCAAGTGGCATCGCGTCTGACCTTGTCGAATCAAATGAGCATCAGCTATGATGTGGAACCTGATTGGCTCTCTGGCGAGACGACAGGTTTGCGCACGGATCAATATGTGTTCGCTTACAATCGCTTGGCTTTTGGCTATCGTTGGGGCAAGCATTTTGCGACGCGTAGTTTTTACCGGATTTCGACGATTCAGTATCAAGGAGCGGGATTGAGTTTTCAGGAGGACAGGTGGCGGCATTTGTTGGGACAGCAATTCCGCTTTCTTAGCAATGAGCGGTTGGCGCTGTTCGCAGAGTATCGTTATGGTCAGACTCAATTTGATCGGGCAGCGAATGACAGTCAGTCGCATTATTTTTTATTAGGCGCAGACTATGAGGTGTCGAGCAAGTGGAAGGGCAGCCTGCTAGCGGGGGCGGAGCGGAGGAGTTTTGAGCGTTATGCGGATCAGTGGAAGGCTTATGGAGAAGCCTCTTTGCAAGCGAAGCTTTCTGCGCACACGAGTGTGCGCTGGGTGGCGCGCTTAGGATTTGAAGATGCGGAACTTGCTGGTTTTAGGGATAGGTACAGTTTCCGCACGGGCTTAGCAGCAGATCAGCAGCTCAGTGATCGCCTGGATCTGAGCTTGGGAGTTTTCTATCTGCACAGCGAGTTCAGTGCGCCTGAATCGGGGTTGCTCGATTATCAAGATGAGGCGGTGATGATTCAGGCGAGTTTGACTTATGCCTTGAGCGAGTATTTTGATCTTTACCTCACTTATGAGCTTACTCGTTATGATTCGGAGGATGTGGGAAAAGATTACCAGCGCCAGCAAGTGCGTGTGGGTGTGAATACGAGGTTTTAGTTTTCCGGACCATCAAGCTCTACTCAGCTCTGTGACGTGAGCGATAACGGCTTTGCTCAAGCCGGCTGGATTGTAGCCTCCTTCCATCAGCGAGGCTACGCGTCCTTGGCACAGTTCGGCCGCCCATTCGCAGACTATTTGAGTTAGTTTGGTGAAGTCGTTGTCAGTGAGCTTGAGCATGCCAACGGGGTCGTCGATTCGTGCGTCGAAGCCGGCGGAGATCAAGATGAAATCTGGCTGAAATTTCTTTAAGGCGGGACCGATTTTTTCTTCCCATAGCTGGAGGATGAGGGTGCCGTCGCTGCCTTCTGGCACAGGTAGGTTGAGGGTGTAGCCCTTGCCTTTCCCTTCTCCGGTTTCTTCACTTGCGCCGGTGTGGGGGTAGATGTTGTCTTCGTGGCTCGATGCGTAAAAGACGCTGGCATCAGAATAGAAAATGTCTTGCGTGCCATTGCCGTGGTGCACATCCCAGTCAAGGATGGCGATGCGCTCGAGTCCGTGGCGTTGCTGCAAATGGCGGGCGGCAATGGCGGCGTTGTTGAAGATGCAAAAGCCCATGCCTCTGCCTGCTGAGGCATGATGCCCTGGCGGTCGGATCGCGCAGAAGGCGTTTTTGACGGTGCCTGCTAGGACGGCATCGACGCTAGCCATGCTGCTGCCGACGGCTTGCATCGCGACGTCGTAGGAGTCGGGGCAGATGGCGGTATCGCCGGTGCGTAGCACTTCTGCGAATTGATCCGCGTCCATGCGAGCGACGTCATGGTACCAAGATTCATGACAGAGCAAGACGTCGTTGATCTGTGCTGTTTGCAAAGGCAGTCGAAGATAAGAGGGGGCAAGGCAATGTTTTTCCAGAGCGTACATGACTGCGGTGTAGCGTTCCGCATTCTCTGGGTGCATGGGTCCAGTATCGTGTTTCAGAAAAACGGGATCGTAAAGGATGCCGGTGGCTTGGGTGGAGTGGGGGCTCATGACGGCGGTATCAACGGGGGAGGTTAGGGCTTGGATCTAAAGAGGATAATAGCTGTTCGACGGAAAGGGTGAACTCATCGCTGTCTTCTCCTAGGTAGCTTTTTTTATCCGCTCCATGGGCTACGAAGAGAGCTGCCATGGGTTTATTGCGTTTCAAGACGGATGCCCAGAATTTCTTGATGCCGCGCTGGTGTGCGAGCTTGGCGAGTTCGCCTAAGAGGAAACGCGACATGCCCAAGCGTCTAGTATTTTCGCCAACCATGAAGGCGACTTCGGCGGAATCGCCTGAAGGGTCTCGATAGAATCGACCAATCGCTACGATGGTCTGACGTTGCGCGTCGTCATCAAAAAGAGCATAGGCGGCGTCCACGCTTTGATCGACAGCGGTGAGTTGGTAGGCGGCTTGATGGCTCATGCGGTCTTTGGCGTGACCGTAACGCATGTTGATCGTTGCGGGGTCGTGGGAATAGAAAAAATCCTGCAAGGAGCGAGTATCGCTGGCGCGCAGTGGGCGGAAGATGAATTTGCGCCCTTTGAAGAGCACCGATTTTGAATGGATACTTTGACTGGTCGGATGGCTCAAACCTTTGGGGGTGATGTCGTAGAATTTGGGAATCCAGCCCCAAGCATGTGCTTCACGCAAGAGGCCTTCACGATAATCGGGGTGGGCGACTTCCACCATGTTGAGAACTCGGTCGCGGATACTGCGTCCGCGCAAACGAGCGATGCCGTATTCGGTAACGACGTAATGAATGTCGCCGCGCCCGGTATTAACGCCGCTACCTGGTTTGAAGCCAGCAACGATGCGAGAGTGTTGTTCGTCTTCGGATAGAGAGGTCAGCACGATCAAGGGACGTCCGCCTTTGCTGTAGCCTGCACCGCGGATAAAATCTTGAGTGCTGCCCATGCCGCCATAAAACAGGTGCCCACGGGAGTCGCGTGCCACTTGACCAGTTAGGTCAACTTCGTAGGCTCCGTGGATAGCAACCATTTTGTGATTTTTGCGGATACGGTTGACGTTCCCCACCCAGTCCGAAGGGCGCATTTCGATTTGGTCATTTTCTTGAACAAAATCGTAAAGCTGTTGACTGCCGATGATAGTAGAGCAAGTGGATTTGCCGGTATGGAAGTGTTTTTTAGAATTATCTACAGCGCCGCTTTGCATCAGATCTCTCATTGGATCGGTGAATAGACCGGTGTGGACTCCAAGGTGGCGATGGTTTTTCAGCGCTCGTAGCACGGCTTGTGGAGTATTGCCGAGACCTGCTTGCAGGGTCGATCCGTCTTCGATCAACTGGGCTGCGTATTGCGCTGCTACTAATTGCGCGGGTCGAGCGGAAGGTAAGTCAAGGGTCGGCAGTGTTTGTTGGCTATCGAGATAGTAGTGGATCTTGCTGGTGGAGAGTAGGGACTTTCCTCGAGTGCGAGGCATGTGGGGGTTGATTTGTGCCACCACCACTCGCGCTGCTTTGATCGCAGATTTCACTACGTCCACACTGACGCCTAGAGAAACGTAACCTTTGGCATCTGGCGGACTGACTTGGATCAGGGCGACATCGACGGGTAGCAGGTGACCGCTGAATAAGGAGGGAACATCTGAAAGCGGACAGGGGGTGTAATCGGCGCGCCCTTCGGCTACGGCTTTTTGAATGGAGGGAGTGAGGAAGAAAGTATTGGTTCTGTGTGAGTTGTCATATTTCTCATCGATCCAGGGCAGATCGCCGATGGTGTGGATGTGAGTTAGCTCAACGTCATGGTAGCTGCCAGCTTTACTGAGCATGGACTCTACCACAGCAAAGGGAACGGCTGCTCCCGAGCCAATGAACACACGACTGCCTGGTAATACGATATCTTTCCATGCGTCTGGAGTCAGTTCTTTCACAACGGTAACGTGTCATAGAACTATCTTACGGCAAGCAGGGAAAGGGCGTGATGAGATGAAATGAATAAATGCTGCGTGTTTTCGTCAAAAAATGCGTAAACACACTACTGTATCATTATGAGAATAGATCACTATCAAAACAAATCATTAGCAGTGGCGCTGGTGATGACTGCTGCTTTGCTTGGTTTTTTGAGCAAGGGAGCTTTTGCCTGGGTCGTGATCGGCAAAGATGAACCTCAACCTAGCACCATGGCTTGCAGCAAGAGTGAGATCCGCAAGGTGTATGGGAAAATCCAGTGGGTCGATGCTTTTCCTGACTATAAAGTGAAGGTGGTTGGAGCGAACCCTGATCTCAAGGTGAAAAGGGTGGACGCTTTTCCTACAGCACCAGGAAAATGGAAAATCGTCAATTCGTTTCCAGATTACAAAATACAAATCGTCGATGCTTTTCCCGACTTCACGATTCAGTATGTGGACGCTTTCCCTGGCTTGCCATGACCTTGCTGCTGGTGGCTGCGATTTGAAAAAGGCGCTGATCGAGTGCTCGCTCAAAACTGCTGAGCTCGCGAAGAAGACTGTTGTAGATAGAATAGGCGCGATCGCCGTGTGATGCTAATAATTGGTAAAGGGTGAGCTCATCATTTTGATCCATTAGCGCAATAGGTTCTTTCAAAATCCCGGCTTTTAGTAGTCGAGGGCTAGCTATCCTTACTAAGCATGACGCGATGCTGGTTTTCCCGCCCTGCAAGTCGAGCAATCCATCGCGGATGTGTTGCTCTGCAGGCAGGTCGCTGATAATGTCATGGGGTGGAGTCATGCTGGGTGTTGTTCGCACCATTGATGAATGGTGGTACGGAGGGCGGAGGCTTCGATGGTGGGGTATTTTTTCAGGTCGTCTTCGATTTGAGTGAAAAGGTCTAGCAGCAAAGGGCTTTTGATCAAATGATGATCGTGCATGTTTTCCACATCATCTAGATCGCGTGGGTGGGCTCTTTCCAGCTTGGCTAGAGCTTGGCTGTAGAGGTCGTAATGATAGAAATCGATGTTCCCATGTTGGGCAATGAAAATGCTACGCTGTTTCCAATCAGGAAGGGGGGGGATAAATAAATCAGGTGAGGCCAGTTCGATGTTGATGGGGAAACTGTCCTTGAGTTGAGCGATGGTTTCAAAAAATCCTTGAGGTTCAGGGTCTGCCTTGATGTCTACATCGACCGTCATTTCTCTCCAATCATGGAGTAGAGCCGTAGCTCCGCCAGTCAGGTAAATGTTACCTTTTCCAGGAATGCTTGAACCAAATTCCTTCAAAAATCGAAGCAATCGTTGTTTGTTGAGAGGCGGACGCATGTGATAGTGATGGGTGGCGGACTCAAGTTGATAGGAGTCGTGTTATAATTTAGCCTATTATTGATATTTCTCCAGTTCTGATCAGAATTCGCACTTGCCTTTGCTGCGAAGTCAGTGTTGGTCAATAGAATGAGTGGTGATGCTAACAGTAAGGGTGATGAAAAAAAGATGCAATACGGCATGCTTGGGGAGGAGTCTTTGTCGGTAACCGAGAAGCTGGATAAGTACACTGGGGAGGTCACTTGGAAATATCTGAAAAGCCACTTTGAAACAGGTTCCTTGGTGTATGTGGATCCAGCTTTATCGATCACGGAGGTGGGAGAGGCTTTTGCTGCGGATGATGCGGCACGGGTCAAGGCTTGGCGAGCTAGTGGCGATGTGCTGACGCCGTCGGCTCCTCATGCAGAATATTGGGAAGAAAGCGAAGAACGTTTTTGCGCTTTGGTGGTATCACCTTTTGTTTTGATGCAGCCGGTGCAGGTTTTGAGGGATTGAGAAATGGGAATGTGGGGCTAGGATGAGTTGATGAGATAAGATATTTGCTTGCTTCAATCGCAAAAATTGAGTAACTTCAGAGTGATGAAAATAAAAAAGGAAAAGGGGCGTCTATTAGCGCTGCGATTGAAGCCCTCAGGTTACACGAGAGAGCAAGCAGTGGCTCAGATGCGGCGCAACGGTTCCATTCCGAGACCGAATCCTTATTTGCGCACGCGCAAAAAAGCGAATGCATAATTGGGAGGTTTTTGCTCGAGGAAATAACGGGATATTCTTCCGAACTAGAGGGCGGCAACGAGCACAATGTTTACTATGACCCTGAAACTGATAGGGTTATTAAGATTACAATGCCGCCGAATTTTGGAGCGCGTGGTGCGGCACTCACTTATCTTCAAAATGTGGAATCTTCGAATGAGTTATTTGAAGATGACATCCGACTTGTCGGTGTAGCTCAATTGGAGGAGGGGCTGGCGTTTGTTATTTCTCAACCGTTTATTCCGGGCATAGAGGCTACGATTGAACAGATAGATGAATACATGCGAGGGCTTGGGTTTGAGAGGAAAGGCAAAGGGTTTTATATCAATGTAGAAACGGGGTTTAAAATAATCGATGCGGATCCGAGGAATGTTTTGATTGGGGAAGATTATAGTGTTGTTCCTATTGATGTTCAGGTAATTCGTCCATCAGAATGTTAGGTGCGGTTCCTATTTCATTGCGGTTGAGTGCAGCAAAATGTGGGGCTAGGATGAGAGGATGAAAAGTTATCGCTACGCTTGGTTGAATCGCCTTATTTTGATGGGGCTGTTAGTTTGCATGATTTCTTCGTGTCAGCATGTATCAATGAAGCTACCAGCTTTGAAGGTGCCTAAAATGCCTAGCTTTTTCGGTGCTAAAAAAGAAAAAAAGAAAGCGGCTTCTGAGGCTTTAGCGGCGAGCAAAGTGCCTGGCAATAAAGAGGCTGGTGTGGTGCATCTGGTGAACGATCGCGGACGTTTTGTATTAGTGAAGTCGATGTCTGGTGGGCGACCTAAGGTGTCTGCTGGAACGACGTGGATGAGTTATGACCCTTCAGGTAGACCGTCAGCCAAGCTCAAGGTGAGCGAGGAGCGCAAGGGGGTATTCGTAGTGGCGGACATCATCGAGGGCTTTCCTAGTAGAGGGGATTCGGTGGTATTGCATGGGGTGATGGATCGCAAAGGGGAGATCACTACGGTGACGGGTCCAGATGGTAAGGAGAAGCAAATTTTAGAATAATCCTATCAGTTAAAGGGAAAGGCAATTATCAGATGATCGAAGAAAGCGAAGCGAGGAAAAAAATATTGGAATTGACGGCGGTGGGGGAGCTTGAGCATTGCGCTCTGGCGGAGGCGTTGGGGCGTCACGCGGCGGTGGATGTGGTGGCGCAGGTGGATTTGCCTAGTTTTGATAACTCGGCGATGGATGGTTATGCGCTTCGTTATCAAGATGCCTGCGAGGTGGGGGCGCGCTTGGTGGTGACGGGAGAGCAGGCGGCGGGTGCTGATCGAGCTTTGAGGGTGGATGAGGGAGAAGCGTTGCGGATTTTCACTGGGGCGCCGATGCCAGCGGGTGCGGATGCGGTGATCATGCAGGAAGATGTGCGAGTGATCGAGTTGGAGGGTGGTGTGCGGCAGATCGAGGTGGGCGATGCGGTGGATGAGGTGGGGGAGTTTGTCCGTCGTCGTGGGGCAGATGTCTGTGTGGGGCAGAAAATCATCAGCGCAGGGGAGAATATCACCCCAGGTAGGATTGGCTTATTGGCATCGCAGGGAGTGGCAGAGTTGGCGGTGCATGCCTTGCCGAGGGTGGCGGTGGTGACGACGGGGGATGAGTTGATAGAGCCAGGCACGGAAATGACTGCGGGGCATATTTTTAATAGTAATGGCCCGATGTTGGCAGCTTTGGTGAAGAGTGTGTTGGGCTGTGAGGCTCAGCGCTTTCATGCGCGGGATGAGGCTGAGGTGCTCAAGGCGACTTTGCAGCAGGCGCTGGATGAAAATGATGTGGTATTGATTGCGGGAGGTGTTTCGGTGGGGGATCACGATTTGGTTAAACCGATGTTGAATGAATTGGGAGTGGAAATGGATTTTTGGCGAGTGCGGATCAAGCCGGGTAAGCCGTTTTTGTTTGGTCGTCGGGGGGATACCCAGGTCTTTGGTTTGCCGGGAAATCCGGTGGCGGCTTACACAACTTTTTTGCTTTTTGTGGCGGCGGCTTTGCGTAAGCGAGCGGGTTATGTGGGGGAGTTAGTGGAAAGCTTACC